>JASFHK010000004.1:0-118121 GCA_050123275.1 Dehalococcoidia bacterium
GGATAGGCTCCACCACTCCACCCCGGGGATTGCTTCGTCGCTGCGCTCCTCGCAATGACAGAGAGATGTTTATTCGTCGAACCAGCCTTCTTTGCCCAGCATTTCACCGACCATAATCGTGCTGGGGGAATCGCCGCGCCCCACCTGCACCGCCGCTTTTCCGGATACGGCGGCGGAGATGCGGCCCACCGCCTGGTTGGTGAAACCGGGGCAGAGGTAGATGGACTGGACGCCGTCTTTTTGCACCAGTTCTTCAGCCACCTCGAGGGCCTTGTCGAAGTCGAAAATCTCGATGAAGACCGCCGTCAGCTGTGCTTTCTCCGTCTGCAGGGTCATGCGGTGCTTGGCGGGGTCGCCGTCGGGCGCCATGATGATAAACGCCGATTTGAACATGGCAACCTCCTTTTGACTATTCCTTGTCTAACATATGAGTCAGGTGCTCGTTAATGTGGAAGAGTTCTTCTTCGGAGAGGCTCCAGCTGCCGGCGACGGCGTTCATCTCCGCCTGGTGGGGGTTGCGGGCACCGACCAGGGCGACGGTGAGGCCCGGTTGCTGGCGCGCCCAGTTGATGGCGACCTGGGCGACGGGTTTATCGTGCTGCGCCGCAATCCGCTCCAGCTCTTTGAGCAAGAGCTGCACCTTCGACCAGAGTGGCTCTTCGTAGTATTGGTAGAAAAAGGTGCGGGCGTCGTTCCTGCCGAACTTGGGTTTTTTCTCATACTTGCCGCTGAGGATGCCGCCGCCCAGCGGGCCGTAGGCCATGATGCCGATATCGTGCTCGATACAGAAGGGGACGAGCTCCTTTTCTATATCTCGGTTGAGCATGGAGTAGGGCACCTGGTTGGAGGCGATGGGGGCGACCGCTTGCGCCTTTTTGACCAGGGCGGCGTCGAAGTTGGAGACGCCGATAGCCCTGATTTTGCCCTCGTCTTTCATCTTGGTCATCTCGCCGATGGTCTCCTCGATGGGGGTGTCGGGGTCGGGCCAGTGACACTGGTAGAGGTCGATGAAATCCGTGCCCAAACGCTTCAATGAGGCTTCCAGCTCGGCGCGAATCGAGGCGGGTTTGAGGTCGTTAATCGCCTGTGAGCCCTTGAAGTGGAGGCCGCACTTGGTGGCGATGATGACCTGCTGGCGGCGTCTCTTGATGGCTTTGCCCACCAGCTTTTCCGACTTGCCGTTGCCGTAGACGGGGGCGGTGTCGATGAGGTTGATGCCGCTGTCGATGGCTTTGTGGATGGCGGCGACGGACTCGGAAGGGATGGTGGGCCCCCAGAAGCTGCCGCCGATAGCCCAGGTGCCGAAGCCGATGACGGATACGTTCAGGTCGGTTCTACCCAGCCTGCGGAAATCCATTTTGTACCCCCTAAAATTCCTGCCGTCCCTCCAGGGCGCGGGTCAGGGTGACGTCGTCGGCGTATTCCAGCTCGGTGCCGAAAGGCAGCCCCCTGGCCAGGCGGGTGACCTTGATGCCCAGGGGAGGGATAATCTTGTTGAGGTACATGGCGGTCTGCTCCCCTTCCATGGTGGGGTTGGTGGCCAGTATGACCTCGCTGACCGAGCCGTTCTTGAGCCGTTCCATAAGCTCGTTGATTCTGATATCGCCGGTGCCGATGCCTTCGGTGGGGGAGATGGCGCCGTGGAGAACGTGGTAAAGGCCGTGATAGGTCTTGGTGTGCTCCAGCGCCAGTATGTCCTGGGGTTGCTCTACGATGCAGACCAGGCTGCGGTCGCGCTGGGGGTTGCGGCAGATAGGGCAGGGGTCGCTGTCGGTAATGTTGAAGCAGGTCGAGCAGAGCCTGGTCTTTTGCTTGACGGTGAGTATGGCGTCGGCGAGCATCTTGGTCTGCTCTTCGGAAGAACGTAAGAGGTGGAAGGCGAGGCGCTGGGCGCTCTTGGGGCCGACGCCGGGCAGCCGGTTGAGTTCCTGGATGAGTCGGTCCACCGCTCCCGCGGCGGGCGGTATGTCTTGAGTCAAGGCCCGGTTCTCCTTAAAAGATTAATTTCACCCACCACCCCACTCTGTTGTGCGAACGTCCTTTCGTCCCGCCCTGCCCACCCTTAGAGGGGATTCTCCCTCTAGAATTCCTTCCAAGGGGTTGCCTCTCCACTCCACCCGGATTGTTGTCTAGGTCAGGCCGGGGATGTTCAGGCCGCCGGTTATCTGGCGCATGCGGTCGGCGGCGAGCTCCTGGGACTTTGCCAGGGCTTCGTTGACCGCCGCCAGCACCAGGTCTTCCAGCATATCGGCGTCTTCGGGGTTGATGGCCTCGGGGGCTATCTTGATTGACTTCACCTGTTGCTGGCCGGTGACGGTGACGGTGACGCCGCCGCCGCCCGCCGTGGCTTCGACGGTGGCTTCGGCCAGCTCCTGCTGGGCTTTGGCCAGCCGTGCCTGGAGTTCCTGGGCCTGTTGCATCATACGTTTGTTCACAAGTCCTCCACTTTGGTGACCTGGGCACCTATCTTTTTAACGGCGTCCACCAAGTGGTTGTCCTCGGGTTCGTGGACGCAGCGCACCTGGCAGGCGTGCCCCAGGAAGTTACCGATGATGGTGCGCACCACCTGTTGGTTTTCGGTTGTCTCCATCTTTTCCTTGTGGATGGGGTACTTGAAGGCTAAGACCACGGTATCGCCGTCGATTTCCACCGGCGTGACGCCGGCGCTTCTCAAGATGGCGACGGCGGCCGACCGCTTGACCTCGTCGGGCGCCTGTTCGATGACCTGTTTCCAGTTGGTACGCAGGTTATCTATATCGCTGTTGAGACCGGGTTGGGCGGGGTTGTCCGCCGCCGGCGGATTAGCTTCGGGCTCGGCCGCTTTCGCCTCCGGTTTCACTTCCGCCTTGGGCTCGGCAGCGGCCTTCGGTGCCTCGGCTGCCTTTTCTGTCTCGCTCACCTTCGCCTCGGGCGCTTCCTTGGCTGCTTCGGCAGGCTTGGTTTCGGGAACGGCCTTGGCTGCCTCGACCGCTTTCGCCTTGGGCGCCGGTTTCGGCGGCGCTTTCAGCGGCGGGGCTTCGGGCTGGGGCCGGGGGGTGGTGCTCTGGGGGGCTTCAACGGGCTGGGCGCAATCGACCAGCGCCAGCTCTAAAGGCAGAGTGGAGTAGTTGTCGAAGCCGATTTCAAGCTGCCCGAAGAGCTTGATAGCGCGCAGGATTTGAGCCAGCGTCGTTTTGCCCGCCAGCTCTTTAAGCTCATTGATGTCCTCGGTGGTGAGGTCTAACGCCTCGTCGGAGCCGGTCTTGACCAAAAGCAGGTGCCGCAGGTAAGCCACCAGCTCGCGGTTGAACTGCCTCAGGTCGAGGCCGTCGCTGTTGACGCTGTTGATGGTGGCTACGCCCGCCGAGACGTCGTTGTTAACGATATGCTTGGCCATCCCTCTGGCCCTCTCATCGCCGGTGATGCCCAGCACGGCCTGCACCTGGGCCAGGCCGATTTCGTTGCCGTAGTAGGTGGTCATCTGCTCCAGCAGGTTCTCGGCGTCGCGCAGGCTGCCGGTGGCGCTGCTGGCGATGAGCCGCAGTCCCTCGGGCTCCATCTTGATGCCCTCCGCCTGGCAGATGCTTTCCAGCTTGTCCGCCACGTCGGACCGGGAGATGCGCCTGAAGTCGAAACGCTGGCAGCGCGACATGATGGTGGGCAGCACCTTGTGAATCTCGGTGGTGGCCAGGATGAAAATGACCTGGGGCGGCGGCTCCTCCAGCGTCTTAAGCAGGGCGTTGGAGGCGCTGTTAGAGAGCATGTGGACTTCGTCGATGATATAGACCTTGTATTTCGCCTGGCCGGGGGCGTAGTTCACCTTTTCGCGCAGGCTGCGGATATCGTCGACGCCGGTGTTGCTGGCGGCGTCGACCTCAATGATGTCCATGGCCCGGCCTTCCGTTATCGCCAGGCACATCTCGCACTGGTTGCAGGGTTTTTCTTCGCCGGTGCCCAGGCAGTTGACCGCCTTGGCTAAAATACGCCCCGTCGAGGTCTTGCCGGTGCCGCGGGGGCCGTAGAAAAGATAAGCGTGGGAGACGCGCCCGTTCTTGAGAGCATTACTCAGGGTCTGGGTTACCGCCGCTTGTCCGACGACATCGGCCAGGGTCTGGGGGCGCCACTTGCGATAAAAAACTTGAGAAGACATCGCTGCCTCTATTATACCCTAAATCGGCTGGTTTCCAAAGCCGATTCGGGAGTGGGGCAGCTTTGATTTCAAATAAAAACCAGCCTTACCGCGTGGCAGTAAGGCTGGCTAAAGGTCTGTTGTTGTGGCTTAGAGCAGCGAGGGGATGTCCTTGGAGGCTTCTTCTATCTCCTTGAGCTTGCCCTCGGCCTGCTTCTCTCTGCCCTTGGAAGCATGGATGAACTGGGTGGCGGTCTCGTAGTAGGCCTTTATCTTGTCCACGGCGCCCAGCTCGGAGAGAACCAGGGTAACGTCGATGAGGTTTCTCTCTCTGGGGTAGTCGCCGTTCCTGATGACGGCCTCGGGGGCCATGTCGCGGAGGTACTCGCCCAGGTCTTTGACCAGGTCCATGTTCATCTCTTTATGCGGCGCCGAGACCAGGTATAGAGCCCGGCCCGATTCGGCGGGGTTGCACTTGACGGAAAGCTCGCTTAAAGCCTCGTCCATAGCCTGGATGCCGCGGTGGGTTTCGGTGCTCTTCTTGCGGAAGTTGCGGCCCCAGGAGAAGAACTTCCAGGTGGGCAGCTGCGACTTGCCGTAGCCGATTACCGTCCAGCCGACCAGACTCTGGATGATGTCACCGGCGTCGACCATGCGGGCGCCGATGTTCTTGCGTCGCGTCTCTTCACCGGCGCAGAGCAGGTTGAAGAAAGGCTCGACCATAAGGTCGTTAATCTGGGAAAGGTTATTGCGCAGGGAAAAGTCTTTCCTGACGAAGCGCTGGTTATCGGCCAGGAAGACGGCGTCGGCGGTAGTGTAGAGCGACTTGAGGCAGGTGGCCGCGTTGTAGATTGTTCTTTCCTCGGTTTCCTCTTCGTGAGCGAAGGGGAGGACGGCCATCGAGTAGACCGGCTTGTCGATGTAGCGGTCTTTCATCATCTGGGTGATGATGGGCAGAGCGCCCGAGCCGGTACCGCCGGCGACACCGGCGATGAGCAGAAAGGCGTCGGTTTCAAAGAAGCGGTGCGCCGTGCGCAGGGCGTCGACGACTTTGTCGCCGTCTTCCCGGGCCACTTCGGCGCCCAGCTCGTTGATTTTGCCGACACCGTGACCGCCGGTGCGGCGTCCGCCGATAAGAATTCGGTGCTGGTAATCGGGCCTTATCGTTTGCAGCCCGCTCAAGTCAGCAGCATCTGTATTGACGGCGAAAGCACCGGTAACTATCTCCATCCCGCGTGCCGAACGCGCCCTTTTGTTAAGGCGGGCGAAAGCATCGGCGACCCTGCCACCACATTGTCCGAGACCTACAACCACCAGTTTCATTTTGTCACCTCTCGTAAATTAAAAATTTGGACCGTTTCGTCTATTGTAAGCACAGTTCCTGCGCAATGTCAACCCTTCTGGAGAGTTGGTCACAATCTATAAACCCCTGCTGGCTATGTATATAGCCATGTCGCCTAGACGGCAGCTGTAACCCCACTCGTTGTCGTACCAGGCGAGCACCTTGACCATGTTATCGCCGATGAGCATGGTGGTGGGGGCATCGACGATGGAGCTGGCCGGGTTGCCCTTGAAATCGACGCTGACCAGCGGTTCCGCGCAGTATTCCAGTATGCCCTTCAGCTTGCCGTTGGCCGCTTTCTCCAGAGCTTTGTTTACCTCTTCCACGCTGGCTTTCTTGTCCAGGTCGGCGACCAGGTCGACCAGTGAGACGGTGGCGGTGGGCACCCGCAGCGCCAGCCCGTGCAGCCGGCCTTTGAGCTCGGGTATGACCTGGGTCACGGCGCGGGCGGCGCCGGTGGTGGTGGGCACGATGTTGAGGGCGGCGGCTCGCGCCCGCCGCAGGTCTTTGTGAAAGGTGTCCAGCAGCCGCTGGTCGTTGGTGTAGGCGTGGATGGTGGTCATCAGACCTTTAGTGACGCCGAAATTCTCGTGCAGCACCTTGACCACGGGGGCGATGCAATTGGTGGTGCAGGAGGCGTTGGAGATAATCTTGTGCTTGTCGGGCTGGTAATCGCCTTCGTTGACGCCGAGGACGATGGTGACGTCCTCGTTCTTGGCCGGCGCCGATATGAGCACCTTCTTGGCGCCGCCCTCCAGGTGCGCCGCTGCTTTAGTAGCGTCGGTGAAAAGCCCGGTGGACTCGATGACTATCTCCACTCCGAGCTTGCCCCAGGGTATCCGGGCCGGGTCGCGCTCGGCGAGCACCTTGATCTTGTTGCCGTCGACGATAATGCTGTCCTCGGCGGCTTTGACCTCGCCGGGGTAGGGGCCGTAGGTGCTGTCCCATTTCAGCAGGTGGGCGTTGGTTTTGGTGTCGGTCAGGTCGTTGACGGCGACCACCTCCAGCTTGCCCTGGTGGTACTGGTTGAGCGCCCTCAAGGTGAGCCGTCCCACCCTTCCGAAACCGTTAATGCCAATCTTGGTCATTGCTTAATTCCTCCTTGAGCTATTTTCGTTTTTCGCTGTTGTCTTTGCAGCATATCGACAAAGGCTTCGACGCGGGTCTTCAGGTGCTGGGTGAGGGTGAAGTCGTCGTTGCCTTCCAGTGTCAAAATGGGCAGTTCGATGGCGTCGCGGAAGATGATGTCGCCGATACCGCGGTGGCAGAACGCCTGGACGTAGTGAATGACGCCGTCCACGCGGCGCTTTTCGAGCTCGGGCTGTATATCCTCCAGGCGGTCGTAGACGGAGTAGGGGTAGGTGTAACGGCTGTACTGCTCGGCCAGCGACTTGCCGGGGTGGGGCATGGCGAACTGGCGCTGGATTTCGTTATAGACCACCCGCGCCCCGTTCTTCTCCAGGAAGTTATAGAGGTCTTTGCCGTAAACCGAGGGCACGCCCAGGAAGGCTATTCTCAAGTAGTCTTGGGGGTAGGGTTGGGCCGCCAGGCGCTTTTCTATCAGCTCGCCCAGTTCTCGTTGATACGTGCCATAATCCCGGTTAAAGTCGGAGGCGGAGACCAGCCAGAGGTGGTTTTCGTAGCCGCCGACAAGATTGTCTTTCCAGGTCATTTCGTCCAGTTTCCAGGCCAGCTCGCGGCAGGGTTTCAGCTGCTCCCTGACCTTATCGGCGGCTTCCATCGTCGTGCCTAATACGTTGGCCAACTCATCGAGCGCCTTTTGCATTTGGGTGGGGTCGGGTTTATCGGGGTAGGCGAAGGGAATCGTCCTGACACCCCTGAGCTTTAACACCTCCATGAGCATGAGGGTGTTGGAGCAGTCGCCGGTGGTGACGCCGAGGACGGTGTCAATACCGTGCTCCATGACGGTGCCGTAGATACCCTTAATCCAGCTGCAGCAGTTCAGGGGGAAGCCCGCCTTTTCGGCGGCGGAGACCAGCCTTTCCGTGCGGTCGTCGCTGATAAAGATATTATTGAGGTCAACGGGCTGGTAGCCGGCGGCGAGCAGCACTTCGAGGGGGACGGTGGTGGTGATGCCGATTTTTTTCATCTGAATTATTCTACCCTTTTCGCTCTAATTCAACAATAAAAAGGCTTCTCGGCGTCCTTGTTAATCCAGTCAAAAGTTCTGCCAGTGTCATCTTCTGATGTCGTGACAAATTGTGGATAGCCCTCAAAGATTTGTTGGTCAACAGGATTACAGGCCCAAGGGTTATATATGACACCAAACTCATGTAGTCTTTTGACTTGTTCGTTTTCACTATGTTCTAACCACCTGTTTTTGGTAATCAAGACCGCGCTTAGACGTGTATTCTGCGCTTTTCCTCCTAGCCCAGGTTTTGGGGTAAATAAGCCGCTAAAATCTCTACGTTCTTCTGTGCTTACTATCTCGTCATCTGGAGTTCTTTTAAGTACAACCACGAGCTTGCCGAACAACTCGTCTAGCAGACCTGATTCGCCTGCAGGCATATTATCTATATTTAGAGCAGTAATGAAAGGTAGATTGAGATCCTTTACGCTTTTATATTTATTAATCTTTTTTCCTAGCATTCCTCTTAGTTGTGTAGTACCTACAAACCTTGCGGGTAGCATATATCCACCGACAATAGGGTCTTTCTGCATAGTTTTCTTGGGCATTAGGAGTAGATTCAGCTTAAGTTCGTCTGCTGTATACTCGATTTCTTGAGTAGTATGTGTTGTCTCGGGTTCAAAGCTGTCCAGCCATTGTTTTACAAATTGCGTTAGTCTTTTGTAATCTACTTTGTTCGGAATATGATCGGAATGAAAGATTACATGGATGAAAAAATAATGCTCAATTTTGTTGAGTTGATCCAGAATTAAATCGGTTTTTTTCTCCTCTTTTGTCCAATCAGGTGTGTCAAATACTGTGGCTATTTCAATGATTATAGGTTTGTTGAGATTTTGACCTGTAATAAGTAAATCAGGTTCGCCTTCTTCAAGGCGTGGGTGGATGCTTACAGAATAGCCTATACTTTTGAAGAACTGATATAAGACCAGCTCGTAATAAGCGCCGAAGTGTTGTGGACTACTTTTATCTCTAAGTCTACCTAGTATATCTGGTTTAACATCTTCAGGTAGGCTTTGAAACCATTTCTCAATCTTGGCTCGCTCCTTTGTCATAATGGGGTCAAGTGCTAGTCTGGCTATAAACGGCGTCGAGTATTTATATGCCAAGTCATATCGCTTTTCTAGAGACTTTACCCAGCTTTCCTCGAATACTTTCACTTTCTAGCTGTACCCAAAGTTCTTGTAGATATTAGGTGGCTTTCTTGGTATACAATAGTTCGCAGGGCAGGTAGCGCGCCTTGCCGAAAGCCTGCTGGAGCATATCCGTTCTCCGCCCGCTGTCGCTGGCCGAGATGACGTGGTAGAGGGGGTGGGCAGAGGGCGAGGCCGGTTTCAGGTCCTCGACGTATTTGTAGCCCAGTTCCTTTAATCCTGCCTTGAAAAGCCGCACCAGCCGCGTTCTCATCTTGTCCGCGTCGATTTTGCCCTCCTGCTTCTTCTGGCTGATTTCCTGCCAGTCGCGGTTGCCGTAGAGCCTGGATATGGAAAGCTGGCACTCGGGGCGGGCCAGGTTGCGCAGCAAGGCCATCTCCAGGGGGAAGGCAATCAACAACTCGGTCTTGCGCCCCCGCCAGTCTTTGCCGTGGGCGGCCAGCTTCCTGATGGTAGACCAGCGCAGCTGCCGGTAGCCGGGCGGGTCGATGAAGGCGAAGCTGGAAGCGGAACGGGGGATGAAGTCGAAAGCCTGCTTGAGCACTTTGTCGTTGACGCAATTGCCAGTGACAATCTTGACGTCGCCGTGGCGCTGGGTCATCAGCCAGGCCAGGCTTTCGGCGTCGGCGGGGTCGCGGGCGATAAAAATGTGTCGGGCGAAGGGCTTCGGCGTGCCCAAAGCCCGCAGCGCCGAGTCTTCGATAACGCAATCGGTGCCCTTGCCGATGCAGCCGCCGCCGCTGGCGTAAAGCTCCAGGTAGCAGTAGCCGTCCTTGCCCAGCGCGCTGGTGTAGGCTTCGATATAATCGCCGAAGCACTCCAGCTTGTGGCAGTTCCACTTGCGGATTGTTTTCAGTCTTTTCCCGGCCAGCTCGTTCATTATTGCTTTAAATTATAGAAGGCGCTCATTCCGGCGTATTTGCCGTTGGCACCCAGCTCCTCCTCGATTTGGAGCAGGCGGTTATACTTGGCGGTGCGCTCGGAGCGGCAGGGGGCGCCCGCCTTGATGAATCCCGTGTTCAGGCCCACCGCCAGGTCGGCGATAAAGCTGTCGCTGGTCTCGCCGGAGCGGTGGCTGACCACCGCCGTCCAGCCCGCGTTCTGCGCCATCTTGACGGCGGCGATGGTCTCGGTGAGGGTGCCTATCTGGTTGAGCTTGATGAGAATGGAGTTGGAGGCTTTGAGCTCGATGCCTTTGCTTAACCGTTCGACGTTGGTCACGTAGAGGTCGTCGCCGACCAGCTGCACCTTTTCCCCCAGCTTTTGCGTGAGCAGTTGCCAGCCTTCCCAGTCGTCCTCGGCCATGCCGTCCTCGATGCTGATAATAGGGTAGGCGCTGACCCACTTGACATAATAATCAACCATCTCCCCGCTGGTAAGCGAAATGCCTTCTCTAGCAAGCGCGTACTTGCCGTTCTGGTAGAACTCGCTGGCGGCGGGGTCTAAAGCGATGTAGCAGTCACTGCCGGGGGCATAGCCCGCCTTTTCCATAGCGGCCAGTATGGCTTCGATGGCGTCCTTGTTGGCGGGGAGGGAGGGGGCAAAGCCGCCCTCGTCGCCGACGTTGGTGTTCAGCCCCCTGTCCTTGAGCACCTTTTTCAAAGCCTGGTAAATCTCGGCGGCCATGCGCAGGGCTTCGGCGAAGCTGCGGGCGCCGACGGGCATGACCATGAACTCCTGGAAGTCGGTGGAGTCGGCGGCGTGCTTGCCGCCGTTGAGGATATTGAGCATGGGCACGGGCAGGGTGTAGCTGTCTTTCTGCCCCAGGTAAAGGTAGAGGGGCATCTCGGCGGATGTGGCCACGGCGCGGGCCACTGCTAACGAAACTCCCAGTATGGCATTGGCGCCCAGCCGCGACTTGTCGGGGGTGCCGTCGAGGTTTATCAGTTTTTTGTCCAGGGCCGGCTGGTCGGTGGCGGAAAGCCCCTTGACCACGGGGGCGATGATATCGTTGACGTTGGCCGCCGCCTTGAGTACGCCCTTGCCTCCGAAGCGGGACTGGTCGCCGTCCCTCAGCTCCACGGCTTCGTGCTGGCCGGTGCTGGCGCCGGAGGGCACCGCGGCCACGCCCTTGATGCCGTCGTCGAGGGTTACCTCGACCTCTAAAGTGGGGTTGCCGCGTGAATCTAAAATCTCTCTGGCTTTAACGCTGTCAATCTTGGTCATTTAGTATTACGCATCCTTTGCTATCGTTTCCAGGGCTTTGTCCACCGCCTCAACGGCGCTTTCGGCCCGGATAATGCTATCGTCATCCTTGCCCTTTCGGGAAATGTGCCAGGTGTTGAGGCCGATGACGGGGACGCCGCTTTGCAGGGCGTGGCTGATTTCGGAGAGGGTGCCGTAGTTGCCGCCGATGGCGATTACCGCCTGCCCCGATTTAGCCACGGCCACGTTGCGGGCGTAGCCCAGGTTGGTGACGATGGGGATGTTAACGTAGGGGTTGGCGGCGCGCCGGTCGTCGCCGGGCAGGATGCCGACGGTTGTGCCGCCTTCGGCGCTGGCGCCCTTGCAGGCCGCCTCCATAATACCCCCCAGTCCGCCGCATACCAGTGTCGCGCCCCGTTTGGCCAGTTCGCGCCCGACTGCTTCCGCCAAACGGGCTTCTTCCTTGTGGCAACTGCCGCCGCCGATAACGGCGATAATGGGTTGCTTTTTGGTCATGCGCATATGGATTATAGCACCAGAAAGTGTGGTTTGGAAACTACCTTTATTGGAGGAGTGAGTTGCTACCCCACACCACTCTGTTGGCGAACGTTATTCTTTCCCACCCAATACCCACCCTACAAGGGTTAAACCCTTATATACCTCTTATTCGGGATACGCCCCGCCACTCCTCTCATTGGGGTGTTTAAGAGGGGCGAAGCCCCTCTTTACCTTAAAAGGGTGGCGGGTGGGAATAGATAAAAATGGGGGTGGGGCTAATTAAACTTGTTCATCGCCGGCGTCAGGCCCTCGCTAATCAGGCAGAGGAGGGCCTCGTCCACGGTGGGGATGATGCTGTTGATGGCGCGTCTTTCGGCTGGGGTGAAGTCGCTCAAGACATAGCGGACGATATCTTCCTCGCTGACTTCGGCTTGGTTCGGTCTGCCTATGCCTACACGAAGGCGGACGAAGTCCTGGACGCCCAGCTCCTGGATGATGGAACGGATGCCCTTGTGGCCGCCGGAGCCTTTGCCGAAACCGATGCGGATTTTGGCCAGGGGCAGGTCGAGGTCGTCCTGGATGACGATGAGGTCGTTGGGGTCGATATCGAAGCGGTCCGTCAAACGCCCCACCGACTTGCCGCTTTCGTTCATGTAGGTCTGAGGGCGGGCTAATACTACGTCGTTTCCGGCCACGATGCCCTGGCCGATGCGCGCCAGCCCTTTTTTCTTATCGAACTTGATGCCCTGCCGGCGGGCGAAGTGATTGAGGCAGATATAGCCGATGTTGTGGCGGTGGCGGGCGTAAAAGCGGCCGGGGTTGCCTAGGCCGACGATTAGTTTCATCAGGGTTTTGCCTCCAGGATGCTTAACAGCTTCTTTTCGTCGATTTGCTCGGTGCCCAGCTCGCGGGCTTTGGCCAGCTTGTTGCCGCCGGGGTCGGTGCCGACGACGAGGTAGGTCGTCTTTTTGGTGACGTTGTCCTTGGCCGCGCCGCCCAGCGCCTTGATTTTCTCCTCCGCCTCCTGCCTGCCGCAAGACTCCAGCCGCCCCGTGATGACGAACTCCATGCCGTCCAGAGGCAAGGCTCCGGCTTTCGTCTCCTCCGCCATCCTGACGCCCGCTTCCCTCAAACCGTCAATGATTTGCCGGTTCTCCTCCTGGCTGAAAAAGGCGAGGATACTGTCGGCGATCTTGGGGCCGATGGCTTCGACATTCATCAATTCTTCCTTCGATGCTTTAGCTAAGGCTTCGATGCCGCCGAAACGCCTGGCCAGAATCTCGGCGGTCTCGTTGCCGATGTGGCGTATGCCCAGGGCGTAGATTAAGCGGGCCAGCGGGCGGTTCTTGCTGGCCTCGATGGCGTCGAGCAGGTTGGCCACGCTCTTTTCGCCCGTGTTTTCCAGTTGCAAAAGCTCGTCTTTTTTGTCCTTGAGCCTGTATAAATCGGCGGCGTTTTTGACCAGGCCGTGGTTGTAGAGGATGACGCTTTGGGCTTCGCCGATGCCCTCGATGTCCATGGCGCCCCGCGAGGCGAAAAGCTCGATGCGCTGTTGCGCCTGCGCCGGGCAGGCGGCATTACTGCAATAGTACATCACCTCGCCCTGGGGCCTGACGATGCTGGGCTGGTGGCATGTGGGGCAGAGGGGATGGCCCTTACTGTCTTTGTCCAGTTTGTTCAGCAGGCTGAACTCTTTTTCTTGGCCGGTGCGCTTGCTCAAGACGGGGCCGACCACCTGGGGGATGACCTCGCCGGCGCGCTGGATGACCACGGTATCGCCTTCGCGGATGTCCTTACGCCGGATGTCGTCTTCGTTGTGCAGGGCGGCGCTTTTAATGGTGACGCCGCCCACCGCCACCGGCTCCAGGACGGCGTAGGGGTTGAGGGTGCCGGTGCGGCCCACGCTGATTTCGATGCTGTTCAGTTTTGTCGTGCCCTGGACGGCGGGGAACTTGTAGGCGATGGCCCAGCGCGGCTCGCGCCCGACGTCGCCCAGCCGCCGCTGTAAATCAATCCGGTTGACCTTGACCACGATGCCGTCGGCTTCGTAGGGCAGGCTCTCCCTTAGCTCCACCCATTTGTGATAGTAGGCTTCGACCTCATCGATGCCGCCGAGCAATTTATTGTTTGGGTTCACCTTGAAGCCGAGGTTTTTCAGATATGCCATCGTCTCCCAATGGGTATCCGGGGTGGTCTTGCCCTCGGCGTAGCCGAGCATATAGATATAGATATCGAGGGGGCGTTTGGCGGTGACGCGCGGGTCGAGCTGGCGCACCGAACCGGCGGCGGCGTTGCGGGGGTTGGCGAAAAGGGGCTGTCCCTCGTCGGCGCGGTCCCGGTTCAGCTTTTCGAAGCCCGCCTTGGGCAAAAATACCTCGCCACGCACCTCGAAACGGGGCGGGAAGTCGCCTTTAACCGAGAGGGGGATGCTCCTTACCGTCTTCAGGTTCTGGGTGATGTCCTCGCCGCGCAGGCCGTCGCCGCGGGTGGCGCCGGTGGCGAACTTGCCGTCGACGTAGGTCAGCGCCACGGCCAGCCCGTCCATCTTGTGCTCGACGACGAAGTCGAACTTCTCGCCGCCGACCAGCTTCTTCGTCCGCTGGTACCAGGCGTCAAGCTCCTCATCGGAAAAGGCGTTGCCCAGCGATAGTAGGGGCAGGGGGTGCTCCACGATGCCGAAAGCCTCCAGAGGGGCGGCGCCGACACGCTGGGTGGGCGAGTCGGGGGTCAGGAACCGGGGGAACTCCGCTTCCAGCTCCTCAAGCTCCCGCATCATCCCGTCATACTCGGCATCGGAGACCTCGGGGCTGTCCAGCACGTAGTAGCGGTAGTTGTGGTGGTCTATCTCCGCCCTTAGCTGTGCTATCCTTTTTTCGGCTGCGGCTGGTTCCATATTCAGGCTCATTATATTACATTTAACGGCGGCTAACTACCGCCGACGGTGACTATTTTCTTATTCATTTTGAGCCTTTCTTGTGCTTTAGTATAGCAGAGCTTGTGGCTGGGCAAAAGAGAAAGGGTTATAATACTAGAAACGAAGGGGGAGTAACATGTGGCTGAAAACAGTTTTGATAATAATCGGTGTCGTGGCCGTGGTCGGTGTCGGCGGCTATATTCTTTATAACACGGCTTACACCGTGGGCGACGCCGCCGGTTTCGACGAGGGCTACAAGGCCGGGGAAAAGGTTGGCTATATCGCGGGTAACGATGACGGCTATAGCGACGGCTACACCCTGGGCCATGACGAAGGTTACAGCGAGGGCGAGACCGTCGGCTATAACCAGGGTTATGAAACGGGCTATGATGAGGGCGTGGGGGCTGGTACCGGGCACGGCTTTTGTTTGAGCGACCCCACCTACGCCCAGGCGCTGGCCTTTATGGCCGCCGACCGCACCGACCATAATAACTACGACGACGACAGCTACGTTTGCAGCCACTTTTCCCGCGACGTTTGCAATAACGCCGAGGCGGCGGGCTGGCGTTGCGCCTTCGTCGAGATACGCTTCGAGGACTCGGGGCATTCCATCGTCGCCTTCGACACCATCGACCGGGGGCTTATCTACATCGAGCCCCAGTTCGATGATGTGGTCACCGTGGCCATCGGGCAGCGCTATTCCCAGCTGAACGACTACGTTATACCCGGCTACAACGATATCATCCAGGACATACTGGTTATCTGGTAGGCGACTTGTGCCTTTCGTGAGCTATGGGTTAAACTTAGAGCGGATAACGGCACCGAGCTTAGATTGGAAAGAGAGATTTATGGCTGAGATTCATCCCTTCCGCGGCGTGCACTACAACCAGCGAACGGTCAAGGACCTGGCCGCGCTTATTTGTCCCCCCTACGACGTCATCTCGCCGCAACTACAGCAGGAGCTTTACCAGCGCGATGAGCATAACTTCGTCAGATTAGAGCATAACCGCGAGCTGCCCCAGGATACCACCACCGATAACAAATACACCCGCTCAGCGGCGATATTAGAGCGGTGGCTTCAACAAGGGGTGCTCGTCGCCGACAAGGCGCCCGCCCTCTACCTGCACGACCACCATTTCCACCGCGGCGGCCGGGAGTACCGGCGGCGCGGTATTCTCGCCGGCGTCAGGTTGCAGGAGTGGGCCGATAACGTCGTCCGCCCCCACGAGGGCACTCTCTCCGAGCACACCGACGACAGGTTGAGCCTGCTCTGGGTCTGCCAGGCCAACACCAGCCCGGTGCTGGCCCTTTTCGAGGATAGCGGGCCGATAGCATCGCTGCTCTCGCAAAAAGAGAAAACCCCGCCGACGCTCAGCTCCAGCGAGGTGGACGGGGAGAGGCACGACCTCTGGATTATCGACGAGCCGGCGGCTCTTAAATCAATCTGTGACAGCCTCTCCGCCCAGCCTCTCTATATCGCCGACGGGCACCACCGCTACGAGAGCGCCCTCAGCTACCGCCGGGAGCGTAACGCCTGCTCCTCGTCGGTTACGGGCGAGGAAGCCTTTAACTTCGTCATGATGGAGCTGGTGGCTTTCGACGACCCGGGGCTGGTTATTCTGCCCGCCCACCGCCTGGTGCGGGGCATGTCTAAAGCTGCCTTGAGCGAGCTCGCCGAAAGGCTTAATTCCTTTTTCGATGTCGAGGCACAGCCCATCGGTAAAACCGATGTCTGGGGTCAAATCGACGGGCTGCTTTCAGGGGGAGACAGCGGCGAGGTCAAGCTGGTGCTGCTGGGCCTGGTCGAAGGCAAACTGCTGCAACTAAAGTTGCGCGACTTCAGCGCCGCTGACCAGATGATGCCCCACTTCCACTCCGAGCTTTACAAAAGGCTGGACGTGGATATCGTGGATAACGTCATTCCTCACAAGCCGGGGGAGAGCGCCGAGTCGGTTATCAACTACAGCTACGACGGCCAGGATGCCGTCAGCCGCGTGCTGCAACAGGAATACCAGCTCGCCTTCCTGCTAAGCCCGGTTCGGGCGGAGGCGGTGAAAGCCATCGCCGACGCGGGGGACAAGATGTCGCGCAAGGCGACCTACTTCTATCCCAAGGCTCCGGCGGGGCTGGTCCTGCACCGGCTGGACTAGAGCTTGGCCTGTTTCACCGAGTAAACGTCGGCCAGCGACAGTATCTTCTGCTGCTTCTCTTCGGGCAGAGGCTCGTCCAGGGCCAGTATCATCAGGGCTTTACCCCTCGGCTCCAAACGGGAAAGGTGCATGGCGCTGACGTTGATGTCGGCTTCGCCGGTGATGTTGCCCGCGGCGCCGATAAGACCGGGGCGGTCCTTGTGGTCGCAGAAGAGGAAATAGCCGCCGGTGGGTACGATATCCATCCAGAAGTTGTTGACGCGTACGATATGGGGTTCGCCGTTTATCACCGTTCCCGCGCCGACGGTTTTACCGGCGCTGGTGGTGACCTCGACGGTGATGAGGCTGGCGTAGTTTTCGCAGTCGGATTCCTTCTGCTCGACGACGGTCAGGCCGCGCCTTGAAGCCAGCAGGTTGGCGTTGACCAGGTTGACCCTCTCCTCGCTTACCCCTTCCAGCAGCCCGCCCAGTACCGCCGCCTTGAGGGAGTTGGTGTCGTATTCGGAGATTTCACCCTCGTAGCTGATTTGCACCGAGTTGGTCTGCCCTTCGGCGAGCTGGCTGACCAGCCGCCCCAGCGTGTTGGCGACTTTCATAAAGGGCGCCAGCGCTTCCAGCGTTTCCGAAGGAATGAAGGGAGCGTTGACGGGGTAGCGGGGCGGTTTGCCCTGCAAAATATCGACCACCTGCTCGGCGACGTCGCTGGCGGCCATGGCCTGGGCCTCGGCGGTGGAGGCGCCCAGGTGGGGGGTGACGATGATGCGGTCTTCTTCGAAAAGGACGCTGTCGGTGCAGGGCTCCTCGGGGAAAACGTCGATGGCGGCCCCGGCCAGTTTGCCCTCTTTGACGGCTTTAGCCAGCGCCGCTTCGTCGATAAGCCCGCCGCGGGCGGTGTTGATAATGCGGGCGGTGGGCTTGACCATGGCCAGTTGCCTGGTGCCGATCATGCCCCTGGTGGAATCGTTGAGGGGCATGTGCAAGGTGATAAAATCGGCTTCCTTGAGTATCTCCTCCACGGAGACCAGTTTCACCTGGAGACGTTTGGCGTGTTCTACGGAGACGAAGGGGTCGTTGCCGATGAGCTTCATCTGCAGCCCGCGGGCGCGCTTGGCCACCTCGGAGCCGACGTTGCCCAGCCCCAGTATGCCCAGCGTCTTGTCCCTGACCTCGGTGCCCATGAAGTCGTTGCGCTTCCAGGCGCCGCCGCGGAGCACGCTGTGGGCCTGGGGGATGTTGCGCGCCAGGGACAACATGAGGGCAATGGAATGTTCGGCGGCGGAGATGGTATTGCCGGTGGGGGCGTTGACCACGATGATGCCGTTCTGGGTGGCCGCCTCGATATCCACGTTATCGACACCGACGCCAGCGCGGGCGATGACCTGCAGCTTCTTACCCGCCTTGATGACGTCGGCGGTGACCTGGGTCTGGCTACGCACGACCAGGGCGTCGTAGTCGCCGATGATGGCGATCAGTTCCTCCGGCTTGAGGCCGGTCTTGACGTCCACTTCGGCGTGGGGGCGCATGATGTTAATGCCTTCTTCGGCGAGCTTATCGGCAACTAAGACTTTCATTTTTTCTTCTCCTAGCCGGTAAATCCGGCCTTGGGTAGCATCTTCTTCAGGGATACCAGCAGGTTGTCGATGTCCTTGTCGTTTACCCAGCCCAGGTGGCCGATGCGGAATATCTTGCCGTCCAGCGTGCGCTGGCCGCCGGCCAGCACCACGTGTTCCTCTTCCCGCATCAGCTTGACCAGCTTCTTGGTGTCCAGCCCCTTGGAGCCGGCCACCGAGGTGACGGTGTTGGAGGCATGGGCGGGGTCGGCGAAGAGGGAAAGGCCCATCGCCTTGACGCCGTCGCGGACCTTCTGTGAGAGGCGGGCGTGGCGGGCGAAAATGTTGGGCAGGCCTTCCTTGAGCATCATCTTGAGCGATATCTCCAGGCCGTAGACAACGCTGACGGCGGGCGTCCAGGGCGTCTGGCCCTTGGACAGGTAGTCCTTAGCCTTGCCGAAGTCCCAGTAGAAGCTGGGTATCTTGGACTCGGCGTGTGCCTTCCAGCCCTTCTCGCTGACGCTGACCATGGCCAGACCGGGGGGCACCATCCAGCCCTTCTGCGAGCCGGTGATGGCGATGTCAATGTTCCAGTCGTCAACGGGCAGCTCGACTGAGCCTAGGCTACTGATGGCGTCCACCACCAGCAACTTGTCGAACTCCTTGACCACGGCGCTGATGGCCTTGAGGTCGTTGGTGACGCCGGTGGAGGTTTCGTTGTGGGTGACCAGCACCGTCTTTATCTTGGGCTCGGTCTGTAACGCCTTACGTATGGCGTCGGGGTCGGCAGCCTGGCCCCACTCGAAGTTGAGGTTGATGACGTCGGCGCCGAAATGCTTGGCGATGGCGGCGAAGCGGTCGCCGAAGACACCGATGGAGACGGAAAGGACCTTGTCGCCGGGGGACATGGTGTTGACCACGCCGGCTTCAAGGCCGCCGGTACCGGAGCCGGTGAGTAAAAAGACGTCGTTCTGGGTCATGAAGAGTTTTTTCAGGTCGGTGAGAACGGTGTCCTGAATCGCTTTGAACTCGGGGCCGCGATGATTTATCATCTGTCGGCTCATCGTTTTGAGCACTTCATCGGGCAACGGGGTAGGGCCGGGGATACGTAAGTTGTCCATAGGAATCTCCTTTGCTCTAGTTAGTCCTTATTTACTATGCGGGCGAAACGGCGCTTGCCCACCTTGAGGATACAGCCGCTTTCGATGGCGGCTGTGTTGGTCGTTATCTTGTTGCCGTCGGCGGTGACGGCGCCCTGGGCGATGAGACGGCTGGCCTCGCTGCGGCTCTTGGCCATTCCCGCTGCCACCAACAGCCGGCTGACGTCAACGTCGCCGTTGTCCTGGCCCAGCTCCTTGAAGGAGAGGCGGCACTCCTCGATTTCATCGGGGATTTCCTTGTTCTGCACCGTCTTCTCGAAGTGCGCCCCGGCCTCGCCGGCGGCCTTGTCGTCGTAGAGCTGGACGATGATTTCCCGTGCCAATCTTTTCTTGAGCAGCATCGGGTTGAGGCTCTGCTTTTCCAGTCCCGCCTTGAACTCCTCAAGCTCCTTGTCGGGGACGTCGGTGAGCAGCTCGAAGTAGTTTAAGACCAGTTCGTCGGGCACGGACATCACCTTGCCGTAAATCTGCTCGGGGGCCTCGGCGACGCCGATATAGTTGCCCAGGCTCTTGCTCATCTTGTGGCTGCCGTCGGTGCCCACCAGCAGGGGAACCATGAAGCATTGTTGGGGGCGCTGTCCCATCATCGATTGCAGCTCGCGGCCCACCAGGAAGTTGAACTTCTGGTCGGTGCCGCCGAACTCGACGTCGGCTTCGATAGCCACCGAGTCGTACGCCTGCAGCAGCGGATAGAGGAACTCGGTGATGGCGATGGGCTTCTCCGCTTTGTAGCGGGCGCTGAAGTCGTCCCGCGCCAAGAACTGGGCTACGGTGAACTTGCTGGTGAGCTTGATGATGTCGCTCAGGTCGAACTTGCCGAACCACTCGCTCTGCCAGCGTATCTCGGTTTTATCTTTGTCGACAATTTTGAAGAACTGCTGCATGTAGGTCTCGGCGTTGGCCTTCACCTGCTCCATGGTGAGCATGGGTCGGGTGACCGACATGCCGCTGGGGTCGCCGATTTGCGCCGTCCAGTCGGCGACGATGAGCACAATCCGGTGCCCCAGCTCCTGGAACTGGCGCAGCTTGCGCAGCGCCACCATGTGCCCCAGGTGGATATCGGGGAAAGATGGGTCGAAGCCTTCTTTGAGGCGCAGCTTATTACCGGCTTTGAGCAGTTGCGCCATCTCGTCCTCGACGATGATTTCGGCGACTCCCCGTTTCAGCAGATAATTAAGGTCTGGTTCGGGCATATCTATTTTACCCCTCTGGTATTGAGTATGGCTTTGCCTTTTTTCACGTCCTCGGTAATCTGGGCTTTGAGCGCCTCGGCGCTGGCGAACTTGATTTCATCGCGCAGCCGGCTGAGGACGTCGACGGCCAGCTCCTGCCCGTAGAGGTCTTTATCGTAATCGAGGATATAGACCTCGACCAGGCGCTTGTCGCCGCCGAAGGTCGGGTTGCTGCCGATGTTGGTCATCGCCGGGTAGCTCTTATCGCCGACAAAGGCCTGGCTGGCGTAGACGCCGTCGGCGGGTAGCGCCTGCTCGACATCGGTATCGATATTGGCCGTGGGAAAGCCGAGCAGCTCGATGCCGCGCCGTTCGCCGCGGGCCACCCGTCCGTGAAGGCGGAAGGGGTGCCCGAAAAGCTTTTGCGCCCGTTCCATGTCGCCTTCGGCCAGCGCTTTTCGTATGGCGGTGCTGCTCACCTTTTCGCCGTCGATGAGGCGCGGCGGTACCACCGTGAAGCTGAAGCCCATCTCTGCGCCCAGCTTGCGTAATGTTTCAATGTTGCCCCGGCGTCCTTTGCCCAGGGCGAAGTCGGGGCCGACGACCAGGCCTTGCATCTTCAAGAGCTCTTGCAGCCGCCCCAGAAACTCTTTCGGGCTTAGTTTAGCCAGCTCCGGGGTGAAGGAGAGGGGGATGACCTCGTCGACACCCTCGTTCTTGAGCAGCCGTGTCCGCTGCTCGATGTCGGTGAGAAAGGGAAGCTTGGTCCTGGGGGCCAGCAAGCCGCGAGGGTGGTCGCTGAAGGTGACCACGCCGCTAAGCAGCCCCCGCTCCTGCGCCAGACCGGTCAGTTTGGACAGCAGGTGCCGGTGTCCCAGGTGCACGCCGTCGAAGACGCCTATCGTCAAAAGCATGCCCTTTTTGGGGGAAAATTTCGCCAGCTCCGCCTCTAGTTGCATAATGTTTAAATACTAGCATAACCCTATTTAGGCGTCAAACAAATCAGGCTGTTTTTGGCTTAAGCCGCCGCCTGTTTTATGCTATACTTAACGGGACGCCAGCGTAGCTCAGGGGTAGAGCAGCGGTTTCGTAAACCGCCGGTCGTCAGTTCAAATCTGACCGCTGGCTCCAGATATTGAGTGATGATTAAAGCCGTTTTTTTCGACTTCTACAACACACTGGTCAACTACGACCCGCCGCGCGAGGTAGCCCACGCCAACTTTTTGGGCACGTTGGGCATTAGCATCACCCCCGAACAGCTGCTCCGCCCCATCATGCTCGGTGACGACTTTCTCTCCAAGGAGCATTCCCGGCACTCGCTGGGCAAGCGCTCCCGGGAGGAGGTGGCGGCGGTTTACGGGCGCTATCACGGCATGGTGCTCGAAGCGGCGGGCATCGAGCCCAGGCCGGAGCTTATCGCCAAAATACTGCAGTACTGGATGAACGTAGATACTAGGCTGGCGCTCTTCGAGGACGTGGCGCCGGCACTGGACGAGCTCAAAGGGCGCGGCTTGACGCTGGGGCTGATTTCCAACGTCGACCGCGACATCGGCGCTATCTATGAGGCGCTGGGCCTGCCCGGCTGGCTGGGAATCAAGGTCACCTCTCAGGACGCGGGCTTCAACAAGCCCCACCCCGAAATCTTCCGCGCCGCCCTCAAACAGGCGGACGTCGAGCCGTCCCAAGCCGTCTATGTGGGCGACCAGTACGAGATAGACGTCGTCGGCTCTAACGCGGTGGGGATGAGGGGCATACTAATCGACCGCCACGACTTTTTCGGGGACAGCGGCGCCGACATCCGCATCCGCAGCTTCGGCGAAATCAAAGAGCACCTGGACTAGATGTTAAAGCGGAAGGTGATAACGTCGCCGTCCTGAACGACGTAGTGCTTGCTCTCCAGCCTCAGTAGCCCTCTTTTATGTGCTTCGGCCATGCCGCCGCATTTGAGCAAATCATTGTAGCCGATGACCTCGGCGCGGATGAATCCCCTTTCCATGTCGGAGTGAATCTTGCCCGCCGCCTTGAGCGCGGGGGTGCCGCCGGGAATCGACCACGCCCTCATCTCGTCGGAGACGGTGGTGAAAAAGGTGACCAGCCCCAGCAGTTCGTAGGAGAACTGGACGACGTGCTCCAGCCCGGCTTTGGGCAGCCCGTACTCGGCGCGGAAGTCCTCGGCGGCTTTGTCGTCGAGCTGGACTAGCTCCATCTCCAGCTCGCCGCAGAGGGTAATCGCTTTGGAGCCCGCCCGCCCGTAGCGGGCGTTAAGCTCGTTCTGCATCTTTTGCGCCCCGGCGATCTGCTCCTCGCCGATATTGACCACGATGAGGCGGGGCTTGGCGGTGAGGAACTGGTAGTGGGTGATAAGGCGGGCTTCGTCGGGGCTTATCGCCATCTCTCGTATCGGCACCTCTTTTTCCAGTCCCGTCTTCAGTCTGCCCAAAAGCGTTTGCTCCGGTACCAGTGCCTGGCGCTCGGCGGGCTTGGCCGCCTTCAAGGACTCTGCAATCTTTTCCAGGCGGCGGGTGATGATGCCCAAATCGTGCAGGGTAAGCTCTAAATTGGTGGTGGCGATGTCGCGGTCAACGTCCAGGCTGCCTTCTATATGGGGGACGGTTTCGTCGGCGAAGGCGCGGACGACGTCGATGAGGGCGTCGGCTTCGCTGAGCTGGTGCAGCACCTGTCCCCCCACCCCTTTGCCGCCGCCCAGGTCTTTAACCGAGGCGCCGATATCGATATAGCTGACCTCGGCGGGGACGACCTTTTGGGGGTGGAGCATATCGGCCAGCACCTGCAGGCGGGGCTCGGGTACCTTGGCGATGCCGATGTGGGGGGTGAGGCTTCTGGTGTCGGTCTTGCCGCCGGTGAGGGCGTTAAAGATAGTGGTCTTGCCACTTTGCGACAGTCCGACGATGCCGATGTCGATAGTCATCGGTTTAAGCCGCCCCCTTCTAAAGTTGTAGAATCAGGGCTTACGAGGCAGAGGTTGCCTTTATTATCTTCAGGGCTTGCTTGAGGGAGAGCTCTCTTTCCTTGACGGTGAGTTGTTCGTTGGCGGCCAGGTCGAGGAGGGCGCGCAGGGCTTCCTTGGAGGTGGCGTTACCCATTTGCTCGATGGCTTTGGTGCGGAGTTCGGCGTTGAATCCAACATCGGTGGCGATACCGGACAGCTTTTTCAATTCATCGGGGCGGTCGTTCATTGTATTCTCCTCTCGACGCCGGAAACATCCGGGCGGGGTTATTGAATTTTCCCTATTTTACCCCATGGCGGGGGCATTATTCAATAGAGATTATTGGGGCGGCCTGTGTTAAAATAGTATGACCGCTTGAGATTTGGGGAGGCGCCTTGCTCTACATACTTCACGGCGAAGACGATTTTTCCATAACGCAACAGCTGGCCGATATCAAGCGCGATTTGGGCGACGCGGAAATGCTGGTCACCAACACCTCCGTTTTCGAGGGGGCGAAGCTGAACCCCGACGAGCTGAAGAGCGTCGTCGAAACGGTGCCCTTCCTCGCCGAGAGGCGGCTGGTGGTCGTCCAGGGATTGCTGGAGCGCTTCGAGTCCCGGGGACGCGCCAAGAAGACGGGGAAAAAGGGTGGGGAGAATAACGGCAAGGCCTTCGCCGCCGCCCTGGCCAACATACCGCCGAGCACGGTGGTCGTGCTCACCGACGGCACCAAAATAAAGGGCACCAACCCGCTGCTCAAGCTGCTGGTGGGGCAGGGAGAAGTGAGGGCTTACCCGCTGCTCAGAGAACCCAAGCTGAAGCAGTGGATTGAAAAAGAGGTGACGGCGCAGGGGACCAAAATATCGGCGGCGGCGGTGGAAGCGCTGGCCAGGATGGTGGGGGGCAACCTCTGGATAATGTCCGGGGAGATAAACAAGCTCGTCCTTTTCACCGGCGGGCGGCGCATCGACGTCGACGACATCAACAAAGTGGTCAGCTCGGCGCAGGAAGCCAGCGTTTTCGCCATGGTGGACGCTATTCTGGAGTCCCGGGCGGGAGTCGCCGAAAGATTGCTGGAGCAATTGCTGGACAGGGGGGCTTCCCCGGCCTACCTGCTCACCATGCTCACGCGGCAGGTAAGGTTCATCGTCCAGGTCAGGGAGATGAGGCGGCAGCGCCGTCCCGATGTCGAGATTCAGAGCAAGCTGGGGCTGGCGCCCTTCGCCTTGCGCAAGACGCTGGAGCAGGCGCAGCGCTATCCCCTGGAAAGACTCAAGCAGCTCTATAACAAGCTGTTAGAGACCGACCTTTACATCAAGCGGGGGCGGTTCGATGGCGGGCTGGCGCTGGAGCTGCTTATCGCCGAGCTTTGCCCGCAGCGCGCTTAGCTTTTCGTTGACAGCCAGTGCCCGTTAAACTACAATCGTAGGAAATGATGACCAGCGACCAAGTCCGTCAAGCCTTTTTAGATTTTTTCAAGGAAAAAGAGCATAAAATCATCCCCAGCTCCTCTTTGATACCCAAAGGCGACCCCACTTTGCTTCTGACCACGGCGGGCATGGTACAGTTTAAGCCTTATTTTCTGGGCGAGGCCAGGCCGCCCGCGCCCCGCATGGCTTCCTGCCAGAAGTGCTTCCGTACCACCGATATCGAGTCGGTGGGCGATTCCACCCACCTTACCTTTTTCGAGATGCTGGGCAACTTCAGCGTCGGCGATTACTTCAAGAAAGAAGCCATCGCCTGGGGGTGGGAGTTCGTCACCAAGTGGCTGAAGCTGCCCGAAGACAGGCTCTGGATAACTATCTACCTCGACGACGACGAGTCCTTCGATTACTGGGTTAAGACGGGCGTCCCTGCCGAGAGGATACTACGCTTCGGTGAAAAAGATAATTTCTGGGGCCCGGCGGGCGACAGCGGCCCCTGCGGTCCCTGTAGCGAGATACACTACGACTTCGGCGAGGAAGTCGGCTGCGGTCGGCCTGACTGTAAGCCCAACTGTGACTGCGGGCGCTTTTCCGAAATATGGAACCTGGTCTTTACCCAGTACAACCAGGATAAAGAAGGCAAGCGCACGCCGCTGCCCCGGCCCAATATCGACACCGGCATGGGGCTGGAGAGGGTAACGGCGGCGGTAAACCACCAGCACACCGTCTATGAGACCGACTTTTTCGTGCCCCTGCTTGAGCGCATCGCCGAGCTTTCGGGAAAGAAATACGGCGACGATAAGCACCACGATCATGCCATCAGGGTGGTCGCCGAGCACGGGCGGGGCATCGCCTTTCTCATCTCCGACGGGGTTATCCCCGACAACGAGGGGCGGGGCTACGTCTTACGGCGGCTGCTGCGCCGCGCCTCGCTTTTCGGCAGGCGATTGGGGCTGGACAAGCCTTTCATCGACGAGATGACCGAAGTTACCATAAGCCTTATGGGGCACATTTACCCGGAATTGAAACAGCGCCGGAACTTTATCCAGCAGGTAGTCGAGAGCGAGGAGACCCGCTTCGACGAGACGTTGAGCACGGGCCTGGAGTTGCTCGACGGCATCATGCGAAAAGCCGGCGGCAGGAAAGAGATAGCGGGGGCGGAAGCCTTCAAGCTCTATGACACCTACGGCTTCCCGGTGGAGCTGACCCGGGAAATCGCCGCCGACAAGGGTTATTCCGTTGACATAAAAGGCTTCGAAAAGGAAATGGATAAGCAGCGGGAGAAGGCACGGGGAGCCCAGCTCTTGGACGAGGAGACCGCCGCCCATCCCAAGCTGGATATCGACGCCGAGGTCGAGTTTGTCGGCTACAGCACCCTGAACGGTAAATCGCGCATCATCGGTCTTTCCGTTGACGATAAGCCGGTGAAGACGATAGAAAAAGGCAAGAAAGCGGTGGTCGTGCTGAACTCGACGCCTTTCTACGGGGAGATGGGGGGGCAGGTCGGCGACACGGGCGAGATACGAAGCGCTTCCGGCAAGTTTGCCGTCACCCACACCATGCACGTGCCGCCCAACGCTATCGCCCACCAGGGTAAGGTCGTCGAGGGTAGCCTTAGCGCCGGCGACGAGGTGGAGGCAGTCGTGGACGTAGAGCGGCGACTGGACATCGCCCGCAACCACACCGCCACCCACCTTTTGCAGCTGGCTTTGCGCCAGGTTGTGGGCGAGCACGTTCACCAACGCGGCTCGCTGGTGGCGCCCGACCATCTGCGCTTCGACTTCTCTCACCTGAAAGCCCTCACGGAAAAGCAGATAGCCGAGGTCAGCGCCATCGTCAACGACAAAATCCGCCAGAACCTGCCCGTCTATGACGAGGAGCTGGCCTATAGAGAAGCCATCGCGGCGGGGGCCATCGCCCTCTTCGACGAGAAATACGGCGACGTGGTGCGGGTGCTCAAAATCGGCAAGCCGATGGTGAGCGCTGAGCTTTGCGGTGGCACCCACGTCAACGCCACCGGCGAAATCGGCTATTTCCACATTAGAAGCGAGAGCAGCATCGGCTCCGGTTTAAGACGTATTGAGGCGGTGACGGGGAGGGGGGCGGAAGAGTATATCGACAGGCGCTTGGCCGAACTGCATAAAGCCGCCCAGGACCTCGAGGCCGAGCTGGAAGGCGAGCGCAAGAAGGCGCTGGCCGTTGAAAGAGATCTGGCCCGCAAGAGCGCCGAATCGCTGGTCGCCCAGGCCGAAACGGTCAAGGGCGTCACCGTGCTGGCGGCCAAAGTGCCCGCGGCAAAAATGGAGATTCTGCGCGAGATGAGCGACATTATCCGCGACAAGCTGAAGAGCGCCATCGTCGTGCTGGGCACCGTTTATGGCGATAAGCCCGCTTTCCTGGCGGCGGTAACGCCCGACCTGGTTGACAAGGGCTACGACGCGGGTAAGATAATAAAACAGGTGGCCGGGGTGGCGGGGGGCAGCGGCGGGGGCAAGCCCAGCTTGGCCCAGGCGGGCGGTAAGGACAGTAAAAAGCTGGACGAAGCCCTCAGAACAGTTAAGAGCCTGGTATAATGCGCAGTCTGGGACTCGATGTTGGAGAGGCGAGGATTGGGGTGGCTCTCAGCGACCCCGATGGCGTGCTGGCGAGTCCCTTTTCCGTTGTCGAGCGTAAGGAAGACAGCCTGGCGATAAAGGCCATCGTCGATATTATCGGCCAGAAAGAGGTCGGACGCGTCGTCGTCGGCCTGCCCCGCTCGCTGGACGGGCGGCTGGGCTGGCAGGTGAGCCGGGTCAAGGAGTTCGTCCAGCGCCTCTGCCGCTTTACCAGGGCCCCTATAGTCTATCGGGACGAGCGCCTGACCACGGTCATGGCGCAACGCTTGAGGCGGACGTCGGGGGG
The DNA here is from genome assembly GCA_050123275.1 of Dehalococcoidia bacterium. Classification (GTDB taxonomy): domain Bacteria; phylum Chloroflexota; class Dehalococcoidia; order Dehalococcoidales; family BS750m-G39; genus E44-bin88. The sequence goes on from JASFHK010000004.1 coordinate 27,613, forward strand.
GAAACGGAAGCGGGGCAAGGTCAGCGACGACGCCCAGGCCGCCGCACTTATACTGCAGAACTATCTTGATGAAGGGCAATAGCCCCTTTACCGGAACTGGATTACGGCTTTATGGATAGCGAGACTCCACATCATAGACCCAGAGCGCTCAATTTATTAGACAAGGTACGCACCAACGAGGTGGTTATGGGGCTGACCTTGTCCATCCTCGTCGGCGCCGTGGCCGGGCTGGGGGCGGTAGGCTTCCGCTGGCTGGTCGCCGAGGTGCAAACCCTCTTCTTCTCCAACGGCGCCGAATACCTGGGCTTCATGGGGCCTTACTACATCATCATTATACCCGCTGCCGGCGGGCTTATCGTGGGGCTGCTCACCCGCTACCTTGCCCGCGAGGCCAAGGGTCACGGCGTTCCCGAGGTGATGGAGGCGGTGGTGCTGCGGGGAGGGCGCATCCGCCCCCGGGTGAGCCTGGTCAAGGCGCTGGCTTCCTCGGTCTGTATCGGCAGCGGCGGCTCGGTGGGCAGGGAGGGTCCCATCGTCCAGATAGGCTCTTCCTTCGGCTCGACCATCGGCCAGTGGCTGGGGCTTTCCGACGACTGGGTGAGGACCTTGCTCGCCTGCGGCGCCGCGGGCGGTATCTCGGCCACCTTCAACACTCCCATCGGCGGTGTCTTCTTCGCCATGGAGGTTATCCTGGGGGGGCGCTTCCTCACCCGCAAGTTCGGCTACGTGGTCATCAGCTCGGTGGTCGCCGAGTTCGTGGCTTATATCTTCCTGGGCAGCCAGCCTTCCTTCGATATCATCCCTTACGAGATGGTCAGCTACTGGGAGGCTATTTCCTACGCCATTCTGGGCATCGCCGCCGCCCTGGCGGCTACGCTCTTTATCCGCGTGCTCTATAAGATGGAGGATATTTTCGACGCCTGGCACTTCCCCGAGTTCCTCAAGCCGGCCCTCGGGGGACTGGGCATCGGGATTATCGGGCTTTACTCCTACGACCTCTTCGGCGTCGGCTACGGCGACGTTTTCTGGATGAGCACGAAGGGTGTCGACCAGGCGTTGCTCGGCGAAATCGCCCTTTCCTCGCTGGCGATACTTATGGTGCTCAAGATTCTGGCTACCTCGCTGACGCTGGGCAGCGGCGGCAGCGGCGGTATCTTCGCCCCGTCGCTTTTTATCGGAGCCATGCTGGGCGGCGCTCTGGGCACGGTGGCGGCTATGCTTTTCCCCGGCTATATCGCTCCTTCGGGGGCTTACGCCCTGGTGGGCATGGCGGCGGTTTTCGCCGGCTCCACCCGCGCCTCTTTCACGGCTATCATTATGCTCTTCGAGATGACGCGTAACTACTCTATCATCCTGCCTTTGATGATTGCCGTCGTTATCAGCACCGTCATCTCCCGCGCCCTTAACCGCGAGACCATCTACACGCGCAAGCTGGTGCGGCGGGGGGTTGACCTGCGCCGGATGAATAAGGCCAGCCCATTGAAGGAGATTACCGTCGAGCAGGCGATGACCTGGGACTTCCCCACCGTGCCGCCGACGATGCTGGTGCGCGACCTGGTGGCCAAGTTGCACCGCACCGGCCACCACGGTTTCCCCGTGGTCAACGAGAAGGACGAGCTGGTGGGGGTGGTGACCATCACCGATGTCGAAGCGGCGATGACCAAGGGCGAAACGTCGGAGCTGACGGTCAAGGATATCGCCTCCAAGTCGTTGATGGTGGCTTATAAAGACGAGTATATCCACGACGTTTTCGTTAAGCTGGGCAGCCTCGACGTGGGGCGGATTCCGGTGGTTGACCGCAAGAACCCCAAGCGTTTGTTGGGCGTGCTGCGCCGCCACGACGTGCTTTCCGCTTATTCCAAGAGCCTGACGAGCAAGCCTAGTAAATAAGTGCTATCATTTTGGGAAGAGCGAGTTAAAAATGGATTTTAGCCTGAACGAAGAGCAGAAGATGTTGCAAAGGGCGGCCCGGGACTTCGCCGCGGGCTCGATAAAGCCGCGCGCCGCTGAAATAGACGCCAGCGGCCGTTTTCCCTTCGAGCTGGCCAAGGAAATCGGGGAGAGGGGCTACCAGGGCTTGCCCTATCCCGCCGACTGCGGGGGCAGTGGGGCTGGCTATTTGAGCTACGCCCTGGCGCTGGAGCAACTCTGCCAGGCCTCGATGACGGTGGGCGCCGTTATGGCCATCGACACCGTGCCTGAGGAAGCCATCTTCCGCTTCGGCAGTGAAGAGCAGAAAAAGAGGCTGTTATCGCCGCTGGCGCGGGGGGAAAAGCTGGGGGGCATCGCCTTCACCGAGGCCGAGACCGGCTCCGACCCTCGTCTGATTACCACCACCGCTAAAAAAAGCGGCGATGGCTATATCATCAACGGGCAGAAGCAGTTCGTCGCCCTGGCGCCGGCGATCAAATCGCTGCTGGTCTTCGCCAAAGGGGAGGACAAGGGGCTGAACGCCTTTGTTATCGACACCGCCTCGGAGGGCTATAGCCTGCGCGAGCCCTGCCAGACGATGGGGCTGAAAGGCCTGGGCACCTCGGTGGTCTATCTCGACGACGTGCGCGTGCCTGGGGAGAATTTGCTCGGTAAAGAAGGGCAGGGCTTCGAGATACTGCGCGAGGCGATAAGCCTGGGGCGACTGGGGGCGGCGGTCGAGGGCGTGGCCGTGGCCCAGGCGGCGCTGGACATATCGCTGGACTACGCCAAACAGCGCAAGGCGATGGGCAAGCCTATCGCCAGGCTGCCCAGCACGCAGTGGCACCTGGCCGAGATGGCCAGCCGCATCGAGGCGGCTCGGCTGCTGGTCTATCGCACCGCTTTCAGTCGAGATAAGGGGCGGGACATCAAATACGAGTCTTCTCTGGCCAAGCTTTTCACTTCCCGGATTGCCGTCGAGGTCACCGGCATGGCCATGCAAATCGGCGGCTCCTACGGCACCATGACCACCATGCCCTTGGAGAGGCTCTACCGCGACGCCAAAATGCTCGAGATATACGTCGGTATCTCGGAGATACAGCGCAACGTTATCGCCAGCTACCTGATAGATTGATGCACGAGTTTATTTTACATAAGACATGCTCTCAAACTAATGCCCGTACCGGCGAGCTGAACACGCCCCACGGCAGGGTGCCCACGCCGGTGTTTCTGCCCGTGGGCAGCCAGGGCGCCGTCAAGACGCTGACCCCGGACGAGGTCGGCGACATCGGCTTCAAAATGCTGCTGGCTAACACCTATCACCTTTATTTGAGGCCGGGTATCGATATTATCGAGAGGGCAGGCGGTTTACATAACTTTACGGGCTGGGAGGGTGCCATCCTCACCGACAGCGGCGGCTACCAGGTTTTCAGCCTGTCGCCGTTGCGCAAGGTGAGCGACGACGGCGTTACCTTCCGCTCCCACATCGACGGCAGCCGGCACCACCTCACCCCGGAGCTGGCGGTGCAGTATCAGGAGAGCCTGGGCGCCGACATTATCATGGTGCTTGACGAGTGCCCGCCGCACGACGACAGCCCCCCCAAGATACAAAAAGCCATGGAGAGGACTCATAAGTGGGCGGAACGCTGCCTGAATGCCCAGAAACGTAAAGACCAGGCGCTCTACGCTATCGTCCAGGGGGGAATGTCCGCCGAATTGAGGCAGCAGTCGGCCAGGTTCCTAGCCTCGCTGGACTTTCCCGGCTACGCCATCGGCGGCTTGAGCCTGGGCGAGCCCAAGGAGACGACCTTCGCCATGATTTCGGAAACGGTAGACTGTCTGCCTGTCGAAAAGCCGCGTTACTTGATGGGGGTGGGCTCGCCGGAGGACATAATCGAGGGGGTGGCGCGGGGGGTGGATATCTTCGACAGCGCCCTGCCCACGCGCGTCGCCCGCAACGGCGCTCTTTTCAGCTGGGAGGGGAGAAAAAATATCGGCAACGCCGTTTACAAAGACATGGAGCAGCCGCTCGTCGCCGGCTGCGACTGCTACACCTGCCGCAACTTCTCCGCCGCCTATCTCCACCACCTCTTTAACTGCGGCGAGCTTCTGGCTTACCGCCTGGCCACCATCCATAACCTGCACTTTATCGCCGAACTGGTGGATAAAATAAAAGGCGCCATCAACGACGGCACCTTCCCTGCTTTCAAAGACGAGTTCCTGGCCAGCTATAAGCCCGCCGACGAGCGGACAAGACTGGCCCAGAAGCAGAAGTGGCTTAAACGACGCAACCGGAGCCGGTAGTTCTGTCTAAGCTCCTTCACCCACCGGGTCGACCCTGACCCCTTTGGAAATAGCCCAGGCGACACCGGCCTCAATATCCTTGTCGGTGCCCTCGAGCTCAATCTCGATCCAGCCCTTGCTCTCGGTAGCGTCGGCGCGGTGGATATTGGTGGTAAGGTTGAACTGCTGGCCGAGTGTGTAAACAATCGGCTCGGAGCTTATTTCCGGGTGATAGGTGAGCATTACCCGCCGTTTAGCCATTTTTACCCCCTTTGCTCGGTTTTTAGCTACGCTTTATCTTCCTTGCCTAGCCGCAGGCGTTGCTGCAGCTGCAAACGATGACATTGAGTCCGTCGGTGGCTTCGCCGCCGCGGCCGTCGCTGACAATAACGATGACGGCGTAGGTGCCGTACTCACCGGGCGCCGTCCAGGTGACCTCGGCGCCGCTGCCGCTGATGCTGCCCCGGTCCGTAGTCCAGGTGTAAATCAGCTCGTCGTTGTCGGGGTCGCTGGCGACGACGGTGATGATGCCGTTTTTAGCCGGTTTTACCCGCGGGCAGTTCGTGGTGATAGATTCGATGACCGGCGGGTTGTTGGGAGCGAGCACGCTTACGGTCACCGAGTCGTTGACGATGTCGTCGCCGTCGCTGACCTGGACGCTGATGGTGTATGTCCCCAGCGTGGTGGGGGCCGTCCAGGTGACATGGTATCCCGAGCCGGAGAGAGTGCCTCCGTCCGCCGACCAGGTGTAAATCAGCTCGTCCTCATCGGGGTCGACGGCGGTGCACCTGATGTCGGCGGTGGCTCCCGGATTCATCTCGCCCTCGGCGTCAATTTCCAGGTTGGATATAGACGGCAGTTCGTTGACCGTGCAACCGCCGCCGATGAGCAGGGCGGATATGGTCAGCAGGATTATAGCAGCCAGCCAGTAAGACCGGCGCGAAAGTGACTTTATCATTTAGTCTCTACTCCTTTCCGTTTTCTTAAACCACGATTGAAAGCGCAGGAATGGGGCGGGGAAATAGAAAATTATGAGCACGGCGAAGAAGAGGAGCACGATGTCCATGCCCAGAGCCTGTATCGGAGTCGTGTTGCCGAAGACACTTTCAAAAATCCCCCAGCAGCCGCAACTGCCGAAGCTCTCGCCGTGGGCTATCGCCCAGATGTTGCTGGTCATGAAACCGGCAAGGAGCGGTATGGTGACGATGGCGGCGATGCGGGGGTAGATGCTCAGGACAAGGGCCAGGCCCAGCACCACTTCGAGCCAGGGGAGAATATTATTGATGAAAAAGGCGACGGTGGGCCAGATGGGCCCGAAAATGACGTCGAAAAACTCGGTCTGGCCGGGGAAGGTGCCCAGATCGGATAGGCCCGGCAGCTTGCCGATGCCTGCCACCAGCATCATCAGCCCCAGCAACACGCAGGGAACGACGATGATGACTATCCATTTCCATCTGGGTGCCAGGTCAGGTTTTTTCATTGGGCTCCTCTAGACGTCAGCGCTTTTTCCTGGTTCGGGTCCGAAAGGGGGCGGATGTTAACTTTGCCCCACAGCCCCATTTTATCACCTTTAATGACGATAATGCCATTCAATCCCTTAATGCCGGTGGCGCGCTGGATGGCGCGGGGTATGTCGTCTTCATCTTTAACGACATTGCCGATAGCGGTGGCGGCGGCGTCGGCCAGGGCGGTTGATTTGGAGAGGGCGATAACGGCGTCCGCCTGCCCCAGGCTCAGCGAATGCCCCACCGTTCCCGATGAAGTGCAAACGCCCAGGGGCGTGTCGGCGGCCTTGATTTCCAGGCCGACCTTGCCCGTTAGGGGCGACTTTCCGGCGTAGATGCCGATGATGCGCTCCGTTGTGCTCCTGATAAAGATGTCGCCGCCGTTTTCCACGATGACCTCGGGCGACTCTTCCAGAAGCTCCTTGCCCACGAACTCGGCGATGGCGCCCGCTACCGCCGCCATGGGGCCCACGCCCGTCTTTTCGGCGGCCTCCGCCATCTCGGTGATGAGGCGCGGGGCGTCGCCGACGTTCAGCGGGTCCAGCGAGCTGAAAAATTTCGGGTGGCGCTCGATATACTGCTCCAGCTGCCCCCGGTATTTGGTTACCAGCTTCTGGGCTTTTCGCTTCAGGTCGCTGCGGGCGCGGATGTAGAGGTCGGTCTCCTTAACGACGACGTTGAAGGCGACCAGCCCCTTGTCCGTTACCCAGTGGCGGTAGTCTCTCGGCTGATACATAGGTTAGAAGTGCACCTCCATCGCCCGTGGGGGACAGGCCTTGATGCAAAGCCCGCAGGCCACGCATTTGTCGTTGTGGAAAGTCACCCGCCGCGTGGCGGGGTCGAGTTCGAAGGCGCCGGAGGGGCAGATGGTGACGCAGGCGCCGCAGTGGGTGCATCTCTCCTCGTTGCGCACCACGTCCTGGCTCAACGACTGGATTTTAACGCCGGTCTCGGTCAGGTAGCGGACGCCCCTATCGTATTCGTTCTGGTCGCCGCTCAGTTCCAGCACCATCAGCCCTTCTTCCTCGGGGGTGACCAGCGCTTTCAGTATGTTAAATTCCAGGTCGTATTCCTTGGCCAGACGGCAGACGATGGCGCGGTCGACGACCCTTTTGGGAAAGTGCAGTACTATTCTCTTGGCAACAGCCATTTTATTCTCCTCGTACGGCTAGGTGACCGGCCGCTCTTTGAGCGGCTTGACCTTTATTCCCGCCTCCACGCCCGGCAGCGGCGCCACCGGCCGGGTGAGCAGGAACTGGCCGTCCTTTATCCATTTTTTGAGCGTCTGGGCGATTTCCAGCGCCCGCGGGTAGCTGGATAGGGAGGCGGTGGGTATCTCCTTGCCCTTGAGCTTCACATTGCCGCTCCTCAAGTCGGCGTAGCTGACCTCGCCCAGCGTTTCCGCTTTCAGGTTGGGATAGGCTTTGGCGTAATCGGTAACCTGGGCGAATATCTCGGCGTCGGTGACGGTGGTGTAGCCCAGGATTTCCTCGTCGAGGATGGGTATGGGCACGCCGACGCCCACCGTTAGCGTGCAGCCGTAGCCGAGCATGCTGGTGCCCACCAGCCAGCGGGCGTTCATCTGCTTGAGGTCGCCGATAACCGCCAGCGCGCCGGCGCCTTCGCGGGGCACGCCCTTGTCGGTGCGCGGGACGTTGGGGTTATGCTGGGTGCCGTGCCAGGCGACGAAGCCGACGCCGCCTCCCAGAAAGATGCGGCTGCCGATACCGATGGTCTTGTAGTAGGGGTCGTTGAGCAAAGGCGACAGCTGCCCGGCGGTGGCGTAGTTGATGTTGCCCAGGTTGGCCCGCAGCACGCCCATGTAGGTATAGATGGTCTTTTCCGAGGCGTTGGCGGCGACGTTATAGTTCTGGTAGGAGTTCCGGATGTTGAAGAGGACGGCGTCGTTGAGGTCCTTGATGTTAATCCAGGTCTCCAGCTTCTTACGCGGGTAGCAATCGGTGCCGTAGGCGGTGGCTTCCAGCCTCACATCTTTGCCCGCCGCCAGCTCTTCGATGACGTGCCCGCCGCCGTAGTTGAACTCGCCGGGGTATATCTTGTTGCGGGGGTCGTCGTCGGGCAGGGCGTTGGCACCGATGAACAGGTCGACCGCGGCCAGTCCCGTGTAGGCGGGGACGTCGTTGAGATAGGCCTTGCCGCCGCCCAGCTTTATCTTGGGCTTGGAGTGGCCGATATTAAAATAGGCGCCCGAGGAACACATCGGGCCGAAGGTGCCCGTGGTGACGACGTCTATCTCTTCCGCCGCCTTTTTGGTGCCCTTGGCGCGGGCGATATCGATTATCTCCTCGGCGGTGACCACCACCGCCTTGCCCTTTTTTATTTTTTCGTTTATCTCTTCAATGGTCTTAGCCATATTTTACCTCACTAGATATTAAGCTTTGCGCTTTGAGCTGTCAAACTGCGGCCTGGCGTGTAAAAGAAAAGCCCAAGAATCTATCGTTCTTGGGCTTGGTGGCTTCCTTCGGTTTGGGGTTCAGCTGGGCATCGTCCCCGAACCGGCGGCACGCCAAGCCCAGGGCATCATCATGCGGAAGGCCCCTGTGTTAAAGCTAAACGTTCGTTTCCGGTTCGGCACTTGTTTTACTCCTCAATTAAGAGTAGGGGGATTGTATAGTATTTAAGGATGGTTGTCAATAGGCGTTATTTTTGTTCCCCGCCACCGTGATAGCGTGGCGCGGCTCGTTTCTAAAATATGTAAACATAGTGAGGATGACTGCCGCCGCCGGTTTCGCCCTTCATTCCCTTGTCAACGAAGTACTCCTCGATATGTCTGGCCGATGATTCCGACCCGGCATCGCAATAGTGCCAGTAGGACGGGTTATGGTGTTGCTTTTTACATTGCGAGGGGTCTATGGTGATACCTATCGTCCAGTAAGTATAAGAAGTTCCCACGATATTCTCTATCTCGGAGATGATTTGTGTTTCGCTTGGCATAATCGTCCTCCCTCATTTGTTAAAGAACTATGTTTACCTTTAAGGTCGGCACGTTACCGTTCACCATCATTTTACCACCTAAAACCGTAATCGGCCAGACCCCCTCGGGTGTTTTTCCTCTACCTTATGTTGAAGCTGGTACCTCTATAGGCTATAATCAGCTATAGTGTTTTCGAGGAGAGTATTTTGCTCAAAAATCGTGACTGCGGCGAGCTGACCAAAAAGGATATCGGTAGTGAAGTGAAGCTGGCGGGCTGGGTTGACCGCCGCCGCGACCACGGGAGCTTAATCTTCATCGACCTGCGCGACAGAAGCGGCATCGTCCAGGTGGTCTTTAATCCCTCTACCTCCAAAGACGCCCACAAGACGGCCAACGGCGTGCGCAGCGAGTATGTCCTTCAAATCAGCGGCAAGGTGGCCGCGCGGCAAAAAGGGACGGAGAACCCCAGGCTGGCCACCGGCGAAATCGAGGTCGTTGCCGGGGGTATTCAAATTCTTAACCCCTCCAAGGTGCCGCCCTTCTACATCAACGAGGACGTTGAGGTTGACGAAAACCTGCGCCTGAAATACCGCTATCTCGACCTGCGGCGGGAAGGGATGCGCAAGAACCTGGAGATGCGCCATAAGACGGTCAAGTTCATCCGCGATTTCCTCGACGCCAAAGGCTTCCTCGAAATCGAGACGCCGATTATGACCAAGAGCACCCCGGAGGGGGCGCGCGACTACCTGGTGCCCAGCCGCGTCCACCCCGGCAAGTTCTACGCTTTGCCCCAGTCGCCGCAGCAGATGAAACAGCTTTTGATGGTGGCGGGGGTGGAAAACTATTTCCAGATTGCCAAGTGCTTCCGCGACGAGGACACCCGCGCCGACCGCCAGCCCGAGTTCACCCAGCTCGATATCGAGATGAGCTTTATCGACGAGGACGATATCCTCCGCCTCATGGAGGAGCTTTTCATCGCCCTGGTCAAGGACGTCAGGCCCGATGTCAATGTCCCCCAGCCTTTTCCCCACCTCAGCTACGCCGAGGCTATGGAAAACTACGGGACGGACAAGCCCGATATCCGCTTCGACATGAAGTTCAAGGACCTGACCGATATTTTCGCCAAGACCGAGTTCGCCATCTTCCGCAAGGCTATCGACGGCGGGGGCATGGTGAAGGGGATTTGCGCCCCCGGCTGTGCCGAATACAGCCGCAAGCAGCTCGACGAGCTGAACAAGTTCGTCGTCAGTCTGGGCGGCGGCGGGGTGGTCACCATGGCTTTGGGCGGCAGCGGCGGCGACCTGGAAGATTTGAGCTCGGACGAGGTCAAGTCGGTGGTCACCAAGTTCTTGAGCATGGAACAAATCAAGGAGATTGCCCGCCTTTTCGGCGCCAAGTGCGGCGACCTGCTGCTCATCGTGGGCGGTACGCCCAAAGTAGTCAATAACGTTTTGAGCGAGCTGCGGCTGGAAATGGGTCGGCGCCTGGAGCTGGCCGACCCCGATACCTTCAGCTTTGCCTTCGTGCGGCACTTCCCGCTGCTTCGCTGGGACGAGGAAACCAAGCGCTGGGAGGCGGAGCACCACCCCTTTACCGCTCCCTGGGAAGAGGACGCCGCCTTGCTCGACAGCGCCCCGGAGAAGGTGCGGGGCAAGCACTACGACGTCGTCTGCAACGGCTACGAAATCGGCGGCGGCAGCATCAGGATTCACCAGAGCCAGCTGCAACGCCAGATATTCCGCCTGGCCGGCTACAAGGATGAAGAGATTGACGAACGCTTCGGGCACATGCTCGAGGCTTTTCAATACGGCGCGCCGCCCCACGGCGGCATCGCCATCGGGCTCGACCGTATCGTTATGCTACTGGCCGGAGCCGAGACCATACGCGAGGTTATCGCCTTCCCCAAGAACCAGGCGGCGGTTGACCTGGCCTTCGACGCCCCTTCGTCGGTAAGCCCGCAACAGCTTAAAGAACTGCATTTACGTTTGAGAGAGGAAAAATGAAAGTAACTAGAGAGAAAGAAGAGAACCGACAGGTAGTGCTGACCATCGAGATGGAATCCGCCGAGATGGAAAAAGCGCTCGACGATTCCTTGAAGCGGCTGGCGCAAAGGGCCGAAGTTCCCGGCTTCCGTAAGGGCAAGGCGCCGCGGGAGGTGCTGGAGCGCCATATCGGCAAGGACAAGCTCATCGAGGACGCCCTGAACAACCTGTTGCCCCAGGCCTACGAGGACGCGCTCAAGGAGCAGGAGCTGGAGCCGATTGCCAGCCCCGGCATCGAGATTACCCAGACCGAGCCGGCGGTGATATTCAAGGCGACGGTGCCTTTGAAGCCCGTGGTCGAGGTGGGCGATTACCAGTCCATCCGCCTGGCCCAGGAAGAGCCAGCCCCCATCGACGACGACCTGAATAGCATGATCGAGCAGCTGCGCCGCCAGCACGGCACCTGGGAGCCGGCGGAGCGCCCCGCCGAATTCGACGACCTGGTGACGATGGACGTCGACAGCCAGGTGGAGGGCAAGCCCTTCATCAAGCAGGAAGGGGCGCAGTACCAGCTCGACAAAAACCAGAGCGCTCCCGCCCCCGGTTTCCCCGCCCAGCTGGTGGGGATGAAGGTGGGTGATGAAAAAGAGTTTACGCTGCCGCTGCCCGAGGACTACACGCAGGAGGAGCTGGCGGGCAAGGAAGCTACTTTTAAGATAAAGCTTACCGAGATAAAGCAGATGAAACTGCCCGAGCTCGACGATGAGTTCGCCGCTACCGTTAACCCCGAGTTCAAAACCTTCGACGAGCTAAAAGACAGAATCGCCAAGAATCTTACCCTTATGGCTGAGGACAGGGTCAAGCGCGATTTCGAGGACAAGGCGGTCGATGCCGCCGTCGATATCAGTAAGGTGGAGTTCCCGCCGGTGCTGGTGGAGATGGAGATTGACCGCACCCTGGAGCAGCAGGCAAGGCAGCTGCAGGCCAACAACATGGCTATGGACGACTATTTGAGCCGCATCGGCAAGAGCGGTGAGGAACTGCGCGAGGAATTGCGCCCCGCCGCCGCCAAGCGGCTTAACCGCTCGCTGGTGCTGGAGAAGATTACCGAGGCGGAGAAAATCGAGGTCAGCGAGGCCGATGTCAACGCCGAGGTGGAAAGAATGGTCGCGGGGGCCGGCGAGCAGGCGGAAGAGTTCCGCAAGCAGCTGGAGAACCCGCAGGTACGCAGCTCCCTGGAACCGATGCTGGCTGTCCGCAAGACGGTGCAACGGCTGGTGGAAATAGCCGGCCGGCCCAAGAGCGCCGCCAAGACCACAGCCAAGAAAACGGCCCCTAAGAAGAGCGGAGGCTCGAAGAAGAGTGCCGCCAAAGACTAATACCGTGCTGTTCAAGGGCATTTGCCGCCTCTGCCAGAGCGCCTGCGGGCTTGACGTCCACGTCGAGGACGGCAAGCTGGTCAAAATCGGTCCCATGAAGGAGCACCCCGTCCACCGCCTGTGCGTCAAGTCGGCGGCTATCGCCGAATGGATATACTCCCCCAAGCGCATCACCACGCCCCTGAAAAGGGTGGACGGCGAGTGGCAGGAGACCAGCTGGAGCGACGCCCTGGGCATCATCGCCAAGAAGCTGGACGGGATTAAAGCCGAGTACGGAGCCAGGTCGCTGGTGGTTCACCTGGGCGAGCCACTGGTAGGCACCGAAGTGCCGCGCCTGGCCGTCCGTTTTTGCAGTCTCTTCGGGACGCCCAACTATACCTCGGGGGCTTCCCTCTGCTTCGTCGCCAAGGGTATCGGGCACGGCCTGACCGTCAACCGCCGCATATTTCCCCTTTCCCCCAGCTATAAAGATACCAAATGCGTCGTCGTCTGGGGGCGCAACCCCGAGGAATCCAAGATAGGCGAGGAAGCTCAGGTGCTGGCCGCCCAAAAGCGGGGGGCCAGGCTCATCGTGGTCGACCCCAGAACGACCCGTCTGGCCAAGAAGGCCGACCTTCACCTAAAAATCAAGCCGGGCACCGACGGTGCCCTGGCTTTGGCCCTGATGCAGGTCATCATCGGCGAGGAGCTTTACGACCAGGATTTCGTGGAGAAGTGGACGCTGGGCTTCGACAAGCTCAGAGAGCACGTCAGGAGTTGCAGCCCGGAAACGGTGGCGGGGGTCACCGGCGTTCCCCCGGATAAGATAAGGGAGTTCGCCCGCACCTACGCCACCACCAAGCCGGCCACCATCACCCAGGGCGTTTCCCTGGACCACTGTATCAACGGCGTGCAGAACAGCCGCGCCGTGGCCGTGCTCATCGCTATCACCGGTAACCTGGACGTCAGCGGGGGCAACACCTACCAGTACCCGCTGCCCCAGACCAGCCTGCGGGTGAGGGGGAAGGTGAAGGTCGAGGAGGCTATCGGCGCCGGATACCCCATCTTCACCAAGTTCGTCAGTGAGACCACGGCCATGCCCGTGCCCGACGCTATACTATCCGGCGAGCCCTATCCCATCAAGGCGCTCATCGTCCAGGGCTGCAACCCGGTGCTGACCTGGCCCGACAGCGACAAGACAATCGCGGCGCTGGAAAAGCTGGATTTGCTGGTCGTCTCCGACCTCTTTATGAACGAGACCGCCGAGATGGCCGATATTTTCCTGCCCGCCGCCGCCTTTCTGGAGAAGAAGACCGTCATCGACTACGCCACCAAGGGCATACCGCTTTTCATGATGGGGCAGAAGGCAATCGAGCCGCCGCCCGGCTGCCGGGAGGACTGGTGGGTATGGGCCGAGCTGGGACGCAAGATGGGTTACGGCGATTTCTTCCCCTGGCGGGACACCGAGGAAATCCTGCCCTATCTGCTTAAGCCCACCGGTATCACTTTGGAACAGCTGGAGCGGAACCCCGGCGGCGTTATCTACGGGGACACCCGCCAGCGCAAATACGAGGAAGCGGGCTTCGAAACGCCCTCGGGGAGGGCGGAGCTTTTCTCACCGACGTTGGCTGCCTACGGCTACGACCCGCTGCCCACTTTTACCCCGCCGGCGCGGGTGCCCGATAAGGAATATCCGCTTAACCTGCTCACGGGCAACCGCACGGTGGCCTTTACCCACTCCCAGTACCACGACATCGAAAAGCTGAGGAAGCTGGTGCCGGAGCCGCTGGCCGAGATTCACCCCGAGACGGCTAAAGAGGCGGGCATTGCCGACGGCGACATGATGACCGTGGAATCGGCCAACGGCAGCGTCGACCTCAAGGCCAAAATCACCTCCGATATCCTGCCCGGCGTGGTCAGCTTGCAGCACGGCTGGGCGGAAGCCAACGTCAACCTGCTCACCGGCTTTCAGCCCTACGACCCCATATCGGGCTATCCCGCCCTCAAGACGGTGCCCTGCCGGGTGAGAAAAATCACGGAATAGGTTATAATTACTAAAGCTATACATAAAACTAGCGGGAGGGTAAACTCATGAACGACCAACCGAAGAATGTCATTCCCATGGTAATCGAAAGCGGCACCAGGGGTGAACGCGCCTTTGATATATACTCGCTTCTGTTACGGGAGCGTATCGTTATGATGGGCATGCCCATCAACGACCAGGTGGCCAACGTCATCATCGCCCAGCTTCTCTATCTGGAACGGGAAGACCCCGATAAAGACATCAGCCTCTACATCCACTGTCCCGGGGGCATTATCTCTTCGGGGCTGGCTATCTACGACACCATGCAGCTCATCAAGCCCGATGTCTCCACCATCTGCGTGGGGCTGGCGGCCAGCATGGGCACGCTGTTGCTCTGCGCCGGCGCCAAGGGCAAGCGCTACGCTCTGCCCAACTCGACGATACACATGCACCAGGCGATAGGCGGCGCCCAGGGTCAGGCTTCCGACATCGTCATCGCCGCCAGGGAAATCGCGCGGCAGCAGGACCTGATTAAGGATATCATCGTCAAGCACACGGGGCAGCCGCTGGAGAAGGTGACCCACGATACCGACCGCGACTTCTACCTCAACCCGCAGCAGGCGGTAGAGTACGGTATCGTTGACGAAATCCTGGCCAAGCCGGCCAAGTAGGCTATTTGCCGAAGCGCCGGGTCATTTCCGCCGCCGTGGGCAAGCCCTGCCGCGCGCCGGTATGGCTCAGGCAAAGCCGGGCGGCGAAGTCGCCCATACGCCCGCACTCTTTCAGGTCCTTGCCTTTTAGCACCCCGTAGAGAAAAGCGGCGGTAAAAGCGTCGCCGGTGCCGGTGGCGTCCACTTCGGCTACAGGCTGCTGGTCGATGGGTTCGATTATGTGCTCGTCGTCGACGTCCCTGACGTAGGCGACGGCGGTAGTATCGCCGATCTTGCGCCCCTTGCCCAGCGTCACCACCACGACGCGGCAGCCGGCCTTAAGGCACCTTTCGGCTCCCTTTTTCACATCGCCGCCGCCGGTCATTATCTTGAGCTCGTTAAAGTTGACGAAGAGGAAGTGGGTGCGGCTCAAGAATGGCGTCAGGTTATCGATCCCTTTGGCGGCGTAGATATTGCCGGGGGTGAAGCTGACCTTGACCGAGTCTTTGAGCCTGATGACCAACCCCATCGAAAGCTGGAACTGGCTGCCCTCGACGAAAGAAGAGAAGTGGACGATTTGCGCCCGGTTCATGTAATCACAGTCAATGTCGGCCGGTTCCAGATTATTGTTAGCGCCGGGTAGTACGTATAACGAGCGCTGGCCTCCCCGGTCGCTGAGGCAGAGCACCTCGCCCGTCTTGGCTTTGGGCTTGACCAAGACGTGGCTGGTATCTACCCCCGCCTTCTCGAAGTCATTGAGCACGGCTTTACCCGCGTCGTCGTCGCCGACGGCACCGCAGAACCCGGCGCTTATTCCCAGCTTGCCCAGGCCGTAGATGGTGTTCGCCGCCGAGCCGCCGGGAAACGATTTGGCCCAGTCCACCGCCGCCTCGCCGTCGCTGATGATGCGGTCTATTTTGTAGATATGGTCGATATTGAGCGCGCCGATGCCGATGATTTGAATAGAATCCATAGCCTTACCCCAGTTTTCCAGCTTCCTCCCTGACCAGCTTGCGCAGGCGCTTGTGGAGGGCGATAACATCCTCGATGTCCTTTCGCCCCGCCAGCCAGTGGAAGTTGTTATTATCTCCTTCGGTGCCGTATTTTTCTTTGTATTTTACCACCCTTTCCACCCAGGGGCGCCCGTCCTTCTGCCATGCCTCCAGAGCTTCCTTGAGGTCGAAGATGGAGGTGGAAGCCAGGCTCATGGTAGCGTAGGGCAGGGCGTACTGGTTGGCGTTGAAGGCAATGGCCAGCCCCCCCGCCTCTTCCACCGCCTGGAACATCCTGAAGTCGGTGATGCTGTCGCCGACGACCACCCACTTGTCCGGCGGCTGGTCGTTCTTCTCGGCGAACTTGTTCAGGGCCGCTACCTTGCGCCGGCCGCCGACGGGTTTTACCTCTCTGATGGCGGCGCCGAGGTCGGTTTCGGGCAGCTTTTCCCAGAAAAATTTGTCCAGCGTGGCCTTGATGCGCTTATCGTCGTCGACGGGGCGCATGGTCAGTATGTCCTTTTCCGCCTGTTCCATGAGCCGTTTTTCGTCGTTGGTCAGGTTGGCGCGGAAGTTATCTAAAGGGAAGGTGGTGCAGGCGACGTGGTGGGAGTAGAAGTCCAGCTTGCGGGTGATGTGCTGGGCGTACTGCTCGTAGGTGGTGGTGATGCAAAATATCTTCCAGCTGCTGGCCTGGAGCCAGGAGATGAGCTTGGCGGCGCCTCCGGTTAGGCTGGCCCGGGCGGCCAGGGTGGAGATATCGTCCTCGGTGATGTTATGCAGGATTAAAAAGGGGACGATGAGGGCCAAAGTGTCTCCGGGCTCGTAGTCGGGTCTTTCTTCCAGGGTGAGCAGGTCGTCGTAGCGGCTGATGACCTCGAAGATTTTATCGCCGTCGGGGAAAAGCTTCATCAGGTCGTAGGCGTTGTCCTGCGGGGAGAGGGGCCCTTCAAGGTCGAAGGCGATGAATCTAGCCATTAGTTATCTCATCTCCTGCATTATTTTTTCCAAACCGCCCCACTCTGTCAGCGTACGTATTATTATCCCAACCCGGCCCGCCCTAATGAGTAAACTCCTTAACCTGCGGGCACGTTACCCCACCCCGTCTAAGGAGTGTCTTTTAACAGTTTATCAATCTCTTCGCTAAGATTATACCCGTTAATCGGCTTGCCGTCAGCATCGACGATCTTCTTATTATCTATTCTCACCTTGCCCCGGCTGAAAGCCTTGAGGGTGGCGATGATAAGGGGGAACTCGCGGGCCAGCCCGTGCCGGCGGATGGCCTTGAAGAGGTTGTTGTTCTCGCCCTGTTCTTGCTTGATTGCGGCGAGGTCTTTGCCCTCGATTTCCCGCCAGTAGGGGTCGAAGCCCCGGCCACGAATGGAAAAAGTGCAATAGGTCACCGAGGGGCCCTCGTCCAGCTCCGGCGTCACCAGGTGCATCTTGACCCCGGTTGACTCGGCCCGTGTCTCGATAAGCTGCCAGATAACCTCCTGCCAGGTGCCGCCGGGGCCGCCGGGGGCGGCGGGGTGGAGGTTAATCAAATCGTGCCGGCGGCACATCTCGGGGCTGATGATGAGCATATAGCCGGCCATGACGCACAAATCGGCGTCGTAGCCTTTAAGGCGCTGCATCACCTCGCTGTCGTATTCGGCGCGCCACCGGGGGGAGAGGCGGGGGTGCTCCGATTTGAAGCCCTTTGAGGAAAAGGTGATGAGGGGCAGCCCGTAGCTTTCCACCAGCTCGATGAACAGGTCGCTGTCTTCGGCCTCACCACGCCGGCGGTTGCAGAAGACGAAGGCTATCTCCGCCTCGATTTCACCCAGCGCGATGCCCCGCTGCGCCACGGTGAGCAGGTCCCGGGCGGCTTTGTCGCGGCCAGTGGAAAACCAGCCCAGTTTATAGTTGTTTTTCAATCCTTACTCCCAGGTTATTTTCCCACCCCTCTCTGTCAGCCAACGTCATTTCTGACCCACCCAGCCCGCCCTAATGAGTAAACACCTTAACCTGCGGGCTCGTTGCCCCGCCCCATGTTATTCCCGCCCCGTATTTTCTACGGGGTAAACTCCGGCGGGAATCCAGTTTCATTATTGTCCGCTCATTTTGCTCTTAATCCTGGCCCAGAGGCTGGCGAAATGAATGAAGGGATTGGTACGGCTCCCGGAAATTTTACCTTGTTTAAGGGATTCGAGGAAGTCATCTTTGCCCTCGAAGTCGGGCATTTCGATATAGGCGTTGCCGATTTCACGTGGGCTGTGGGCGTCGCTGCCGGCGCTGCGCACCAGCCCGTGCTCGGCGGCGAAGGCCTCGGCTTTTCTGGAGTCCCTTTTCAGGACGGCGCGGGAGTTGAACACCTCCATGATATCAATCTGGTCGACGATTTTGTCGATGACATCGCTTTTCAACGCCGAGTGGCGGAAGCTGTCGAAGGGGTGGGGGATACAGACCAGCCCGTTCTGCGCCCTGATGCGGGCGAGGGTCTCCTCAACGGAAAGCCCGCTGGGTATGGTTTCTTCGAGGAACATGCCCATAATCTCGCCGTAGGTGGTTAAGACCTCCTCGGCCACGATTACCTTGAAGGGCGCCATCTCCTTGAGCTTCAGAGCCCCCTCGGCGGTGCCGTGGTCGCAGAGGGCGATGCAGTTCACGCCTATTTCCTGGCAGCGCTCGATTATTCTTTCCAGCGGCGTGTCGCAATCTATTGAGTACTGGCTGTGCAGGTGAAGGTCGGCTTTAAGCAATTTCGTTTAACTAACCCTTTCCAGGTATTGTCCGGTGCGGGTGTCGACCTTGATGATATCGCCGTTGTTGATGAAGAGGGGCACCTGGATGGTGATGCCCGTTTCCAGCTTGGCCGGCTTGTTGCCGGCGGTGGCGGTGTCGCCCTTGAAGCCGGGGCCCGTCTCCGTCACCTCCAGCTCGACGGTGATGGGCATCTCCACGCCGATGAGCTGGCCCTGGTAGCTGGTTATCTCCACCGAGTTGTTCTCCTTGAGGTAATCGAGGGCGTCGCCCAGCTGCTCGGAGGATATCGGTATCTGCTCGAAGGTCTTCTCGTCCATAAAGTAATAGGCGTCACCGTCGTTATAGAGATACTGCATGGCACGCGAGTCCAGCCGCGCCTGCTTGAACTTTTCGCTGGCCTGGAAGGTGCGCTCGATGGTGTGGCCGCCGCGGATATCACGCAGCTTCATTTTGATGATGGCGCCGCCGCGCCCTATCTTAATGTGCTGGTAGGATATTACCTGGTAAAGCTTGTCCTCCAGCTCGAGGGTAATGCCTCTTTTCAGTTCGCCTGCGTCAATCATGTTTCAACTCCAAAGTTTCTAGTAGTCCGCCTGTGAGATTTCTTTCGGTTTGCCCCCCGCCATTACCGCCATATCCTCGATTCTGACGCCTCCCCACCCCTCGATATAAATGCCGGGCTCGATGGTGAGGACCATGCTCTCGGCCAGTATATCCTTCGAGCCAGGGCCCAGGCGGGGTAGCTCGTGGGGGGCCAGTCCCACCCCGTGTCCCAGGCCGTGCCCGAAATTATCTCCGTAGCCGCCTTCTTCGATGACGGTGCGGGCAATACGGTCGGAGTCGCCGCCGTTCATGCCCTCTCTGGTTATCGCCATCGCCGCGTTGTGGGCGCCGAGGACGGTATCGTACACTTTTTTAAAGGTCTCGTCGGGAGTCCCCAGGCAAAAGGTGCGGCTCAAATCGCTGCCGTAGCCGTCCACCCTGGCGCCGATGTCAATCACCACTGGCTCGGATTCCTTAATCACCCGCTCCGAGGGTTGGGCGTGGGGCAGGGCGGCGTTGGGCCCCGACCCGACGATAACCTCGAAGGGTAGCGCCTGGCTGCCCGCCTCCCGCATGAATTTCTCAATCTCCCAGGCGGCTTCCAGCTCCGTCATGCCGGCGCATAGCTTCTTCCTGATATGGTTCATGGCGGCGTCGGCAATCTCGGCGGCGCGGGTCATCAGCTCGATTTCCCCGGGTTCCTTGAGCGCCCGCAGCCCCTCCACGATGCCGTTGACGGGGACGAGCTTGAGCCCGGATTTGCCTCTATTTAGTATATCACATAAGCGCTGGTATTGAGCAAAGGCGGTATGCTCCGTCTCGAAGCCAAGCCGCTTAATGCCCAACTCGCTGATAACTTCGGGTAGCCAGCGGCTCGTATCGCCGCCGATGGTGACCAGTTTGTAGTCGGGGGCCTGGTTCCGGGCCTGGACGGTGTAGCGGGAATCGGTGGCGATAATGCACTCCTTAGCCGTAATGAACAGAAAGCCCGCCGAGCCGCTAAAGCCGGAGAGGTAGCGGCGGTTTTCCGGCTGGGAGACGAAAATGCCTTCGATATCGTTCTTGCCCAGCTCGCCGATTAGCTTTGCTATTCTATCCTTTATCATCGGCCTTCTCTTTAGCCAGCGGGTGCGCCGCCAGATAGACTTTCCTGGCCTGCTTCTTGGTGACGTGGGTGTAAATCTGGGTGGAGGAGAGCCGCGCGTGCCCCAAAAGCTCCTGGACGACGCGCAGGTCGGCGCCGCCGTCGAGCATGTGGGTGGCGAAGGTGTGGCGCAGCATGTGGGGGTGCACCCGTTTCTTCAGTCCCGCCTTGAGGGTATAATGCTCCAGCATCTTTTGCACGCTTCTTTCCGGGAAGCGCTGGCCGTAGCGGCTGAGGAAGATGGCGTTGCTCTTTTTCTTGCCGATGAGCTTGGGGCGGCCTTCTTCCAGGTAGCTGCGCAGCGCCAGCGCCGCCGGCTCGCCCATGAGCACCACCCTTTCCTTGGAGCCCTTGCCCCAGACGCGGATTTCGTTGGTATCCAGGTTGATTTGTCCCAGCTCCAGACTGGCCAGCTCACTGACCCTTAAGCCCGAGGCGTAGAGCAACTCCAAAAGGGCGCGGTCACGCAGGCCCTGGGGGGTGCTGGTGTCGGGGGTTTCGAGCAGCTTTTTGACCTCGTCCAGCGTCAGGAACGAGGGCAGGCGCTTGTCGAGCTTGGGTGAGGAGACGGACTTGATGGGGTTGGCTTCGATAATCTTTTCACGCACTAAGTAGCGGTAAAAGGAGCGTATCGCCGAGAGCTTGCGGGCGATGCTGCCCTTGGCGATGCCTTTGCCGACCAGATGTCCCAGGTAGTCGCGCAAAACCTTTCTATCCACCTTGTCGAGGGTGGGTACCTTTTTCTCCTTGAGGAAGTAGAAGAAGTCGAGGAGGTCGGCGGTGTAGTTGCGCACGGTGTAGGCGGAGGCGTTTTTTTCGGCCTCGAGGTGGTTGATGTATCTGTTAAAGATTTCCTGCATGGTTTAGGCTCTTAATATTCTTTTTCCCTCCACCCGGCCCCACTCTGTCAGCCAACGTGTTTTCTTCCCACCCAATACCCGCCCTACAGAGGTGTTACCTCTATAGATTTCTCTCTCCACCCCACTAATTCGCTTTCTTCTTCGCCCTCGTCGTTGTCTTCTTCTTAACGGTCTTTTTTGCCGTAGTCGTTTTCTTGGCCGTAGTCTTCCGGGTCGTGCGTTTGGCCTTCGGCTTCGGTGTGGCTTTGGTCTCCACTATTTCAGCTTCGCCTTCGCCGCCGCCGATTTTGCCCTTGAAGGCGCACTTGGTGCACTTGGCCAGCTTGCCGCGATAAACGGTGAGCAGCCCGCCGCACTGGGGGCAGGGTTGGGGGATGGGCTTGAGGTTAACGGCGAAGGTGCATTCGGGGTAGTTGCTGCAGCCGTAGAAGGTGCGCTTTTTCTTGCTTTTCTTCTGCACGATGTCGCCGCCGCACTCGGGGCACTTGACGCCGACCTTGACCTGGAAGGACTTGGTGAATTTGCACTCGGGGTAGCCGCTACAGGCGAGGAACTTGCCGAAGCGCCCGAATTTGACCACCATAGGCCGCCCGCACTTGGGGCAGACCTCGTCGGTGCTTTCCTCCACCGTCACCTTTTCCATCTTCTCGGCGGCGCTGGTCAGGCTCTTCTCGAAGGGAGAGTAAAACTCCGCGATAACGGCCACCCAGTTCTTGTCCTCGTTAGCCACCTTGTCCAGCTCGTCCTCCATGTAGGCGGTGAAGTTGATGTCGAGGATGCCGGGGAAGTGCTTGGCGAGCAGGTCGTTGACGACAAAGCCGAGCTCGGTGGGCTTAAAGCGCCCCTCGTCCTTGGTGACGTATTCTCTATCCTGAATGGTGGAAAGAATCGGGGCGTAGGTGCTGGGCCGCCCGATGCCCCACTGCTCCAGCATTTTAATCAGCGTCGCCTCGGTGAAGCGCGGCGGCGGCTTGGTGAAGTGCTGCTCTGGGAAAAGCTCGATCAGTTTCAGCTTGTCGCCCTTGGCCAGCGCGGGCAGCTTGGTGCTTGCCTCGTCCTCGGCTTCATCCTTGCTCTCGGTGTACAAGGCCATGAAGCCGGGGAAGGTGTTTACCGAGCTGGTCGCCCGCAGCAGATAGGTGTTGTCGGAAAGCGTGTGACGGGCCTGGATATCGACCGTGGTGTTATCGAAAGTGGCCGCCGCCATCTGGCTGGCAACCATCCTCTTCCAGATGAGCTGGTAGAGCTTGAACTGGGCGTTGCTCAAATAGGGCTTGATTTTTTCCGGCTCGCGGTGGATGCGGGTGGGGCGGATGGCTTCGTGCGCCTCCTGCGCCCCCTTGACGGCGCGGGTGAAGGCGCGGGCTTTGGCGGGCAGGTAGTTTTCGCCGTACTTGGCGGAGATGAACTCCCGCGTTTCGGCGACGGCCGAGCGCGCCACGCGCGTCGAGTCGGTACGCATGTAGGTGATAAGACCCACCGTACCCTCTTTGCCGATGGGCAGACCTTCGTAAAGCTCCTGGGCGACGCTCATCGTCATCTTGGCCGAGAAGTGCAGCTTGCGCCAGGCTTCCTGTTGCATGGTGCTGGTGATGAAGGGTGGGGCGGGCTGGCGGGTGGCTTTCTTGGTGCCTACCTTGAAGACCTTGTAGCCGGCCTTTTCCAGTTGCTCCTGCAGCCTGGTGGCCTCCTCCTCGTTTTTAATCTCCAGCTTGGTGCCGTCGGCGAGCCCGATGAGCATTGCCCGGAAGGTCTTTTTACCAGCCGCCTTGGCCAGCTCGGCCTCGATAGACCAGTATTCCTCGGGGACGAATTTCTCGATTTCGCGCTCGCGGTCGACGACGATTTTTACCGCCACCGACTGCACCCGGCCCGCCGATAAACCCCGCCTCACCTTCTGCCAGAGCAAGGGGCTGATTTTGTAGCCGACCAGCCGGTCCAAAATGCGCCGCGCCTGCTGGGCGTTGACCAGCTGCATGTTGATGTCGTGCGGTTGCTCGAAGGCGCGCTGGATGGCTTCCTTGGTGATTTCGTGGAAGACGACGCGGCGGTAGGGAATCTTATTGCTCTTGGTCACCTCCTGCAGATGCCAGGAGATAGCCTCCCCCTCGCGGTCGGGGTCGGTGGCCAGGTAAACGGCGGAAGCCGTCTTGGCCGCTTTTTTGAGCTCGTTGACCACCTTGGTCTTGGCGCGGGGGATGACGTATTTGGGGGCAAAGTCCGCCTCGGGGTCCACCCCCAGCTGGCTCTTGGGCAGGTCGCGGACGTGCCCCATGGATGCCTTGAGGCTGTAGCTGCTGCCCAGCAGCTTGCTCAGTGTTCGCGCCTTGGCCGGCGACTCAACAATAACCAGTTTCTTACTTGACATAAATCAATCTACCTTTACTTTATAGACCTCTCTCACTTCCCGCGAGAGGATATAGTTCATCGTGCCCACCTGCCGCACCATCCCTTTCAGTTCCATCATCGCCAGCGTGCTGCTCACGGTGGCGATGGGCAGGCCGCTGCCGCGGCAGACCTCGTCGATGTGGGCCGGCTCGGCGCTCAACTGCTTGAGCAGCAATGTCTCGGTGTCGGAGGCGGGGATAGTCTCCTTGAGCTCCATCTGGTGCGCCACCGCCCTTAAATTAAGCTCTTCCAAAATGTCGGTGTAATCGCGCACCAGCTTGGCGCCGTCCTGGATGAGGCGGTTGGTCTCGCGGCTGCTCAGGGAAAAGATACTGCCCGGCACGGCGAAGACCTCCCGGTTTTGCTCCATAGCCCTTTCCGCCGTAATCAGGGCGCCGCTGCCCTCGCCGGCCTCGACCACCAGTACTCCCAGGCTCAAGCCGCTCATAATCCGGTTGCGCAGTGGGAAGTTCTCCCGCCTCGGCTCGGCGCCTAGGGGAAACTCGCTGATAAGCGCCCCGTTTTCGGCGACGCTCTGCGCCAGCGAGGCGTTCTCGGCGGGGTAGATAACGTCCAGACCGCAGCCGAAGACGGCAATCGTTCTTCCGCCCGCGTCCAAGGCGCTGCGGTGGGCGATGGAATCAATGCCCCGGGCCAGGCCGCTGACGATGGTGATTTTATTGCGCGCCAGGTCGGCGACAATCTCCTCGGTGGTCTGGCGGCCGTAGACGGTGGTCTTGCGGGTGCCCACCACCGCCAGGCACCATTCGTCCTGGGGGAGCAGGGAACCCTTGACATAAAGTATGGGCGGATAGTCGTAAATCTCCTTGAGGCGGGTGGGGTAGCCCTCGTCGTTAAAGGTGAAGGCGGTTACCCCGTGGCGTTCCAACTTTTCCATCTCGGCGTCGAGAGAGATTTTGGGGCGCCAGTCGGCGACGGTCCTGGCCGAGCCTTTGTCCAAGCCGGCGCTAACGAGTTCGGCGGGGTCGGCACGCCAGGCGGCTGCCATGGTCTCGAAGTGATTGGCCAGGCGGGAAAGCTTGACCCGTCCGATGCGGGGGATGAGGCTGAAGCCGACCCAGTATTTGAGGTCTTTGTCGTCCATTTTCAAGGCAATTCTAACACAGGGGTAAAGCAGTGGCAATTGAGCCTTTTGGTCGTTTTGGACTATAATCAGTTATGGAATGGAGGATTGATAAAGAGAAATGATTCCCGAAGAAGAGAGAAACTACCCCGCCCACTATGAGACCGAAGTTGTTCTGAAAGACGGCTCCAGGATTTTGCTCCGTCCCATAAAGACCGACGACACCGAGCGCTGGCTGGCTTTTATCCAGCAGCTCAGCGACCGTACCAAATACCTGCGTTTCCACCACGTGCCCGAGGCGATGAATATCGACGACGCCATCCGTTATTGCACGGTGGACTATGTCGATACCTTCGCCTTCGTCGCCGAGGTTATCCGGGAACGGCAGAAGGACATCGTCGCCATCGGGCGCTACTACCGCCTGCCCGATAAGCAATCGGCCGAGGTGGCCTTCGTTATCGACGATATCTATCAGGGCAAGGGCATCGGCACCAAGCTCATGGAATGGCTGGCTAACGTCGCCCGCGAGAACGACATCACTACCTTCAAGGCCGGGGTTCTGGCCGAGAACGACCAGATGATGGAAGTCTTTTTGGACTACGGCTTTCACATTACCAGCGACCTTAGCGAAGGCGAATACTACATAAGCTTCCCTATCGCCCGCACCAAGCGGGTGGCCAGGAAAGAGGAGGAGCGAGAGCTGATATCGACTATGGCCTCGCTGCGCTCCGTGCTGGCCCCGCGCTCGGTGGCGGTGATCGGCGCTTCCCGTAACGAAGGCACGCTGGGGAAGCTCGTTCTCCAGTCGCTGTTAAAAGGGCGCTTTTCGGGCGTGGTCTATCCGGTTAACCCCAACACCGACGTCATCATGTCCATCAAGACCTATCCTTCCGTGCTCGACATACCCGGGCCCGTCGATTTGGCCGTTATCCTGGTGCCGGCGCCGCTGGTGGCCAGGGTAACCGACGAGTGCGGGCGCAAGGGAGTGCGCGCCGTCATCGTTATCTCCGACGGCTTCAAGGAGAGGGGCGAGGAAGGGGCGGCCCGGGAAAGGGAGCTGCGCGATATCGCCCTGGGGCACGGCATGAGAGTGGTGGGCCCCAACTGCATGGGGGTGATTAACACCGACCCCGCCGTCAATATGAACGCCACCTTCTCGCGCATCTATCCGCCGCAGGGGAACGTCGCCTTCCTTTCCCAGAGCGGCGCCATGGGGCTGGTCATCCTGGAGTATGCCGGCAACGTCAACATGGGCATCTCCACCTTCGTCAGCGTCGGCAACCGCGTCGATATCTCGGCCAACGATCTTTTGCAATACTGGGGGCAGGACCCGGCGACCAAGGTCATCCTGCTTTACCTGGAATCTTTCGGCAGCCCGCGCCGCTTCAGCCGCCTGGCCCGCAAGGTGTCGGCCACCAAGCCGATACTGGCTGTCAAGAGCGGCAGCACGCCCGCCGGTTCCAGGGCGGCGATGTCCCACACCGGGGCGCTGGCTACCCCCGAGATAGTCTCCGACGCCCTCTTCCGCGAGGCGGGAATCATCCGGGTGCACTCGGTATCCGAGCTTTTCGACGTGGCCACCCTGCTCTCTAACCAGCCGGCGCCCAAGGGCAGGAGGCTGGCCATCGTCACCAGCGGCGGCGGGCCGGGCATAATCGCCGCCGACTCTTGCCTGCAGCACGGGCTGGAGTTGCCCGATCTTTCTAAAGAAACGGTAGAGACGTTAAAGCCGCTGGTCAGGCCGGGTATACCCCTGCATAACCCCATCGACCTGACGGCGGGCGCCGACTCCCAGGATTTCGAAAACGTGCTCAAGGTGCTGGCCCAGGACAAGGGCTTCGACGCTGTGTTGACCATATTTATCCCGCCCACCATAGTCGAGCCGGAGGCTACCGAGAACGCCATAAGGCAGGTGATTCCGACCTATCACCGCCACCGCAAGACGCTGGTGTCCTGTTTCATGGGGCAGCGGGGCGTGCGGGGTAAGCTGGGCGTCAGGGGGCGCTTCGTGCCCTCCTACCGTTTCCCCGACGATGCCATCTCGGCGCTGGCCAAGGCGGTCGAGTACGAGGAATTGAGGCGGAAGCCGAAGGGTAAAGTGCCCGCTTTCAAGGGGATTAAGCGGGAGCGGGCGCATCAGTTGGTGGAGAAAGTGCTCACGGGCAGCACCACCCGCCCATTGTGGCTCTCGCCGGAGCAGATAACGGAACTGCTCGGCTGCTACGGCATACGCACCACCCAAACCCTGACGGCGGCTGGCGCCGATGAAGCCGCGGAGATGGCGGCCAAGCTGGGCTTCCCGGTGGTGGTCAAGCTCAACTCGCCGACGATATCGCACAAGACCGATGTCGGCGGGGTTATCCTGGACCTGAAATCTAAAGCCGACGTCAAAAAGGCTTTCCATACTATCGAGGAGAGCCTGGAAAAGATAGGCCGCCGTAAGGAAATGACCGGGGTCACCGTCCAGCCCATGATAGGCAGCGGTGTGGAGGCCCTCATCGGTATCACCCAGGACCCGAACTTCGGGCCTTTGATAATGTTCGGGCTGGGCGGGATATACGCCGAGCTGTTCAAGGACGTGGCTCTCAAGTTGCACCCGCTTACCGACGTGGACGCCAGGGAGCTGGTCGGCTCGATTAAGACGGCCAAGGTGCTTCAGGGTTACCGCGGCGCGCCCTCCAGCGACACCAAGGCTCTGGAGGAGCTTTTGCTCAGGGTTTCGGCCATGGTCGAGGATATACCCCAGATTGCCGAGCTCGACCTGAACCCGGTCAAGGTGATGCCGCAGGGCGAGGGCTACTGGGTGGTGGACGCCCGCGTTACCGTCAAATAGATTTCGGACGGGCGCGTCAGTCGCGGTTTCTCAACAGGAAGAAGGTGCAAACCAGCGCTGTCCCCGCCATCACCGCCCCGGCCACGGTGAAGCTGGTGGCGAAGCCATATTTATCGGCAATGAAGCCCAGCACCGGCGCGCTTAAGCCGATGCCGCCCCGGCTGGCGAAATAGTAAACGCCCAGTATCGTGGAGCGGTAGCGCGCGGGGGCGCGGCTGATAATTTGCAGCTCGGTGACGGGCATGGAGAGATACATGCACATGCCGAGCAGGAGCAGCACCAGCCAGATGCTCCAGCCCAGAGAGGCGAACTGGAGCAGGTAGATGGCCGGGCCGGCGATGAGGCCGGCCGTGATGATAACCGGCTTGGTGCCCAGCCTGTCGGAGAGATAGCCGCCGGCGGGGCCCGCCCAGAGCCCGGCGAAGTGGAAAAGCGAGAAGAGAAAAGCGCCGGTGTCGGCGCTGGCGTTGAGGTTGTCCACGGCGTAGAGCGCGATGTAATAGGTCACCCCCATGAGCAGCATCTGGAGAGCCACCCCCAGACCGATGTAGGGTATCAGGCTGCGCACGCTGCTGTGGGCTTCGCTTTCCTCGGGTTCGGAGTTGTTGGCTACCAGCGGGGCTTTGGGAGCGTAGCCGCGCCGGGTGAGGACGACAAAGAGCACGATACCGATAATGAAGACGGGTATGGCCATGCTGACCACCGTCCAGCGCCAGCTGAGCGTCTGGAAGAGGGCGGCGGCGATGAGCGGAGTCAGGAAAAAGCTGGCCGTGCCGCCTATCTGGTGCAAACCCAGGGCGCTGCCCCGGTCTCTTTTGTCCACCAGCGTCGAGACCAGTGGGGAGGCGGCGGGGTGATAGCCCCCGCCCATTATGCCCAGCATGACCATAAAGACAACCATCAGGATATAGCCGGGGGCAAGGCCGGCCAGTATGGAGAATAGCGCCGCCCCGGAGATGCCCATCAGAATCATGAGGCGGGGGCCGAGGCGGTCGGAGAGCCAGCCCGAGGGCAGGTGGCTGACGCCGTAGCTGATGTTGTAGGCGGACATTATCCAGCCGACCTGATTATAGTCGAGGGAAAATTCGTCGCGGATGAAGGGGGTGAGGGGTTGGAAAATGGCCGCCGTAAAGTGGTGGCTGAAATGGGCCAGCATGAAAAGGGGCAAAAGCCCCGAAATCATGGAGAGGAATCTCGGCTTCTTGATGACAGTTTCTTTCTCCGCTTATTCGGTCTAGATGAGTATGGCGGAGAGGGTGGGATTCGAACCCACGGTAGCCTTACGGCTACACACGCTCTCCAGGCGTGCCTGATAGGCCACTCCAGCACCTCTCCGTTATAGTTTATGGCGGAGAGGGTGGGATTCGAACCCACGCTCCGGAATAACCGGAGACCGCTTTTCGAGAGCGGCACCATAAACCACTCGGACACCTCTCCATATAGCTTTCCGATTATACCAAAAGTTGTGGCTGGGGCAAAGTCGTTGGTGCATTGTTGGAGGGGGGATTACTTATGAAGGCACGTTTTGTGCATTTAAACTAAGAACTTCTTTAGGTGTGCCTATGTTGAAATTTATACACCTGGGATTTTATACGGTTCACAACATCGTCAAGATTTTTGGCTATCTGAACGTCGGTGAACCTCATTACAGTGTATCCCATGTCTTCTAGCAAATGGGTGTTCCTCTTGTCCCTATCGACATTCTTTTGGATTTTTTGTTGCCAGTAGGGAGGCATTTTCAGTAACCGCTCAAGGGACAGCTTTTTGCCATGCCAGAAGGCACCATCTATAAAAACTATAACTTTTGCTCGTGTGAAGACAATATCAGGCCGTCCGGGAAGCGGCTTAAAGTCTTTGCGGTATCGTAGTCCATCGGCCCAGAGTTTCTTTCGAAGGGCAATTTCAGGGGCAGTGTCCTTGCTTTTTATTCTGGACATTACCCAACTACGTTTTTCTGGTGGGTATGTGTCCTGAGTCATAGCTAGCTAAGTTTTATCTGCAGCATTCCGTAGTCAGTTTCGCATTCTTCGACTATTTTGTTATATTTCCGAATTAGTTCAACAACAGTAGTGTCGCGCTTATCAGGTAAAAATCTACTTATTTCATAGATATTCATGGCAATAAATTGTTCAATGTCAAAAAAGTCCACTCTGCCTTCTATACCGAGCGGTTTTGCTAAGCTTTGTCCTGAAACAACGCCTACCGCCGATGTAACTATTATCGGCTTCAGATGGGAATTCAAATTGTCAGCGCACTTTCTTAGCAGCATTTCAGTTGGAGTAGCGGTCACATGAATAACTACGTCGCCAATAATGAAGTCTCCGGCTCGTGCATTGGCTTCATCTTTAACTGAAAAGCCACACGACTGTATTTGGTTATCCGGTAGAGCCAAAGTTAGCTTAGCGCCAACAAGATGCTGCATTAAAGCGCCTTGGAACATGGTTCCTTGGTTTTCGCGTTGTCTAGCCTCAGCTTGGTTGAGCAAGTCGCGAACAACGTAGGCAATCGATTTTGATGGGTCAGCACGGAACTTGAACGGCCTGCCAGCAAAAAACTCCTTTACGCGGTCTACCCACCAGCTTTCAACGAAAGGCAGATCTATAACTGAAATTTCGTTCTGCTGGTTAAGGAATTTAACATATTTCTCCATCAAAGCGAGACTGCCGCGACTAGTGCGACCGCCTTCTGCCGCTAATATTTGGGTTACTCCATGCTCATTAAGTATTTTTTGCACGGAGCTTCTACCGAGACCTTTGACTTGGCCTTGCCCTTCGGTTTTCATAGTTCTTG
Organism: Dehalococcoidia bacterium; assembly: GCA_050123275.1. Taxonomy (GTDB): domain Bacteria; phylum Chloroflexota; class Dehalococcoidia; order Dehalococcoidales; family BS750m-G39; genus E44-bin88. The sequence goes on from JASFHK010000004.1 coordinate 57,639, forward strand.
AATCTAGCGGGAGTCCTTTGTCTCTGGCCTCGCGAGTTACGACAAGTACTACGGACAGATCACCTTTGCCGCTAACGTATTGCTTCTTGAATTTTTGTAAAGACTCTTGGATTGTCGGCATGCGCCCTCCTTGCTAAGGGTAGCAGTAGGTGTTCTGTTAAAAATCGGGTGACGGGTAGGGCTACGGCGTCACCCATCGCATTGTAGCCGCTATTATAGTCACCGGGGATAGAATATGAATCGGGCAATCCCATTAATCTCGCTGCTTCCCGTACTGTTAATAAGCGTGTTTTTAATTCGCCATTAACTGAAATGACTATGAACTCGCGGCTACTTCCACCATTAGCTGTCCTTAGGCAACCTGAAATATCGTCAGTGCGTATCTCAAGCACTTGTTTTTTCCCCCTGATGCGCTTGTATCCGGGGAATACCCGTAACCCTTGCGTAAGAGCCTGCTTTAGCTTTGCCATGTGCTTAGGTGGTATCAATGCCAAGAGTTTCTTTGTTTGCTCACTTGTGTGAAGTGGAGCGTCGTATTCAATAACGTCGGATAGCTTTAGCGTTCGGGGTGGCGGCGTTTGCAGGCTCCACCAGATAACTTCTGTAAGACCATCTACCGCTCGTCTCAAAGCCTCAGGGTGTAGCCAATTTGGGGCGTCATCTGTTAAGCCATCCAAATTCACATCAGTTCTGACGCCTAAAACGAATATCCGTTTGCGTGATTGGGGGAGCCACCTTAGGGCGTCAAGCTGTAAAGGTCCTACTTGGTAATTACGTCCGGTCAATGCTTGGTGCAGAGTGCGGTAGTTATTGCCTCTGCTAGTTGAGGTTAGCCCTGAAACATTTTCTACCACAACTATCGGGGGGCGAGTAGGCATTTCATCCATTATCTTAAGCCAAGTCCATACCAAGCCGCTTCTATTCCCGTTTATACCTTGCTGCTTACCCGCTAGCGACAAATCCTGACATGGAAAACTAGCCCAGGAAACGTCTGCCTGCGGAAGGTTCTGCCCCGAGAAGTTCTGTAATGGCCCGAGGTAGAAAGAATATGGGTCTTGATTAGCCAAGTAAACTTCAGCTTTCTTTGGTGAGATGTCGTTAGCCCAAGCTGTATGGAAATAAGGTTTTACCCCTTCTGTAACTAGGCCGCTTCCTGCAAAAAAGTCTAGGAATTCATAAAGCTCAGGCGACATAGGCTCTCACTCTCCGATGGTGTCCGTGTAATTATATCATATAAGTATTGGGGAAGGGTGCTAAACAAGAAAAACGGAAGTAATATTTTGCTAACCTTTTGCTAACGTATGAAAACAGACGGGGGTAATACGGCATCGTATTTACGCAAAGTCACCACTATATTGACACTGAACGGAGCAAGTGATAACTTTGTTTGAGTCTGAAAGTAGGCTGATATGTTCAGTGTTGTGATGAAAAAGCTGGCCTTACTAGCGGTTATCGTGGTGCTGCTACAGCTCACTGCGGCCATTCCGGCGCGGGCCCAGTCCGAAGACGAGGTTAGGGTCAAGCAGCTCAACTTCGTCTTCCTGCACGGGGCGGGGGGCAACCCCTGTTCCATGCAGCTTCTCTCCGACACCATCCTGGAGAATATAGAGCCTTACATCGCCGCCTACGAAGCCGCCAACCCCGGCATCGATATTCAGGTTGACGTCATGAACCGCTGTTACCCCAACGATGTCGACATGAGGACCTGGGCCAACAACATCGCCGACAGCGTCGGGCGCCACTTTTCCGGTAAGCGGAACATCATACTGGTCGGGCACAGCGCCGGCGGCAAGGCCGCCCTCTATGCCGTGGCTAACAACGTCAGCGGCATCACGGATAAGGTGGCTATGGTGGTGACCATCAACAGCCCGATTAAAGCCATGGGGGGCTATTACGCTACCGGCGGCACTTCCGTGGCTGATTTCTGCCGCGTCCGCTGGCTGGCCGGGGACGCGGGCATCTGCGACTCGGTGGCCAACTACGACAGCTCCGATGACGGCGCCTGGGTGGCGCAGAACAAGCACTGGCTGGCTTTCATCTCGGGTGAATCGGCTCCCTCCAGCGCCCAGTTCGGTTTCGGCGGCGTTGACGGCTGGCCCCGGGATATGGACGACGGCATCGTGCCCATGTCGGCGCAGTATTCCGACGCCGCCGACGTGGTCTATTACGGGGAGCATGGGCACGGCGATTTTGAGGTGTCGGAGGCAATCTCAGAGAATCTCGCGGAACAGATACTGACCTATATTTTCGGCGGGACTATCTATTGCTCGCATTTCGTCCGCGAGGGCGCTTTCGAGCACAAGGCCAACTGGTTTTTGGGCACGGATTACTGGGACGAGGTCAAGGGCGGCGTTCTGGTCGACAGCGGGCGCCTGGAAAACGCCAATGGTTCCTTTTTCTTCTGGGAAGATTGGAAAGAGGTGGTGGGGGATTGCCCCGAAGGGAGCCTGCGCAGTAACTTCACCGTCGAGGCGGTGGACCCCTTTCTTTTCTTTACCAGCGTCGTCGAGTCGAGGTGGTTCCAGGCCGACGACCCCGACGATTGCCGCCTCTACATACACAGCCGCTCCGCGCCCCGTAATACCGTTAAGGTGGACTGGAAGATTTACCGCCAGGGGACGTTGCCCGATGGGCTCGAGCGCGACCATTATGAGGTCGAGATAATCACAGGCACGCCGTTGACCAGCATACCCTACGTTTCCTGGCTTAACGACGACCCCAGCGACGTGAGAATACGCGTGGTTTCCGAAGCGGAGAGCCCTTTCCGCTGGTTCGAGGCGGAGTGGCGGCTCTATGCCAAGCAACCCAGGGAAAGGCAGATTATCGAAGAGCTTATGCTCGACCCGCTGGCGTCCTAGAGCTTGAGCTTGGTTCGAATCTGGGCCAGCCGGGTCAGGCTTTCCCGCGATATGACGCCGACCACTTTATTGTCCTCGACCACAGGCACGTGATCGATTCCCTGTTCGTCCATGACCCCGAGCACGCTGGCGGCCGATTGCTGGGGGTGGACGGTTTTAAGCCGGCTGGCCGGTGTCATGATTTTATCGATATGGGCGCCGCGGTGCTTCTTGGCTACCCGTTTGGCGTCGTCCACGGTAACCACCCCTTTTAGCTCCTCTTCGTCGGCGATGAGGCAATAGCTCTGCCCCGTAGCCAGTATGTAATCGTGGATTAGCTGGCTGACGGTGGTCTGGGAGCTAATAAGAGCGCTCTCCCGTGACATTATATCCTGGGCCTTGACCGGTTCCAGCGCCTTGCGCAAAATGGCGCGGCGGCGGCTCTGGGCGGAGGCGGATTGCAATACCCACCCCGTGCCCACTATGGCCAGGCCGTTGAACCATTGCTGTTCGCGGATGAGGAGCAGGATACCGGCGGCGATGAGCAGCCAGCCGAGAATCCAGCCCAGAACGCTGGTGATGAGGATGGAGCCGTCGTGGTCGCCGCTGATTTTCCACAGGAACGCCCGCAGCAGCCTGCCCCCGTCCAGGGGAAAGCCGGGGATGATGTGGAAGAGAAAGAGCATGAAGAAGATATAGGACAGCCACTGGATGATGACGTAGGCCACCGTGCTGCCGGCGCTGAAGAGGATGGCGTGGATGCCGTAGAAAATGCCGCAGAAGAGGAGAGTGGTGAGCAGGCCGGTGGCGGCAATGAGTAACTCGATGACGGGGCGGGTGGCTTCTTTGGTTATCTCGGCGCCGCCGCCGAAGACGAACAGGGTGATGCGCTTTACGGGCACGCCCCGGTTGATAACGATGAAGCTGATAATAAAGGAGCGCAGGCTGATGGCTAACAGAAAAGCCAGGCTGGTGACTATGCCCAGCGCCACCCTTTGCCACAGGGGATGGGCCTCGGGGAACTGTGTCACCATGATGGCGGTTATCAGGCCGAAAGCCAGTATCCAGGTATAGTGCAGGCTTATCTTGACCCCGAAAATACGGCTTAGTCTGGGTAGTGCTGCCATCTTGCCTCCAGACTAAATATACCTCATTAGACGGTTTATGACCACCTTTTTAGCGGGTTTTCAGCGCTCTATCTGCACCAGCCGGTAGCGCAGCTTGCCCACCGGCGCCGTTATCTCCACGGTGTCGCCCTGCGCCCGGCCCACGACGGCTTTGCCGATGGGCGACTGGCTGGAAATCTTGCCGCTGGCGGGGTCGACCTCGCGTGGGCTGACTATGGTGTAGCGCAGCTCCTCGCCGGAGGCGTCGTCGCAGAGGACGATGCTGTTGCCCACGCTGACCTTGGGGGCGGCTTTTCGGTTCTCGTCGATGATGGTCGCCGTCTTGAGGATGGCTTCCAGCTCCATGAGACGACCCTCTATATAGCTTTTTTCTTCCCGGGCGGCGTCGAGGGGAGCGTTTTCGCGGAAGTCCTTGTCCGCCGCCGCTCGCCTTATCTCCTCGGTGGCCTTGGTGCGCCGCACTTTAAGCTCGGCGATTTCGGCTTTGAGCTTGTCGTAGCCTTCCCTGGTCAGTGAGCTCGGCGGTGGCAGGTTGCGCTTGGTGGATTTAGGCAGGTTGCTCTTCGCTTTCTTGGGCTTGAGCTGGGCGGCCAGGCTGGCCTTGTTCCAGCCCTGCTTACGGGCGTAGGCCAGGAAGGCGCGCACCGTCTCGATATTGGCCAGGTAGCTGGTGTGCAGCGACGATAGCTGGGCGGCGTAGTCGGCCACCTCGCGGGGGATAAGGTCGGCGAAGGGGCGCTCGGCGCCGTACCAGCGCACGAACTGGTAGACCGGTTGCTGGCAGGTTTCGCCTTCCTTGGGGGGGAGAGTGGCCAAAAAGATGGTGGCGGCTTCGCCCAGGCTCGGATTCTGTTTCGTTGTCATTTCGCTCCCCAATCTATACTAATTCGGGCGTTATTTGCCCGCTTTCTGCACTATTTTAAGGGCGGCCTCGGCGGCCCTTCTCCCCGAAAAGAGCATGCCCCCGAAGGTGGGGCCCATGCGCGGCAGGCCGAAGACGCTGGCCACCGCCATGCCGGCCACAATCAGGCCGGGATAGACCTCGCCGGTGCGCTCGACGACGGCGTCCTCCGATTTCTCGATCCAGAGGGCGCCTTCACCCTTTACCTCAATCATTTTGCGTTTCACCAGCTTCTGGATGACGTCGGCTTCGTGGCCGGTGGCGTCGATGACCACCTTGGTCTCCAGCGGCACCGGGTCGAGGGCGGCCGCCTCCCTGGGGAGATGGTTGATGGGGTTCCAGTTGATCACTACCCCGGCAATCTTCTTGTCCTCCCTGACCACGATATCCTCGACGTAGGTCAGGCTGAAAATCTTGGCGCCGGCGGCGCAGGCGGCGGCGATGAGGCTGGCGCAGGCGTGGGGGGCGTCGGCGACGTATAAGCCTTCGCCCGCCGGCGAGTAGGGCACCCCCAGCTCGTCGAGGAACTCCTGGGCGGGCGCTCTCAAAGTAAACTTATTCATGAAGTAGCCGCCGACCCAGAAGCCGCCGCCCAGGTAGTTGTTGCGCTCGATGATGACCACCTTCAGCCCGGCTTTAGCCAGGTCGCGGGCGGCGATAAGACCGGCGGGGCCGGCGCCGACGATGATGACGTCGCTTTCGACGTATTCTTCAAATTGCTTGAGGAAGCTGGAAACGATAGCCCGGGTCACTTCCTTTTCACCTACGGGGTGGAATAAAGGCATATTAAACACTCCTCTCTATAGCTAGCACTTGCCGGCGGGGACTTTCAGGTATCTGGCCACCAGCTCCATGGCGCAGAACTGCCCGCACATGCTGCAGGCCGAGCCGGTGGAGCTGTGCTTGCCGTGTACCTGGCGCGCCAGCGCCGGGTCTAAAGACAGCCGCGCCTGCTCTTCCCAGTCGAGCTGCTTGCGGGCGACGGCCATCTGCTTGTCGCGCTCGGCGGCGCCCTTGACGCCCTTGACGATGTCGGCGGCGTGGGCGGCGATACGCGAGGCGATGACGCCTTGCCTGACGTCTTCGGGGTCGGGCAGGGACAGGTGCTCGGCGGGGGTAACGTAGCAAAGGAAATCGGCACCGGCGGAAGCGGCGATAGCCCCGCCGATAGCCCCGGTGATGTGGTCGTAGCCGGCGGCGATATCGGTGACCAGCGGCCCCAGAACGTAGAAGGGCGCGCCCTTGCATACGGCCTTTTCCAGCTTGACGTTGGCTTCAATCTGGTTCAGGGGTAGATGCCCGGGGCCTTCGACCATCGCCTGCACTCCGGCCTGGCGCGCTCGCTCGACCAACTCGCCGATAGCCAGCAGCTCCTCGATTTGCGCCTGGTCGGTGGCGTCGGCGAGGCAGCCGGGGCGCATGCCGTCGCCCAGACTCAGGGTAACGTCATATTCTTTAGCTATTTCCAGCAGGCGGTCGTAGTTTTCGTAGAGGGGGTTTTCGGCGTCGTTGTGCAGCATCCAGCCGATAAGAAAGGCGCCACCCCGCGAGACAACGTCGGCCACCCGGCCTTGCTTTCTCAACTTGTCCACGGCGGCGTGGGTGACGCCGCAGTGCACGGTGACAAAGTCCACGCCGTCGGCGGCGTGCTCCTCGATAGCGTTAAAAAGCTCCTCCGCCGTCATCTTGACGATGGCGCCGTGCCTGTTTATGGCCTCGATACCGGCCTGATAGACGGGGACGGTGCCGATGGGTAAAGTGCTGGCGGCAATAATGGCCCGCCTTATGGCCGGGATGTCGCCGCCCGTGGAAAGGTCCATGACGGCGTCGGCGCCGCTTTCGGCGGCGACCCTGAGCTTTTCCAGCTCGGTGTCGGCGTTGCCGAAGTCTGACGAAGTGCCGATGTTGGCGTTGACCTTGGTGGTCAGCCCCCGGCCGATGCCGCCGGGGACGAGATTTTTATGATTAACGTTAGCCGGAATGACGATGACGCCTTCGGCTACGCCCTGGCGGATAACTTCCGCCGCTACTCCTTCCCGCTCCGCCACCAGTTTCATCTGCGGGGAGATTTTGCCGGCTTTGGCCAGTTCCAGTTGTGTCATGGCTGCCTCCCGAAAACAAAAAAACCAAGGGCTTTAATAACTTGGAACAAACCCCTGGTTTCTATCATTTTTTGCTTCCCTCCGCTCGTATTACCGAGATCAGGTTCCAAGGGTTGGCGCCCCAGCGCCTCTCAGCCTTTTATAGCACCCCTAGCGGAATTATTTAATTAATCTCTGCATGAAAACTATAGCATAAAGGGAGGGTGCAAGGCAAAAAATTCTCCCCGGCTCCCCCCACTCTGTTGTGCGCACGTCATTTCTGTCCCAACCCAGCCCGCCCTGATGAGTAAACTCCTTAACCTGGGGGATTGCTTCGCTTGGCTCGCAATGACAGGGGGGCATCATGGGGTGTTTGAGAGGGGCGTAGCCCCTCTGCCTCAAAGGGTGGAGGGTGGGAATGGATAAAAACAGGGGGTGGGGTTTTTAATGGTATAATCCAGATATGGATAAGCTAGAGGCCGGGGCTAAAAAGCTGGGCGTCAAATTGACTAATGCTCAAGTCAAGCAGTTCGAGGTCTATTACAGCGAGCTGGTGGGCTGGAACGAGCAAATAAACCTGACGGCCATCACAGACTACGAAGACGTGCAACTGAAGCACTTCCTCGATTCGCTTAGCGTGACGCTGGTCTGCAAATTATCCAGAGGCCAGAGCGTCATTGATGTCGGCACGGGGGCGGGCATTCCCGGCCTGCCGCTCAAGATTGTCTTCCCCGGCATCAAGCTGACCCTGCTGGAAGCCACCGCCAAGAAGGTTTCCTTCCTGCACCACATCGTGCGGCAGCTGGGGCTGGAAGATGTCGAAATCATCGTGGGACGGGCGGAAGAGGTCGCCCGCGTGCCCCAGTATAGAGAGAAGTTCGACCTGGTTATCTCGCGGGGGGTGGCGGCGCTGCCCACGCTGGTGGAGCTGACGCTGCCTTTCTGCGCCGTCGGCGGCGTCTTTATCGCCCCCAAGAAGGGTAGCCTTGACGAAGAGCTCAAAAGCGCCGGGGGTGCTATGGCGCTTTTAGGCGGCAGGCTGCGCGAGATAAAGGAAATCGGGCTGGAAGGGCTCGCCGACGAGCGCTACCTGGTCGTCATCGACAAGGCGGCGCCCACGCCCGAAAAATATCCCCGCCGCCCCGGTATGCCTGGGAAGAGGCCATTGGGAGCGAACTAGAATGAGAATAAGGCTTTTGGGTGGTATCCTGGTATTGCTTCGCTTTTCTCGTTTGTCGGCTGCGATGGTTCCAAAGCGGATAACGGCTTAACGACGACTGACGGTGACACAGGGCAGCCGATAGTTGTCAAGGATGTTTATATCACCCATATCTGTTTCGATGGTCAAGTACCTACTTCGGAGGCGGATGAGTACGTAGAGATAACCAACGTCGGCGACGAGCCGCAGAATATAACCGGCTGCGTACTTATAGATATTGACGAGGGCTACCCACGTTTCGTTTTTCCCTACCGTATCCTGGAACCAGGTGAGAGCGTGCGTGTCTATACGAACGAGGAACATCCAGGGTGCTTTAGTTTTGGGCGCGGTCAGCCCATATGGAACAACGAAGACCCCGATACCGCTGTGCTTTATGATAGTTATGGGAACGAGTTGTCTCGGATGAGCTATTAGTTTAATTTGCCAACAATTTTAAACAATAGTAAAATACGGCTATGAAGACGAATAGCGGAAATCAGGATAAGAGTAAACAGACGGGAACCTGGAAGGTAAAGACGGGCCTGGCCCAGATGCTCAAGGGCGGGGTGATAATGGACGTGGTTACTCCTGAGCACGCCCAGATTGCTCAGGAAGCGGGCGCCTGCGCCGTGATGGCGCTGGAGAGAGTGCCCGCCGACATTCGCGCCGCCGGAGGGGTGGCCCGCATGGCCGATCCCACCGTCATCGAGAACATCATGAAAGCGGTCTCGATACCGGTAATGGCCAAGTGCCGCATCGGGCATTTCGTCGAGGCTCAGGCGCTGGAGGCGCTGGGCGTCGACTTTATCGACGAATCCGAGGTGCTGACTCCCGCCGACGAGAGCCACCACGTCTGGAAGCACGATTTCACCGTCCCCTTTGTCTGCGGCTGCCGTAATTTAGGTGAAGCCTTGCGCCGAATCGGGGAGGGGGCGGCCATGATTCGCACCAAGGGCGAGGCCGGCAGCGGCAATATCGTCGAGGCGGTCAGGCACATGAGAGCGGTTATGGACGGTATACGCCGTCTGAAGAGTCTGTCGCAGGAAGAGCTGATGGCGGCGGCTAAAGAGCTGGAAGCTCCCTTCGAGCTGGTGGCCGAGGTACACAAGACGGGCAGGCTGCCCGTGGTCAACTTCGCCGCCGGCGGCGTGGCCACTCCCGCCGACGCCGCTCTGATGATGCACCTCGGCGCCGAGGGCGTTTTCGTCGGCTCGGGCATATTCAAGTCCAGCGACCCCGCCGTCAGAGCCAAGGCAATCGTCGAAGCCACCACCCACTACCAGGACCCCAAGATTATCGCCGAGGTATCCAAGAATCTGGGCGAGGCCATGCCCGGATTGGATATAAAGCAGATTCCCGCCGAGGAGTTGCTGGCGCAACGAGGATGGTAAGAATATGAAAATTGGCGTCCTTGCTTCGCAGGGAGCCTTTATTGAGCATATCGCTGCATTGCGCCGACTGAAGGTAGAGGCTTTGCCCGTCCGCCTGGCTTCGCAACTAGAGGGCCTGGACGGGCTTGTTATTCCCGGCGGGGAGAGTACCACCATCAGCAAGCTCATGGTCGGCTCCCACCTCACCGAAGAGATAACCAGGCTGGCGCGTAACGGCTTCCCCATCTTCGGCACCTGCGCCGGCATGATTGTCCTTTCCACCAGGGACTCGGACAGAGATGTCGAGCCGCTGGGGCTGATGGACGTTATCGTCAAGCGCAACGCCTTCGGGCGGCAGGTGGACAGCTTCGAGACCGAGCTGGAGATACCGGCGCTGGGCAAAAAGCCCTTTCATGCCGTCTTTATTCGCGCCCCGCTTATCGAAAAAACGAACGGCAACGTCGAGGTACTGGCGCGCCTGGCCGACGGTACCGTTGTCGCCGCCCGTCAGGGCAATATGCTCGTGGCCGCCTTTCACCCCGAGCTGACCGACGACCTGAGATTCCACCGCTATTTCCTGGAGATTGTAGCCGGACGCAACTAACTCTTTAAGGAGGCACCTTGCAGAAGGTAATCACCGACGACCTGGAAGCACTGGTGGAAGTCCTGCCTTCGCATATCCGCCAGTCGCTGCACCAGCAGGAAGACCTCAGGGAGCTTCTGGAGGTAATCCTCGACCTGGGGCGCACCCCGGAGGCCCGTTTCGTCAAGCGCGAGTTCGTCCTGAGCTCCAAAGAAGTCGACGAGGAAGATATCGACCACGTCGCCTCGCGGGTGAGCAGCTTCGGCGACGACAACCGCGCCGGCATCGAGCGCACATTGCACCGCATCTCGGCCATCCGCAACCGCAAGGGGCGTATCATCGGGCTGACCTGCCGCGTGGGCCGGGCTATTTTCGGCACGATAAAGGTTATCGAAGACCTTATCCAGTCGGGCAAGAGCGTCCTGCTCTTAGGCCGCCCCGGCGTGGGCAAGACCACCATGCTGCGCGAGGTGGCCCGCGTGCTCGCCGACGACATGAACAGGCGGGTTATCATCGTAGATACCTCCAACGAGATTGCCGGCGACGGCGATATTCCCCACCCCGCCATCGGCCACGCCCGCCGCATGCAGGTGACCACGCCCACCATGCAGCACGCCGTCATGATCGAGGCCGTGGAGAACCACATGCCCGAGGTCATCGTCATCGATGAAATCGGCACCGAGCTGGAAGCCCAGGCGGCGCGCACCATCGCCGAAAGGGGCGTGCAGCTGGTGGGTACCGCCCACGGCAACACGCTGGAAAACCTGATGATGAACCCCACCCTGGCCGATCTTATCGGCGGCATCCAGTCGGTGACACTGGGCGACGAGGAAGCCAAGCGAAGAGGCACGCAGAAGTCCATACTGGAACGGATGTCGGCGCCCACTTTCGATATCGTCGTCGAGATTCAGGACTGGGATAAAGTAGCCATTCACCCCGACGTCGGCGACGCCGTCGACGCTCTGTTACGGGGCAGTCCCATCGCCGCCGAGGTGCGCTGGGTGGACGATTCGGGCGAGATACAGACCAAAAAAGAAGAGCCGTCGGCGCGGGAGAAGCCGATGCCCATCAAGCCGGCGGCGACGGCTAAAGCCCAGCCCAGGCTCTACCTTTTCGGGGTAAACCGGGGGCGGATGGAGCAGGTGGCCAAAGAGCTGCATTTAAGCCCGCAGGTCGTGGACAGCTTGAACGAAGCCAACCTCTTCGTCACCTCCAAGGCCTACTACCGGCGCAAGCCGCAAAAGGTCAGCGAAGCCGAGGCGATGAAGGTGCCCATCTACGTCCTCAAGAGCAACACGCCGACGCAAATCAGGCAGCTGCTGGAAAACGTCTATACCGGTGGCAACCGTCAGAGCCGCCTCAAGCTCGCCTTGAACGAGGCGGAGGAAGCCGTGGGCAAAATCAGGGAAGGGCAGGGCTCGGTGGAGCTAAGCCCCCAGAGCGCCTATATACGCCGCTTGCAACACCTCCTCGCCGAGCGCAGCCAGCTGGCTTCGCAGAGCACGGGCAAGGACCCGAATAGAAGGGTTAGGATTTTTAAGGGATAGACCAACTCTATATATATAAAAAAGAGGAGGTTGGTCATGGTTGCAAGGGCGAAAAATAAGTATGGTGTGAGGATATATCCTCCCTTTCCAGATTCAGACACAATTATAATTCTACAGACTATAAAGAGACCAGGTAGCCCGCGCTACGTCATTAATGCACGAAAGGACAGTTTGAACGAGACGCATATGAGCATAGACGATGCGGCGGGTATCGCCGAGGTGGTACAGCGATACCTTAGAGGAGAATTGAAGCAGAGGTAATTTTAAGTCAAATATGGGATAGGGTTAATATAATCATGTCAATCTTTATAACTTTCGAGGGTGGGGAGGGGGGCGGCAAGAGCGTCCAGGCTAAGGCGCTTTACCGCAAGCTGTTAAAAATGTCTATTCCGGCGTTGCTAACCCATGAGCCGGGGGGCACCGCTTTCGGGCGGCGTATCGGTCGCTGGCTGAAGTGGGCGCAAAACGCCGATATTTCGCCGCTTACCGAGCTAATGCTCTTCAACGCCGCCCGTGCCCAGTCGGTGGCCGAGGTTATCAAACCGGCTTTGTCCCAGGGCAAGGTGGTCATCAGCGACCGTTATGACGATTCCACCACCGTCTATCAGGGCTACGGGCGCAAGCTCGACTTGCCCATGGTAAAGTCGGTCAACAAGGCGGCGACACAGGGGTTGAAGCCGGACCTGACCGTGCTGCTGGACGCCTCCGTCGAGGAGTGCTTCGCCCGCAAGGGCGACTGTAAGCTGGACCGTTTCGAGCAGGAAGCCATTGCCTTTCACAACCAGGTGCGCGAAGGCTACCTGAAACTGGCTGCGGAAGACCCCGAGCGCTGGCTGGTGATTGACGCCAGCCAGTCTAAAACCAAAATAGGCGGCATTATCTGGCAGCGGGTAAGCCGGCTGCTCAAAGTTTAAAAACGCAATAGCGTCCCGGTAAACATTTTCTTTTGAGATTTCAGGAGGTAGTTTTTGGCCAAGATAGAAACGGAGACGGGGTATTCCCAGAACGGCCTGCCCTACGTGCGCCTGGGTAGCAGCTCGCGCAAGCTGGTTATCTTCGGCGGGCTTGATTTCGAGCACAAACCGCCCTCCGGGTTCAACCTCTACCTGTGGAAGTCCAAACTAAAGAACCTTACCCGCGACTTCACCGTTTACCTGGTGAGCCGCAAGCCGAATATGCCCCAGGACTATACGCTGCGCGATATGTCCAACGACTACGCCGTGATGATAAAGGACGAGATAGGCGCTCCCGTTGACGTCATGGGGCTGTCCACGGGCGGGGTTATCGCCCAGTACTTCGCCGTTGACCACCCCCACCTTATCCGCCGTCTGGTGCTGGGCATGACCGGCTACCGCCTCACCGAGAAAGGCGCCGAGCTACAGCGGCGCACGGGCGAGCTGGCGCGCCAGCGCAAGTGGCGGGCGGCTTTCGCCGCCATGATGCAAGGCGTTTACCCCAGCGGCTTCAAGAGAATTATTTTCCAGTGCTTCGTCTGGCTTTTCGGCGGTGCCGGCGCGCCCAAAGACCCCTCGGACGGGCTGATTGAAATCGAGTGCGAGGATAAGCACGATTTCTGGAGAAGACTGCCCGATATCAGCGTGCCCACGCTGGTTATCGGCGGCGGCAACGACTATTTTTATCCCATCGCCGAGACGGCGGAGAGGATACCCAACGCCCGGCTCGTCCTCTACGAAGGCTACGGGCACGACGTTATTTTCAGCAAGGGGCGCCAGTTCGACGAAGAAATCTGGGCTTTTCTGACCGAGGGAGGCTAAAAGAAAATGTCAGCGGAGCGGGTTGCCGTGGCGATGAGCGGAGGAGTGGACTCCTCGGTGGCGGCGGCTTTGCTCAAAGCCTCCGGCTACGAGGTCAGCGGCATTCACATGAAGCTGGGTGCCGACGCTACTTTCAACGACACGGCGGCTCTGGAGCGCACCTGTCAGCAACTGGGCATACCGCTTTACCAGGTCGATTTGGCCAGAGAGTTCCGGCAGATGGTTATCGACTATTTCTGCCGTGAATACGGGCGGGGACGGACGCCCAATCCCTGCGTCGCCTGCAACCAATATCTAAAGTTCGACATCCTGCTGGAGAGGGCATTGGAAACGGGGGCGGACTACTTCGCCACCGGTCATTACGCCCGTGTCGAGGCGGGTCCCGAAGGCTATAAACTCAAAAAGGCGTTCGACGCCGGCAAAGACCAGAGCTATTTCCTCTATACGCTGGGGCAGGAGCAGCTCAAACACCTGCTGCTGCCGCTGGGTGAGTTGACCAAGGAACGGGTGAGGACGATAGCCAGCGAAATGGAGCTTCCCGCCGTGCAGCGCGATAGCCAGGACGTTTGCTTTATCCCCGGCAACGATTATCGTGCCTTTATCGCCGCCAACGTACCCCTCAGGGTAGGGGAAATAGTTGACATAAACAGTAAAGTTTTGGGAAAACACCGCGGTTTGGCCCTCTACACGGTGGGTCAAAGGCAGGGTCTGGGGCTGACCTCGGCGGAGCCGCTTTACGTGCTCAAAATAGACGCCGCCAGCAATAAAATCACGGTGGGGAGTCGAGAGCAGGCTTTACATAATGTGCTGCTTGCCCGCAGTTTGAGCTGGGTTTCGGGCCGTTCTCCCGATGAGCCGATGGAGATAACGGCCAAGATTCGCTACCAGGCCCCCGAGGCCGCCGCCGAGCTTTATCCCGACAGCGATAGCGCCGAAGTCCGCTTCAGCGAGCCGCAGTCGGCGATAGCGCCGGGGCAGTCAATCGTCTTTTACCGGGGCGAAGACGTCCTGGGCGGAGGGATAATAGATGCCGTCCTTTATTGAAGAGGAACGACTGGTGGCCGAAGGCTACCGTCTCATCGCCGGCGTGGACGAGGTGGGGCGGGGGGCGCTGGCGGGCCCCGTGGTTGCCGCCGCCGTCATCCTGCCCGAGGCTCTGGATGCCTCCGATATGGAAGGGGTGGCCGACAGCAAGCAGCTGTCTCCCGCCGAGCGCGAGCGTCTCTTTATCCACATCCATAAGATTGCTCTTTCCGTAGGGGTGGGAGCGGTGCCGCACCACGTCATCGACGAGTGGGGCATCATCCGGGCCACCCGGCTGGCCATGAAACAGGCCGTCGAGCAGCTTTCCCCATCTCCCCAGTCGCTGCTCATCGACTATATGCAGCTCCCCGAGGTCAACCTCTACCAGCGGGGCATCGCCCACGGCGACGACCTCTGTTTTTCCATCGCCTGCGCCTCGATTATCGCCAAGGTGACGCGGGACCGGCTTATGGTAGAATTCGACGGGGAATACCCCGGCTACGGGATGGCCCGGCACAAGGGCTACGGCACCCGCCAGCATATTGCCTGCCTGGCCGAGCTCGGCGTTTGCCCCATCCACCGCCGCAGCTTCCGCCCGGTGAGGGAGATGGTGCAGGGATTATTCAGGGAGTCGAATATTATACAGGAGGATACGGATGGACAAGAAGGAGATACTGGAGTTTTTGAACGCCAACCCCGTCTGTTACCTGGCTACGGTGGAGGGGAATAAGCCGCACGTGCGCGCCATCGGCATGTTTAGGGCCGACGAGGAAGGTATTATCATCCAGACCAACGACTACAAGGATATGTACCGGCAGATAGAGGCAAACCCCAACACGGAGCTTTGTTTTTTCAACGCCAGGGACGGCGTCCAGATAAGGGTAAGCGGCGTTCTCGAGCCGTTTGACGATATAAAGCTGAAGGAAGAGATTATCGCCGAACGGACTTTCCTCAAGCCCTTCGTGGAGAAAGACGGCTACGGGGCGATAGTCGTTTATCGCCTGAGCCGGGGCCAGGCTTACGTCTGGGGCTTCGGCACCCAGCAGGAACCCAAGAAATACGTTCAGCTTTAGGGGAGATGGCTTCGTTACTTCGCTCCTCGCGATGACAATATGATCGGGGGTGGCTATGAAGCGCCGGGACACGGGCATCCTGGGCGAAAAGCTGGCTAAAGATTACCTCAAGCGGCGGGGCTACCGCATCCGTCAGACCAACTACCGTTGCCCCGAAGGCGAGATAGACATCGTCGCCGAGCGCAAAGACTGCCTGGTTTTCGTCGAGGTCAAGACGAGGCGGAGCCTAGAGTTCGGCAGCCCGGAGGAGTCGGTTACCGCCGGTAAGCGGGAGAAATTGAGGGCCGCCGCCGCCCGTTACCTACAGGCCTGTGACGGCCTGCCCCGGCTGTGGCGCATCGACGTTGTTGCCATAGAGCTCGGCCCCGATAACAAGCCCTCGCGCATCGAGCTTATCGAAAACGCCGTGGGCGAGGACTGAACGCTTTTATCTTTAATTTGCCTGTGCTAGAATCTGCCTGAAGGATTACCATGTCGAAACGGATAGAGCGCATTATAGACGCCAACCTCAACCGCGCCGGCGAGGGGCTACATTTTCTTGAGGAAGTAGCGCGGCTGGTGCTCGACGACGCGGCGCTGACGCAAAACCTGAAGACCATCCGCCACGAAATCCTGCGCGGCGACTGGGGCTTCAACCGTCGGCTGGTACAGTCGCGGGACGCCGCCAGCGATGTCGGCTTCGATATCGAGCTCGAAAACGAGCCCCGGGAGCTGCCCGTGGCGGTGGTGGCTAACTCCCGCCGCGTCCAGGAAGCGTTGAGAATACTGGAAGAGATGGCCAAGCTGCCCGAAACCGCGCCCGAAATGGAGGCCGTCAAGTTCAAGAAGGCCCGCTTCGCCCTCTACGCCATCGAGCAGGAGTTGCTGGGCCGGTTGACGCGCCTGGACAAGCTGAACGGGCTGACGGGGCTTTACGCCATACTGGATATTCAGGCGCTGGGCAAGCGTAAATACTTAAAAGTCGCCCAGGAGATGATTAAGGGCGGCGCCAGCACCATCCAGCTGCGCGACAAGTTTACCCCCCGGGCGGAGCTGCTTAACATAGCTCTAGAACTACGCAAGCTCTGTGTCGAAAAGGGCGTTCTCTTCATCGTCAACGACTACCTGGACATCGCCCTGGCGTCTAACGCCGACGGGCTGCACCTGGGGCAGGAGGATTTGCCCCTGTCCATAGCCCGCAAACTGCTGCCCGCGGACATGATACTGGGCGGCTCGGTGAACACCGTGGAGCAGGCTAAAGCCGCCGAGGCCGCCGGCGCCGACTATATCGCCGTGGGCGCCATGTACCCGACGCCTTCCAAAGAGAAACCCAATGTGGTGGGGGTGGAGAGGCTGCGAAAGGTGCGGGGGACGGTGAGCGTGCTCCTGGTGGCTATCGGGGGTATAGATGAGGAAAACGCTGGTGAGGTGGCGGCTAACGGCGCCGACGCCGTGGCAGTAATCGGCGCTTTGATGAATGCCGAAGACATCGCCGAGGCCGCCCGTAATCTAATAAAAAGCTTTGAGGCAGGCAAATGAACGGGCTAACCGATAATCTGGAACCCATCGCCGACAAAATCAGGGAGGAGCTGACGGCCAAGGACGCCGCCCGCGAAAAGATATTGCCCCGCTGCCGCGACGCCATCAGGCATTGCAGCCGGGCCATCCGCGCCGTCCACCGCCAGGAGTTCGACAAAGCCCGTGAGCTGCTCAACGGGGCGCGCGGTCTTCTCAGTGAGGCCGAAGTCGCTTCCACCGACCACAGCGAGCTGGGCTATACCGGCTTCGCCCGCGACGCCCAGAAAGAGTTCGCCGAGGGCAGCATTACGCTGGCGCTGGTGACGGGGAAGCCGATGCCGACGCCCGAAGAGCTGGGCGTGGAAGCCGTCTCTTACCTGAAGGGGATGGGAGAGGCCGTCGGCGAATTACGGCGTTACCTGCTCGACAGCATGAGGCACGGCGACCTTTCCAAGGGGGAGGGGTTGCTCACGGCCATGGATGACATCTACAACACGCTGGTGACCATGGACTTCCCCGACGCCATCACCGGGGGCCTGCGCCATACCACCGACATGGTACGCGGCGTGCTGGAGAGGACGCGCAGCGACCTGACGCTGGCTATAGGGCAGCAGGGGGTGGCGGACAAGCTGGACAGGCTCTTCCAGAAAAAAGAAGGGAGAGACGGCTAGACCATCTCTCCCCGTTTTAGCCTTTTTATACAGCTATTTCAGGTTCGGTTTGTCTTTCTTAACGAAGTGAACCGAAGCGTAGCGGCAGAGCCGTTCTTTGCCCGGCAGCTGCTTGAGCCGGTTGACCTCGTCCTCGCCGATGACGGATATGGTGCCGAAGCGGTCCTGTACGTCCTGAGCGAAGGCGCAGTGGTCGCATTCGTAGTTGCGGTCGCAGAGACGGTAGGAAACGGCGCCCAGCTCCAGCCAGACGTGTTTCTTGGCCTCTTCCTGCTCGGCTTCGCTCAATGCCAGGGCGATTGACTTCTCCAGGTCTTCGACGCGGAAGGGTTTTATCAGATAGTCGAGCAACCCCAGCCTTTGGGCCTTGTCCCGGGTTTCCTTGGAGGGGTAGGCGGTAATGATGACCCCTTTTGCCTTGGGGTCGTGCTCCCTGGCGTGCTCGAAGACCTGCAGGCCGTCTATTCCCGGCAGCTTGAGGTCGAGAACGATGGCCCCGAAGGCCTCTTTTTCGATTCTCTTCAGCGCCTCCTCGCCGCTGGCGACGACATCTACGTCGTAGCCGTCTTCGACCAGCCAGTCCCGCACGCTTTCCCTGACCACAGCCTCATCTTCGACGATAAGGATTTTCCTCTTTTGAGCGGCCATTTTTCCCTCCTAAAAACAAGGGGTATGCTTATGCCTGATGTATAGCATACCCCTTGACTGCTGTCAATAACTTTTTTCACCGTTTGGCTTTAGCCATTTTTTCCTTTTTGCGTAGCGCCTCGCGCCGCGCCTGGAGCTTGGCCAGTTTTTGCTGGGTGTAGTCTTCCATGAGCTGGCCGAACTCGCAGCTGGCGCAGGTAAAGAGGTTGGAGCAGACGCGGTGGGAGACATCGCCCTTGAGGGTGTAGCGGCAAAGGCGCTGGCTGCCCGGTAGCTCCTTGAATTTCTCGGCGATTTCGTCCATCTGGGGGACGTTACCGCTGGCCATCAGCTCCTGCATCTCCTGGTCGAAGGCGCAGCTCAGGCAATCGTAGTCGCGCGTACAGAGACGGTAGGGAACCAGCCCCATCTTCATCCAGAGGCACTGCCTGGGCTTTATCGGGGTAGCGGCTGTATCGGGTTTGACCTCGGGCTCGGCCATGGCTACCTTGGCTTTTCTTATCCAGACCCTGGCTTCTATGTTGCCCGGGGCGACGACCAGAATAGCCTGCAGCTCTCTCAGCGCCTCGGCGTAGCGGCCGGCTTCGAAGTGAGCCTTGCCCTTCTTGAGGTAGACCGGAATCTCTTCCGGGGCGATGGTTACCGGCTCGATAACCTCTTTCTCCTCGATTACGGGCGGCTCGACCTTGGCTTCTGGCGGCTTTTGCTTGGGCTCAATCTTGACCTGGACGGGGCCCAGCGTCTTGCGGAGCAGCGATTCCATCTCGTCGAGCTTAAAGGGCTTGGACAGGTAGTCGATGGCGCCCACCTTCATCGCCTCTACGGCCGTATCCACCGAAGGGTAGGCGGTGATGATGATGCCGTTTATCTTCGGGTTCTTCTGCCTGGCTTCCCGGAGCACCTCGAGCCCGTTCTTGCCGGGCAGTTTCATGTCGAGGATGAGCAGGCTGAACTCGCGCTCTTTCATCGACTTGAGCGCCGCTTCGCCGTGCTCGGCGGTCTCGACCAGGTAGCCTTCATCGTGGAGCCAGTCGCGCAGGGATTCCCTCATGATGGTTTCGTCTTCTACAATCAGTATCGGTTCCATTTTGTTGCCTCCTTGGCTTTGTTGTCTACCCTCTATACATGCAATTTTCTTGCCAAAGGAGGTTTTGCTTCCCACCCAATACCCACCCTACAGAGGTGTTACCTCTATATACTTCTCTTGTCGCCGCCCCACCCTGATTTTATCTATTCTCGCCTGTCACCCTTTAAGGTAAAGAGGGGCTCTGCCCCTCTTAAACACCACGTGTGAATTGGGGGATTCGAAGAGGGGACATATAAGGGGTTCCACCCTTATAGGGAGGGTTTTGGGTGGGAAAGAAAAACGTGCGCTGACAGGGTTATGGCTTTGAGATTGCTTCGTTGCGCTCGCAATGACAGTACGCGTGAAGCGCGCTCGCAATGACTGTGAAGTAAAAAGGGAGCAGACTAGCGCTTGCTGTCTACTTTCTTTACGCTTTTCGAGTTCCTGGCGTTAAGCCCGTAGGCCTTGGCTTTGTTGTAGAGCGTCATCCGCGAGATACCGAGCACTTTAGCCGCCTCGGTATAGTTGCCGCCGGTCTCGGCGAGCACTTCCTCGATGTGGCTTCTCTCCATCTCCTTGAGGTTCCGCGTCTTGGAGACGGCGTGATAGGGCTCTACGTTATTGGGGGAGATGTCGGTGACATCTATCTGGGTGCCCTTGGCCAGTATCACCGCCCTTTCCACCGCGTTTTCCAGCTCCCTTACGTTGCCGGGCCACTCGTATCTCATCATAAAAGCGTTGGCCTCGGAGGAAAAGCTGTTGATTTCCTTGCTGTTCTCGGTGGCGAACTTTTTGAGGAAGTACTGTGCCAGCAGGGGAATGTCCTCTTTTCTTTCCCGGAGCGAGGGTATTTCGATATTGACCACGTTCAAGCGGTAGTAGAGGTCCTCACGGAACTTGCCTTCGGCGATAGCCTTTTTCATGTCGCGGTTGGTCGCCGAGATGACCCTGACGTCCACCTTGATAAGCTCGTTGCCGCCGACGCGGGCGAACTCCTTTTCCTCAAGGACGCGGAGGAGGTGCACCTGGATATTGGAGCTCATCTCGCCGATTTCGTCGAGGAAAAGGGTGCCGCGGTTGGCCGCCTCGAATTTGCCCTGCTTGCGGGCGTAGGCCCCGGTGAAGGCGCCTTTCTCGTGGCCGAAAAGCTCACTTTCGAGCAGGCTTTCGGGCAGAGCGGCGCAGCTCACGGCGATGAAAGGCTTGTCGGAGCGCAGGCTCTGGGCGTGAATGGCCTGGGCCACCAGTTCCTTGCCCGTGCCGGTCTCGCCGGTGATGAGCACGGTGGCGTTGCTCTTGCTGACCACCTTGATAATCTCGATTACCTGCTGCATGCGGGTGCTCTTGGCGATGATGTTTTCGAAGCGGAATCGCTTTTCCAGCTTCTGGTGCAGGGCGATGTTCTCTTCGATAAGCCCCTGGCGCTCGACAAGCTTTTCGATGAGCAGCTCGGCTCTCTCCGGGCAGAAGGGCTTTTCTATGTAATCGTAGGCGCCTTCCCTCATGGCGGAGATGGCGGTGGGGATACTGCCGTAGGCGGTGATGATGATGACCGAGATGTCGGGGTCTATTTTCTTGACGGCTTTCATCAGGGCGATGCCGTCCATGCCCGGCATGACCAAATCGGTGATAACGATGCCGGGTTTCTCCATGCGTATAATTTTAAGCGCGGCTTCGCCGCTTTCGGCGGTGAGCACGTCGTGCCCCACGTCTTTCAGCCAGTCGCGGAGAGAGTCGCGGACGATAGCTTCGTCGTCAATTACCAGAATCTTTACTTTTTTCTTCATGGCGCAGTGGTAGCGAGATGGTGAAAGTGCTACCCTTTCCTTCCTTGCTTTGCACTTCGATTTTGCCCTGGTGGCGCTGGATGATGCCGTAGGCCACTGCCAGCCCCAGGCCTACCCCTTTACCCTTGCCCTTGGTGGTGAAAAAGGGGGTAAAAAGCTTGAGCTTGTCTTCCTCGGAGATGCCGTGCCCCGTGTCCTGTACCTCTATGTGGAGGTAGCTGCTGTCCGCCGAGGTGCGCACCGTGAGCACGCCGCCGTCGGGCATGGCCTGGATGGCGTTCATCACCAGGTTGGTGCATACCTGCTGGAGCTGGTCGAAGTCGGCCATGACGTTGGGCAGTTTGGGGTCGAGTCCCTTGGTTACCTCTATCCTTTGCAGCTCGGCGGAGTGGCCGGCCATGTCGAGGACGCGCTCGACCACCTCGTTGGCGTTTATCTCCCTGAGGCTGGGCTTTGACTGGCGGGCGAAGTCGAGCAGATTGCGAATCAGCTTGGTGCTGCGGGTAAGCTCGGTTTCCATTTTATTGAGATAGTCGGCGGCGGTATCCTTGGCGATGCCGTCGCCGGCCAGTTTCTTGGCTAAAAGCTGGGTGTAGACCAGGACGCCCGCCAGCGGGTTGTTAACCTCGTGGGCGATGGAAGCCGCCATCTGCCCCAGTGAGGTCAACTTTTCCGCCTGGATTAGGTCCTGCTGGGTGTCCTTGAGGCGGCTGAGCACGTAGGGCCAGCACATGTCGGCCTCGGCCAGGTTCTGGCAGACGGCTGTCGCCAGCTCGCGGCAGGTCTCGTAGCCGCAGGCGCCGCAGTTTATCTGGTCGTTGGGGTCGGCTTTGCCCAGCTGCTTGAGCACGGCGTTGATATCCTGCTCGCTGGGGGTGGGCAGGCCGACGCTGCGGGTGGTGAAACGGCGGCTCAGGTCAATATCGGCGTATTCCTTGAGGTCTTTCTCGGCCTGGGCGGGGTCGGCCTGGCTCCGGGCGTAATCGATGAGGCGCTCCTTGCGCCGGAAGCCGCTCAAGTCGTTATCGATAACGGGCCCGTCGATACAGCCGTGGCAGAAGTGCAGGTTAATGAGACGGGTATCGATGTCGCCCTTGGCGAACTCGCGCAGTATCTTGGTCACGTATTCCTTACCGTGGGCGTTTATGGTCTCGTTTTTAATGATGTCGTCGGGCAGTTGCGCCGCCCGGAAAAGCCCCTTGGAGAGGGGGAAGAGCCGCCCCAGGTCGGATTTGGGACCGGAAAAGGCCTCTTCCTCTTCTTTTTCGGGGACGATTTTTTTGGCGGCGAACATCTCTTTAAGTTCGGCGAAGGTGAGCACGGCGTCGATAACGCCGGATACCTTTTCATCCTTGCTTTCCGCCTTCTTGGCCACGCAGGGGCCGATGAAGACCACCTTGGCCTTGGGGTTGTATTTCCATTTTATCAATCTACCCATGGCTATCATCGGCGAAACGATGGGGGCCAGGTTGCCGATGAGCTGAGGGTAATACTTTTCGATGTAGGTCACCGCCGCCGGGCAGTTGGTGGAGAGTACGGGCTTGCCGGTGTACTTGGTAAAGAAGCGCGTGTATTCGCGGGCGATAAGCTCGGCGCCGAAAGCGTCTTCCATGACCTCGCTGAAGCCCAGCTTCTTGATGCCGGCCACCAGCTGGCCGGCCTTGCAACCGAGCAGGGCGGCGGGGAAGGATGAGGAAAGAACGGCGATAACGTTATCGGGGTTATCGGACAGCAGCTGCCAGGTGACGCCGATGTCGCTTTCCACCTGTTTCGCCTTGGGCACGCAGACCCGCAGGCACTTGCCGCAGACGATACAGCGTTCCTTAATTACCTGAGCCAGGCCGTCTTCGACCTTTATCGCCTTGCAGGGGCAGCCGCGGATACAGGCGTAACAGCGCTTGCATTTTTCCTTGTCGGTATAGACGATGCTCATTTCAGCTCCTTGCTCTCACCGCCGGCTTGGTCTTGCCGCGGGACGACGGAATTTTCAGCTCTTGCCTGAGGTGCGCCACCGAGCGCCGCGAAATGGAAACGCCGAATTTCTCCTGTAATCTTGCTCTTATTGCCTCGTCGGAGTCAAGCCCGCTTTCGCTGTCGAGGAGCTGCTTGAGCAGCTCTTTCTTGAAGCGGCGGGGGCGGGGGAAAAAGTCGCTCAAGGGGACCTCTTTGCCCTGGGGGGTTTCCAGGCTCTTGCCCCTGACAGCGCGGCTTATCGAGCTGGGCGCCAACCCTATCTTTTCGGCCAGCTCTTTCCGGGTGAAGGGCAGCAGGGCTTTGGCTTCGCCGGAATCGAGGTAGAGAGCCTGGCGCTCGATAACGCCCTGTATGATGCGGCTGACCGTGTCCTGGCGGGTGTTAATCAGCTCCAGCTGGGCCAGCAGCTTTTTGGCTTTTTTAAGTTCGCTGGAGCTTAGGGCGCCGTCCGCCTTGAGCCGCTCGAGTCTCTCGTAGTCAATCTCGTATTTACCCCGCGCCAGCGCCGGCGAGAAATAGCCGATAACGAAGCCCTCACGCCGCTTTTCCAGCGAAGCCACCTTGGCATAACGCATTACGTCGGGGTTGAGGGTGGAGGGATGATAAAACTCGCTCTGGATGGAAAAATCGTTAATCAGCTCGTTTATCTCTTGCACCTCGTCCGGCTTCAGGCCGCACTCGGCGGCGATTCGCTCGGGAGCCATGCCCGTTTCGGGGAAGAGGAAATGGCGCTTGAAGTTCTCCAGCCCCATCTTCCTTATGTGCTCCACGATTTGCCGCTTGTTGAGCAGCAATGATTCTATATCCAGCGAGCCGCTGTCGGCGGCGATGTCTTCTTTAAGCTGGTAAAAGCGGGGGGAAATGTCGGTCCCGGGCAGACGCTGGCGGCGGATGAGTTTCTCCTCGCCGTAGAGCTTCCGAAAGAGGGGAGAGCGCTCTATCTCGACGATGAGCCGACGGAACTCGTCCTCGGGCATCTCGAGTAGTGTAGCCTGCTCCATGCGTAGCACCTGGCTGAGACGCTGTTGCATCTCCATGGATTGCTGCTGTTTTGCCGCCATTTTTCTGTAAAAAAATTTTACTACGCACTTGAAAAATTGTCAAGAAAGTTAACAAAAGGCAAATGTAAAACATCTTGACCGTAAAATCGGCATGTGTTAAGATGGCAGCAGTGTAGCTGTGACCCCTTACCCCCCCTCTCTTGGACCAATTAAGGAGAATAGGAGGCAACGTGGAACCTAAGATTGGCGTATACATCTGTCATTGTGGGACTAACATTGCCGGGACGGTGGATGTGGGGGCGGTTACCGAGTTCGCCCGTACCTTGCCCGCGGTAGCCATTGCCCGGGATTACACCTATATGTGTTCCGACCCGGGGCAGGACCTTATCCGCCAGGATATCAAAGAACTGGGGCTTAATCGCATCGTGGTGGCTTCCTGTTCGCCGCTGATGCACGAACGGACCTACCGTCGGGTATGCCAGGAATCGGGCCTTAACCCCTATCTCTTCGAAATGGCCAATATCCGCGAGCACGTTTCCTGGATAACCGAGGACAAGGCGGCGGCTACCGAGAAAGCCAAAGCCCTGGTCAGCGCCGCCGTCAGGCGCGTTTACTACCAGGAGCCGCTGGAAACCAGAGAGGTCCCGGTTAACCCCAACACGCTGGTGGTGGGGGGTGGTGTGGCCGGCATCCAGGCCGCCCTGGAGATTGCCGATTCCAAACACAAAGTATATCTGGTGGAGAAGGAGCCCAGCGTCGGCGGGCACATGATACAGCTGGACAAGACCTTCCCCACTCTGGACTGTTCCGCCTGTATTCTGACCCCCAAGATGAGCCTGGTCGGCGCCCATCCCTATATCGAGCTGATGTCCTACAGCGAGGTGACCGGTGTCGAGGGCTACGTGGGTAACTTCAAGGTTCAGATAAACAAGAAAGCCCGCTACGTTGATGTTGATAAATGCACCGGCTGCGGCGAGTGTTCCCAGGTCTGCCCGGTTACGGTGCCTAACGAGTTCGACCTGGGCTTGGGCAACCGCAAGGCGATTTATCGCCCCTTCCCCCAGGCGGTACCCAACGCCTTTACCATAGACAAGAAGGGCTATCCGCCCTGCCGCGTCGCCTGCCCGGCAGGGGTTAACGCCCAGGGCTACGTCGCCCTTATCTCGCAGGGCAAGTTCAAGGAAGCCCTCGAGGTATTGCGGCGGACGATGCCCTTTGCCGGCGTTTGCGGCCGCGTTTGCACCCACCCCTGCGAGAGGGACTGCGAGCGGGGCAAGGTGGACGAGCCGGTTTCCATCCGCGCGCTGAAGCGCTTCATGGCCGACTACGAGTTGAGTGTGGGGCGAGAAAAGGCGGCGCCGGTGGAGAGGACTAAAGAAGACAAGGTAGCCGTCATCGGCTCGGGCCCGGCCGGGCTTGCCTGCGCCTACGACTTAATCCGGGAGGGCTACCCGGTTACCGTTTTCGAGGCCGCGCCCAAGACGGGCGGGCTGCTCCGCTACGGCATCCCCGAATACCGTCTGCCTGATAAGGTGCTGGATAACGAGGTCGGCTACCTGGAGGAGATGGGCATCGAGATAAAGACCGGCCACGCCGTGAGGAAGTTCGAGGAGCTCTTCAACCAGGGCTACCAGGCGATATTCATGGCGGCGGGGGCGGGGGTAAGCCAGAAGATGGGCATCCCCGACGAGGACGCCGAAGGCGCCCTGCACGCCCTCGATTTCCTGAACAAGGTTAACTCCGGCAAGAAGGTCAGCCTCGGCGAGAAAGTGGCCGTTATCGGCGGCGGTAACGCCGCCATAGACTCGGCGCGGGTCGCCAGGCGGCTGGGCGTCAAGGAAGTTTCCATCGTCTATCGCCGTTCGCGCGAGGAAATGCCCGCCGTCAGCGACGAGATTAACGAGGCCGAGCGGGAAGGCATCAAGTTGCACATACTGGCGGCGCCGGCCAAGGTCATCGCCGAGGATGGCAAGGTGACCGGCCTCCAGTGCATCAAGATGGAGCTGGGCGAGCCCGACGCCAGCCGGCGCCGGCGCCCGATACCGGTTGAAGGCTCCGAGTTCGAGATGGAGGTGGACAACGTCATCTTCGCCGTGGGGCAGGGAGTGAACAAGGAAGCGCTGCCCGGCGAGCTGGAGTACACGGGGTGGGGTACCGTGGTCGTTGACCCCGCCACCCTCCAGACCAACATCGAGGGCGTTTTCGCCGGCGGGGACGTGGTTTCGGGCCCCTCCGACGTTATCGCCGCCGTCGCCGCGGGCAAGGAAGCCGCGATGTCCATCGACCGTTTCCTGCGGGGAGTCGACCTCAAAGAGGGTCGCCCCGTTCCCATAACCAAAGCCACGGATATCCCCAAGGAGGACGTCCAGGCCAAGCTGCGGCAGGAGATGCCCACCCTGGACGTCAGCAAGCGGCAGGGCTTCGCCGAAGTCGAACTGGGCCTGGACGAGAAGACGGCCATGGAGGAGGCCAAGCGCTGCCTGAACTGCGGCGTTTGCTCGGAATGTATGGAGTGCCTCAAAGCCTGCCAGGTCGGGGCCATCAACCAGGATATGATCGAGGAGACCATCGAGGTCGATGTGGGCAACATCATCGTCGCCACCGGCTACGATACCTTCGACCCCACCCCTCTCTACCAGTACGGCTACGGGCGGCTGGATAACGTCCTTACCTCGCTGGAGTTCGAGAGGATGATTAACGCCTCGGGCCCCACGTCGGGCGACGTGCTGCTCAAGGACGGCTCCCATCCCAAGACGGTGGGTATCATCCACTGCGTGGGCAGCCGCGACGAGAACTATCACGAGTACTGCTCGCAGGTCTGCTGCATGTACTCGATGAAACTAAGCCACCTGATAAGAGACCACGTGCCCGGCTCTCAGGTCTACGAGTTCTATATCGACCTGCGCTGCGTGGGTAAAGCTTTCGAGGAGTTTTACAACCGCGTCCTCGACGAGGGGACCATGTTCATCCGCGGGCGCCCCGGCGAGGTGACCGATATCGCCGAGACTCCCGAAGAAGAGGGCAAGCTCATCATCGTCGGCGAGGACACCCTGGTCGGACGCCAGCGCCGCGTGCCGGTGGACATGGTGGTGCTGAGCACGGCCTTGCAACCCCAGCCGGACGCCGATAAGGTCGCCCACCTCTTCTCCATCAGCCGCAGCGCCGACGGCTTCTTCCTGGAGAAGCATCCCAAGCTCGACCCTGTGGCCACCATGAGCGACGGTATTTTCGTCGTCGGCTGCTGCCAGTCGCCCAAGGATATTCCCAACAGCGTGGCACAGGCGTCGGCGGCGGCGGCCAGGGCGCTGGCGATGATTAGCGCCGGCTCCATAGAAATCGAAGCGGCTACCTCCGAGGTTGACCCCGAGCTTTGCTCCGGCTGTAAGACTTGCTCCGATCTTTGCCCCTTCCACGCCATATCATTTGACGAAGAGAAGAAGATAAGTATAATAAATGAGACGCTATGCAAGGGCTGCGGCGTTTGCGTCGCCGCCTGCCCCAGCGGCGCCATCAAGGGCAAGCACTTTACCGCCGACGAGCTTTTGGCCGAGATAGAAGGGGCGCTGGTATAAGCCGGCCCCGTTAACCTTAAATAAAGGAGGAGTCTAAATGGCTGACACGGTGGTCAAAACTCCTCCCGCCGTAGTGACGGACTTTCTTAACGAGGTCTGCTCCATACCCGGCGGCGAGGCGATTAATTCTTGTATTCAATGCGGGGTGTGTACCGGCTCCTGTCCCACCGCCAACCAGTGGGACTACCCGCCGCGGCGGGTCATCGCCATGGTGCGGGCCGGTTTGAGGGACGAGTTACTGTCGAGCAACTCGATGTGGTTCTGCGTTTCCTGCTACACCTGCACGGTGCGCTGCCCGCGGGATATCAAGCCCGCCGATATCATGCACGCTCTGGAGATTATCTCTCTCCGCAGCGGCAAGAGCACCCGCCGCAACCGCACGCCGATTATGTACCAGTGCTTCGTCGATTCCGCCCGTAAATACGGCCGGGTCTACGAGATGGGAATGATGATTAATCTTTTCATGAAGACCAACCCCTTCTCCGCCCTCAAGCTGGCGCCGTTGGGGATGGGGCTGTTTTTCCACAAACGCATGCCCCTGAGCCCCGAACGAATCAAGGGCATGGACGGCCTCAAAGCCATCCTCAAGAAAGCCAGGGAACTGGGAGGTGCCGAATAATGAAACACTACACATACTATCCCGGTTGTTCGGCGGAGGCAACGGCGTCGCCCCTGGGCATCTCGGTGCCCCCGGTGGCCAAGAAGCTGGAGATGGACCTTAACGAGCTTGAGGACTGGAACTGCTGTGGCTCGACGCCTTTCTGGTCGGTGGACAAGCTGGAGGCGGCGGCATTGGCCAGCCGCAACCTGGCTCTGGCCGAAAAGCGGGGCTTCGACCTGGTGACGCCCTGCTCCAACTGCTTCGTCATCCTGCACGAGACCAATAACCACCTCAAGAGGCTGCCCGATTTCAAGGACAAGGTGGACCAGGCGCTGGCGGCGGGCAAGATGAAATATAACGGCACCGTCAACGTGCGCCACCTCGCCGAGGTGCTCTACACCGATATTACCCCCGAAGGCATCGCCGAAAAGGTAACCAAGCCCTTAAAGGGTCTCAAGGTGGGCGCTTACTACGGCTGCCAGCTGGTGCGCCCCGACGGCTTCGACGACCCCGAATCCCCCCACTCGCTGGACGAGATAATCACCGCGCTGGGCGCCGAGGCCGTTGACTGGGAGATGAAGGCCCGCTGCTGCGGCAGCTCGCTGGTCATGCCCGAACAGGAAGTGGCGCTGGGGCTGGTCAACAAGCTGCTCCGCAACGCCACCGAGCACGGGGCCGAGTGCCTGATTACTCCCTGCCCATTGTGCCAGATTAACCTCGACGCCTATCAGAGCCTGGTTAACAGCCAGTTCAAAACGCGCTATAATATACCCGTACTTTTTGTTACCCAACTGATAGGGGTCGCGCTGGGTATTCCCGCCAACGAGCTGGCTTTATCGGGTAATATCGTCTCTCCGATGAAGGTGTTAGCCCCCTATCTCTAGACTAGCGAGGGAAAAGAAAATAACCGCCAAAAAGGGATTCTCCTTCCGCTGGGGCTATGTCGCCGTCCCGCTTATTGTCTTTCTGCTGCTGGCAGGCATGACCGCTTTTTTCTATCACCTCATGCCCGCCGAGGTCGCCGTCCACTTCAGCGACGGTACAGCCGACGCCTGGATCAGCCGCTCGATGATGCTGGTTTTAGCGTTGCTGCCCCAAGGGCTGCTGGTCCTGGTGGGGCTGGCGCTGGCCTGGATAATGTCGCTCATGGTCAGCCGCTCCTGGCCTGCCGAGGGGGCGAAGACCGACCCCAGGTCCATCGTCGCCCTCATGGGCAACATGGTGGCCCTGCCCCAGCTCGTCTTCGGCTTTGCAATGGCCGATATTTTTGTTTACAATGCATACCAGATTCATCTGCCGTCCGTATGGATAATATCGCTGGTGGTGGTGGTGGCGGGGGCTATCGTTATCGGGGTGTTTTTCACCCGGGCGATAAGGCGGGAGCGCGCCGGACGGCGTAATCCTTAAAGGAGCATTGTAGTGACCGAAGCCAGAGCCGTTGACATGGAAAAACTCGTTTCTCTTTGCCGCCGACGCGGCTTTATCTTCCCCAGCAGCGAAATCTACGGGGGACTTTCCAGTTGCTGGGACTACGGGCCGCTGGGGGTGGAGCTGAAGCGCAACATAAAGCAGGCGTGGTGGCGGGCAGTGGTGCAACGGCGCGACGACATGGTGGGGCTGGACGCCAGCATCCTGATGCACCCCCAGGTCTGGCAGGCGAGCGGTCACGTCGAGGGTTTTTCCGATCCTCTGGTGGAGTGCAAGCAATGCCACAAGCGCTGGCGCAGCGACGACTTTGAGGGCGACAGGTGCCCCGACTGCGGCGGCGAGCTTACCGAGCCGCGCCTTTTCAACCTGATGTTCAAGACCTTCATCGGCCCCGTCGAGGAAGAGGGCAACGTGGTCTATTTGCGTCCGGAGACGGCGCAGGGCATGTTCGTTAACTTCGAGAACATACTTAACACCACCCGCAAGCGCCTGCCCTTCGGCATCGCCCAGATAGGCAAGTCCTTCCGCAACGAGGTCACCACGGGCAATTTTATCTTCCGCTCCCGCGAGTTCGAGCAGATGGAGATAGAGTACTTCGTCAGGCCGGGCGCGGATAAAGAGTGGTTCGACTACTGGGTAGAGGAGAGGCTCAACTGGTACGTGAGCCTGGGTATCAAGAAGGAGCACCTCAAGTTGCGCCAGCACGGCAAGGAAGAGCTGGCCCATTACGCCCGCGACTGTTACGACATCAACTATCTCTACCCGATGGGCTGGGCGGAGATGGAGGGCATCGCCAACCGCGGCGACTTCGACCTGGTGCAGCACGCCAAGTCCAGCGGCAAGAACCTGAACTATTACGACGAGGAAACCAAGGAGCATATCGTTCCCTATATCATCGAGCCTTCGGCGGGCGTCGACCGCACCGCACTGGCCGTACTCTGCGACGCCTACGACGAGGACGTCGCCGACGGCGAGGCGCGCGTCCTGCTCCGCTTCCATCCCTCTATAGCCCCTCTCAAGGTGGCCGTGCTGCCTTTGAGCCGCAAGGAGACGCTGGCGCCCTTAGCCCGCGATGTCTACGCCGAACTGCGCCAGTGCTGGATGACCGGCTACGACGAAGCCCAGTCAATCGGGCGCCGCTACCGCCGCCAGGACGAAATCGGCACGCCCTTCTGCGTCACCGCGGACTTCGAGTCGCTGGAGGACAAACAGGTCACCATCCGCGAGCGCGACAGCCTGCGGCAGATACGCGTCCCCATTGACACTCTCAAAGACACCCTGCAGGCCAAGCTGGACGGGGAAGACCTTTTCGTTTTGCCCGAAGGGGGCAAGATTTGGAAAGAGGGGTAGGGGACTATGCCTCACATCATTATCAAAATGTATCCCGGTAGAACCGTCGAGCAGAAAAACCGTCTGGCGGCGGCGATTACGAATTGCGTCACCAGCATCGCCCAGTGCGGCCAGGAAACGGTTTCGGTGGCCGTCGAGGAGATTGTCGCCGAGGACTGGGCGGAACAGGTCTACCGGCCCGATATCATCGAAAAAGAGGCGACGCTGGTCAAGAAACCGGGCTATAAGCTTTCGGACTGTAAATGAGTGGGGATACAGGAGGTGGGGTTTGAAAATCATCCATTTCGCCGATTTGCATCTCGGCGTCGAGACCTACGGGCGCATCGACCCGGCCACGGGGCTTTCCACGCGGCTGGGCGACTTCCTCAAGGCTTTAGACCGGCTGGTCGACTATGCCATCGAGAATAAGATAGACCTCGTTCTCTTCTGTGGCGACGCCTACAAGAGCCGCGAGCCGACCCAGACCCAGCAGCGCGAGTTCGCCCGGCGCATCAATCGCCTCTCCGAGAACGATATACCCATTTTTCTGCTCATCGGCAACCACGACCTGCCCAACGCCATCGGCAAAGCCACCACCACCGAGATTTTCGACACGCTGACGGTAAAAAACGTATACGTTTCCAACCGCCCCGAAGTCACCCGTCTCCATACCAAAAGCGGGGACATCCAAATCGTTTCCCTGCCCTGGCTGCGGCGCAGCGCCCTGTTGAGTAAGGATGATAGTAAGAACCTGACCTTCGAGGAGCTGAACCAGAAGATGCAGGAGGCGATGACCGATGTCGTTAGCGCTAAAGCCGCCGAACTGGACCCGTCGTTGCCCGCCGTGCTGGCGGCGCACGTCTGGGTGACCGGCGCCAAGGTAGGCTCGGAAAGCGCGATGACCATCGGGCAGGAGCACGCTCTGATGGTGAGCAATCTGGCTAATCCCGCCTTCGACTATATCGCTTTAGGTCACATCCACAAGCACCAGGTTTTGCAGGAGAAGCCGCCCGTGGTCTATGCCGGCAGCCTGGAAAGGCTCGACTTCGGCGAGGCTGATGACGAGAAGGGCTTTTATGTGGTCGAAATCACGCCCGGCGATACGGGACAAAGGCAGGTCAACTACGAATTTCATCCGTTACAAGGCCGCCGCTTCGTTACCATCAAGGTTAATATCGAACCCGACGATATCGAGCCCACCTCTACCGCTCTCAAGGCTATTGCCGAACAGCAAGACGATATCAAAGACGATATCGTGCGCTTCCATCTCAGTCTGCCCGCCGAGCTGGAAGGGCAGGTACGGGACGGCGAAATCAGGGAGGCGCTCAAAGAGGCCTATAACTTCACCGTGGCCAAGGAAATCAGGCGTCAGACGCGGGTGAGGCTGGACGAGAAAGGAACCGCGGAGGAGATAACCCCCGTCCGGGCGCTCAAAGCCTACCTGGAATCGAAAAAAGTGTCCCCGGAGCGTACCAAAGTACTGCTGGAATACGGCGAAAAGCTAATCGGAGAGCGAGAGAGCGGGGGAGATTAAGCCTCACGGGCTACCCTTAACCGATAAACCCCATCATTCAAAAGGTTTAGGTGAATTGCCCTAAGTCGAATCCGCTTTTTTAAAGCTGCATTTGCTTGACTTATATTCCGGAGTGGGCTAAACTAAATCTTGGGCGTTCCGGTTAAAACTAGCGGTTGGAGCTGAGCACTTTTCCTTTTAAAGTCTCAGCTTTATTGTGGTAAGAACAGGTTATTGATGAAGATTGCTATAAGCGGAAAGGGTGGAGTGGGGAAGACTTTACTAGCCTCTCTCCTTTCCCGGACCTTCGCTGAAGCCGGATACAGTGTTTTAGCCATCGATGCCGACCCCGATGCCAATCTGGCATCCGCTCTCGGCGTCCCCGATGCCGAGACAATAATGCCTATCTCCGACATGAAAGAGCTCGTCGAAGAGCGCACCGGCGTGCCCTCGGGGAAAAAGACCCTTTTTTTCAAGCTGAATCCCAAGGTGGACGACCTGCCCGAAAAGTATTCCCGGAAGCATAACGGCGTGCGGGTGATGGTGATGGGGCGGGTCAAGCAGGGTGGCACCGGCTGCTATTGCCCCGAAAACGCGCTGCTCAAGGCGCTGATGAGCCACCTGCTCATCGCCCGCGACGAAGTCGTTATCCTGGATATGGAAGCCGGCATCGAGCATCTGGGCCGGGCCACGGCCAACGCCGTCGATATCCTCATCGTGGTGGTGGAACCGGGGCGGCGCAGCATCGAGACCGCCCAGAGAATCGCCGTTCTGGCCAAGGAAATCGGTCTCAACAACCTGGCCGCCGTGGCCAACAAGGTGCGCAGCCAGACTGAAAGAGAGTTCATTATCTCCAGCTTACCCGATTTCAAGTTTCTCGGTTTTATTCCTTACGACCAGGCCTTGATTGACGCCGACCTGGCCAATCTGCCCCTTCTCGAGGCCAGCCCCAAAGTGGCTGGTGAAGTTCGCAACATATACAAGGCTCTGTTGTCCGCGGTTAAGTCGCCGGACAAGCTAAGAAAGGCCGAAAGTTAGAACCAAAAGAGGAGGTTAACGTGGCTTACGATGCAGTCAAACTAAAGGACTGGCAGATTTCGGAGGCGGCTGAGGAGAACATGCCCACCCCCGAAGAGTGGGGAGAGAAGCTCAACCTGCAAAAAGACGAGATTATTCCCTACGGACGCTTGTGCAAGCTCGACTTCATGAAAATCATCGACCGCCTTAAAGCGAAAAAGGACGGCAAGTACATCGAGGTCACGGCCATAACCCCCACGCCGCTGGGCGAGGGCAAGAGCACTACCTCCTGCGGCCTTATGGAAGGCATGGGTAAGCGGGGGCTTAACGTCGGCGGCGCCTTGAGGCAGCCTTCGGGCGGGCCCACCATGAACATCAAGGGCACGGCGGCGGGGGGCGGCAACGCTTTGCTTATCCCCATGACCGAGTTTTCGCTGGGCCTCACCGGCGATATCAACGACATTATGAACGCCCACAACCTGGCCATGGTGGCGCTGACTTCCCGCATGCAGCACGAGCGCAACTACGACGACGAGCAGCTGGACAGGCTCACCAAGATGAAGCGCCTCAATATCGACCCCACGCGCGTGGAGATGGGCTGGATTATGGACTTCTGCGCCCAGAGCCTGCGCAATATCGTCATCGGGCTGGGCGGGCGCATGGACGGTTACACCATGCAGTCCAAGTTCGGTATCGCCGTCAGCTCCGAGCTGATGGCCATGCTCTCCATCGTCACCGACCTGGCCGACCTGCGCCGGAGAATGGATAAAGTTACCGTTGCCTACGACAAGAAGGGCAAGCCCATCACTACCGGCGACCTTAGGGTGGGCGGCGCCATGTCCGCCTGGATGCGCAACACCATTAACCCCACCCTGATGTGCACCGTCGAGTATCAGCCCTGCATGGTGCACGCGGGGCCTTTCGCCAACATCGCCGTGGGGCAGTCATCCATTATCGCCGACCGCATCGGCCTCAAGATGTTCGATTACCATATCACCGAGAGCGGGTTCGCCGCCGATATCGGCTTTGAGAAGTTCTGGAACGTGAAATGCCGCTACAGTGGACTCAAACCCCACGTTTCGGTTCTGACGACCACTATCAGGGCTCTCAAGATGCATGGCGGCGGTCCCAAGGTGGTGGCGGGCATCGCTTTGCCCGAAGAATATACCAAAGAGAACCTGGGTCTGGTGGAAAAGGGGTTGCCCAACATGCTCCACCTCATCAAAGTTATCCGCAAGTCGGGCATCAACCCGGTGGTCTGCATTAACTGCTTCCACACTGATACCAAGGCCGAGATTGCCTTGGTAAAGAAAGCGGCGGAAGCCGCCGGCGCGCGTTGCGCCGTTTCTACGCACTGGGCCGACGGCGGCGACGGCGCCCTGGAACTGGCCGACGCCGTTAAGGACGCCTGTGATGAAGAGAACGAGTTCAAGTTCCTCTATCCCAACGAGATGAAGCTGCGCGAACGCGTAGCCACCATAGCCAAGGAGGTCTACGGCGCCGACGGCGTTGCCTGGACTGCCGAGGCGGAAGCCAAAGCCAAGAAATTCGAAGCCGACCCTCAATACGACGAGTACGCCACCATGATGGTCAAGACACACCTCTCTTTGAGCCACGACCCCGCCCTCAAGGGCGTGCCCAAGGGCTGGACGTTGCCCATCCGCGACGTGCTCATCTACTCCGGGGCCAAGTTCCTCTGCCCGATGGCGGGTACCATCAGCCTGATGCCGGGGACCAGCTCCAGCCCGGCCTTTAGAAAAGTAGATATCGACGTGAACACGGGTAAAGTTACCGGATTATTCTAGAACGGAGGCACTATTGAGCTTTAATATCGCTGTAGCCGGCAAGGGCGGCAGCGGCAAGACGTCGCTGGCCAGCCTGGTTATTCGCTACCTGATGAAGAAGGGGACGGGCCCGGTGCTGGCCGTCGACGCCGACCCCAACGCCAATCTAGGGGAGAGCCTTGGACTTGACATAAAACAGACCGTCGGCAGGCTGATAGCCTCTTTCAACGAGGAGAAGATAAACCTTCCCCCCGGCATGACCAAGGAAGCCTACCTCGACGTGAAGCTGAACGGCACCATCGTCGAGACGAAGGGCCTGGACCTGATAACG
Source organism: Dehalococcoidia bacterium (assembly GCA_050123275.1). Classification (GTDB taxonomy): domain Bacteria; phylum Chloroflexota; class Dehalococcoidia; order Dehalococcoidales; family BS750m-G39; genus E44-bin88. Next base: position 93,373 of record JASFHK010000004.1, read on the forward strand.
ATGGGCAGGGGGGAGGGGCCCGACTGTTACTGTTACCCCAACGTCATTTTGAGGAAGTTCGCCGACAGCATGGCGGGCAACTATCCCTACATGGTCATGGACAACGAGGCGGGGATGGAGCACCTTTCGCGGCGCACCACCCAGGACGTTGACGAACTGCTCATCGTTTCCGACCACACCGTGAAGGGGGTGCGCACCATCGCCCGTATCATCGAGCTGGTGGACGAGCTGAAACTCATCGTCAAGCGCCAGTCGGTGATTATCAACCAGGTTCCCGACGGGCTCGACCCCATGGTATCCGGGGAACTGGAAAGGCTGGGCCTGGAGCCCGCCGCCGTTATTCCCAACGACGAGGAACTGGTTAACTACGACATTCAGATGAAGCCGCTGCTCCAATTGCCCGACAGCTCGAAAGCGGTTCGAGCCATCGGCGACTTGATGAACAAGCTCATTGACGGAAAGGAGTAAGCCATGACAGCCAAACTGATTAAGGGCGCCGAGGTCGCCAGGGAGATTCGCGAGGAGCTGAAAAAGGAAATCGCCGAGCTCAAGGCGAAGCACAACGTGGTGCCCGGTCTGGTAACCGTCCTGGTCGGCGCCGACCCTGCCTCACAGGTTTACGTCGGCGCTAAGGAGAAGACCTCGAAAGAGCTGGGCATCTACTCGGAGCGCTACGACCTCCCGGAGGATACCAAGCAGGAGGACTTGCTCAAGCTCGTCGACAAGCTGAACAAAGACCCCAAGATTAACGGCATTTTAGTCCAATTGCCTTTGCCCAAACACCTCAACGAAGAGGAAGTCCTCTACGCCATCGACCCCAAGAAGGACGTGGACGGCTTTCACCCGGTTAACGTGGGCAAGCTGATGATCGGCGAGCCCGACTATATGCCCTGCACCCCCGCCGGCATCCAGCAACTGCTTATCCGTTCCGGCACCAAAATCGAGGGTGCCGAGGTCGTCGTGGTGGGGCGGAGCAATATCGTGGGCAAGCCTATCGCCAACATACTGTTGCAGAAGGCGCCGGGGGCTAACGCCACCGTCACCGTCTGCCACACCAAGACCCGCGATATTCCCTTTCACACCAGGCGCGCCGACATCCTCGTCGTGGCCGCGGGGCGTCCCAAGTACGTCACCGCCGACATGGTTAAGGACGGCGTGGTCGTTATCGACGTCGGCGTCAACGAAATCGGGCGCACCGCCGAGGGCAAGCGCATACTGGCCGGCGACGTCGATTTCGAAACGGTCAAGGAGAAAGCGGCGGCCATCACCCCGGTCCCGGGTGGGGTGGGGCCGATGACGATAACCATGCTCATGATGAATACGGTCAGGGCGGCCAAGGTAGCCGCGGGCTTAACTTAGGAGGCAATATGGAATACAAGATAGATAAAACCAAGGCGCCGGGAAGGGATGAGGTGGAGATGCTGGGAGCTACCTACGAGCCGGGAAAACCGGAAGGGGAGGACGTGGGCAGGTGGCGGCAAAAGCTGGACAGCCGCGAGGAGAGGCTGAAATACCTCCAGAGCGGCGAACGCTATTTCTACAGCGACGAGTGGTTCGGCAGCGAGAAACGAAAGAATCCGGCCTGATTTTAAGGAGGGATAATAATGGCTTTTGAAGTCCCCAAGACAGCCTACAGCGGCAAAGTTAAAGAGATGACACTGGGCAATGGCGATAAGGCGGTAACCGTCGGCGGGGAAAGCTGTTACCCGTTCTATCTTTTCGAAGGGGAGATGCCGCGCAAGCCCCGCATCGCCATGGAGGTCTGGGATATGCCTCCTGAAGGCTGGGCGCCCGCCGCGCTGGAGCCTTTCCAGGGGGTGACCGACGACCCGGTGGCCTGGGCCAGGAAATGCATCGACGATTACGGTGCCGAGATGATATGCCTGCAGCTTATCAGCACCGACCCCAACGGCCAGGACCGCCCCGCCGAGGAAGCCGCCGCCGTGGTGAAAAAGGTGGCCGACGCCATCGACGTTCCCCTTATCGTCTGGGGGACGGCTAACCACGACAAGGACACCGAGGTTTTGCGGCAGGTAGCCGAGATCTGCCAGGGCAAGAACCTGATTCTGGGGCCGCTGGAGGAAGGCGACTACAAGAAAATCGGCGCCGCCGCCATCGGCTACCAGCATACCGTGATTTCCTCATCGCCGATAGACATCAACCTGGCCAAGCAGCTCAACATACTGCTGGGCAATCTGGGCGTGCCCGAAAACAAGGTCATCATGGACCCCACCGTGAGCTGTATCGGCTACGGCATCGAGTACTGCTACTCGGTAATGGAGAGAATGAGGATGGCGGGACTGACGCAGCAGGACGAAAAGCTGCAGTTCCCGCTTATCTGCAATATATCCAAAGAAGCCTGGAAGACAAAAGAAGTCCATATCCCCACCGCCGAAGACCCCAAGCTCGGCGACGCCAAGAAGCGGGGCATCCTGCTCGAGGCGATGTCGGCCGTGGTGCTGCTGCTGGCGGGGGGAGACGTGATGATTATGAGACATCCCGAAGCCATCGAGCTGGTTAGGGAGACGATAGCGGAGCTGACCGCAGCCGGGTAAATAATTAAGGGGGGATTGAGAGAATGGCAGAAGAGAAAGAAACCAAGAGTATCGACCAGGGTACCCTCGAGCTGATAGAAAAGGCGGCCAAGGACGGTGTTAATACCACCTTCGACCGTGCCGATACCCTCAAAGCCTGCCCCATAGGTTCGGTGGGCAGTTGCTGCAAGCATTGCGGCATGGGGCCCTGCCGGGTACCGCTGCCCAAGGGGAAGGAGGAAACGCCCGAGGAGAAACAGAAACGGAGAGGCGTTTGCGGCGCCACCGCCGAGACCATCGCCGCCCGCAACTTCATCCGTATGGTGGCGGGAGGGGCGGCGGCTCACTCCGACCACGGACGCGGCGTCGCCGAGCTTTTCCTGGCCGTGGCCAGAGGAGAAGCGCCGGGCTACGAGATAAAAGACGAGCAGAAGCTGCTCCAGGTAGCCCTCGACCTGGGCGTCGAAATCGGCGACCGTACCAATAACGAGATTGCCGCCGATATCGGCGAGATTGCCCTCGGCGAGTACGGCAAACAGGAGGGCGAGTTGCTAACGCTGCGTAAAGCGCCCTTGAAGCGCCAGGAGTTATGGCGCAAGCTGGGCGTGGCGCCGCGCGGCATCGACCGCGAAATCGTGGAAATCATGCACCGCACCCATATCGGCGTCGACCAGGACTACAAGAGCCTGCTCATGCAGGGCGTCAGGGCGTCCATCGGGGACGGGTGGGGCGGCAGCCTGCTGGCTACCGAGCTCCAGGACATCCTCTTCGGCACGCCGGCCCCGATACTGGGCCAGGCCAATCTGGGCGCTCTGGAGGAGGACGAGGTCAACATCATCATTCACGGCCACGAGCCGCTGCTTTCCGAGATGATCGTCGCCGCCGCCCAGGAGCCGGAGATGATAAAGCTGGCCGAGGCCAAGGGCGCCAAGGGCATCAACCTCTCCGGCATGTGCTGCACCGCCAACGAGATACTGATGCGCCACGGCGTACCCATCGCCGGCAATTTCCTGCAGCAGGAGCTGGCCATCGTCACCGGCGCCGTGGACGCTATGGTGGTGGACGTACAGTGCATCATGCAGTCCATACAGACCGTCGCTGAGTGCTACCACACCAAGATTATCACCACCTCGCCCAAGGCCAAGATTACGGGCGCCACCCACATCGAGTTCGACGAGCACGACGCCCTCAAATCGGCGCGCGCCATCGTGAAAACGGCTATCGATAACTTCCCCAACCGCAAGGGGAACATCCATATCCCCGATAACAAGACCGACCAGATTGCCGGTTTCAGCCACGAGACCATCAACTACCTGCTGGGCGGCATGTTCCGCGCTTCCTACCGCCCGCTCAACGATAACATCATCAACGGGCGGATAAGGGGCGTGGCCGGCGTCGTCGGCTGTAACAACGCCCGCACCAAGCACAACGAGGCCCACATCAACATGGTCAAGGAGCTGATAAAGAACGACGTGCTGGTGATTACCACCGGCTGTAACGCCATCGCCTGCGCCGAGGCCGGCCTGCTGCTGCCCGAAGCCGCCCAGAAATTCGCCGGAAAAGGCTTGGCCGAGGTCTGCGAGACGGTGGGCATACCGCCCGTGCTGCACATGGGCTCCTGCGTGGATAACAGCCGTATTCTCATCGCCGCCACCGCCATGGTCAAAGACGGCGGGTTGGGCGACGACATCAGCGACCTGCCCGTGGCCGGCGCCGCTCCCGAGTGGATGAGCGAGAAAGCCATCTCCATCGGGCAGTATTTCGTCGCCTCGGGCGTCTACACCGTATTCGGCGTCACCTGGCCCACCACGGGCAGCAAGGAAGTGACCGATTACCTGTTCAAAGACATGGAGGAGATGCTGGGTGGCATGTGGGCTTTCGAGCCCGACCCGATTCGAGCCGCCCACCTCATGATTGCCCATATCGACAAGAAGCGCAAGGCGCTGGGTATCGACCAAGCCCGCGAGCGCGTGCTCTACGATATGGATATGAGAAGGGAACTGGACGCGGTTTAGCCACCATAAAGATAAGGGAGGGCTTTTAGAGTATGTCTAAGATAATCGCATCAGCCGCCATCAGAGGAGCGCACAAGATTGTGGAGCGGGTGGATAAAAAATGGCAGGAGGCTATGGAGAAGTGGGGGGCCAACGAACCGGTGGGCTTCCCCAACACCGCCTACTACCTGCCGGTAATATACGGCATGCTGGGGGACAAGGTGGAAAAGCTGGGCGACATGGAGCCCGTGCTCAAACGCTGTAAGTCCCTGTTACCGCCGCCGGTAAGGGAGGTTCACCCCTTGCCCTACCTGGCGCCGGCCCTAGACGCCGGTATGGCCACCCTCTTCGCCGAGGAGCTTTCCGAGGCTATCCGCTACTTGGAAACACCCGATTTCTATACCAAGACGGAAGACCCCGTCGAGGGCAACATCTGGCTGGGCGCCGCCGACGACGTTATCCTGCGCAAGCGGGGCGTCGAGTTCGTGGACGGCACCGCCCCCGGTTTCGCCGCCATCGTCGGCGCGGCTCCCACCAGCGAAATTGCGGCCAGTATCGCCCAGGAGCTGCAGCAGAAGAACCTCTACGTCTTCATGGCTTCCGAGTATAACGGCAAGCGTTTCTCCGAGCAGCTGGTTGAGCAGGGAGTGCAAATCGGCTGGCCGACGCGGCTGGTTTCCTTCGGCCCCGATATCAGCGCCGCCGTCTTCGCCATGGGCTTCGCCACCAGAGCGGCCATGTCCTTCGGCGGCATCGAGCCCGGCAACTACCGCAAGATATTAATCTATAACAAAGATAGAATTTTCGCTTTCGTACTGCCTATGGGCTACGTCACCGACGAGTGGTACGCCAACGCCGCCGGCGCCATTAACTGGGGCTTCCCGGTTATCGCCGACACCCCCATACCCGAGGTTTTGCCCACGGGCATTTGCACCTACGAGCACGTCGTCTCCAATATCCCCCACGACCAGCTGGTAGCCAAGGCAGTGGAGGTGAGAGGGCTCAAGGTCACCGTGGCCGAGGTGCCCGTACCCGTCGCCTACGGGCCCGCTTTCGAGGGGGAGAGGGTGCGCGGCGAGGACATCTACCTGGAGTGCGGCGGCGGGCGGACGCCCATGGTGGAATGGGTGACCACCAAGCGCATGGAAGAGGTGGAGGACGGCAAGGTGGAGGTCATCGGGCCGGAGTTGAGCGACATCGAGCCCGGTTCTCGCTTGCCTTTCGCCATCGCCGTTGAGGTGGCGGGCCGGGAAATGCAGGACGACTTCGAGCCTATTCTGGAGCGCCAGATACATCACCTCATCAACTACGCCCAGGGGGTGATGCACATCGGGCAGCGCGATATCGCCTGGATACGCATCGCCAAGCAGGCGGTGGAAAAAGGCTTCAAGCTGCAACACATCGGCGATATTCTGCACGCTAAATTACACCAGGACTTCGGCCGTATCTTCGATAAGATACAGGTCAAGCTCTATACCGAGGAAGGTAAGGTCAATGAGGTGGAGGAGAAGGCGCGGGATGTCTATCACAAGCGCGACGCCCGCATCGAGGGCATGACCGACGAGACCACCGACACCTACTACTCCTGCACCCTTTGCCAGTCGTTCGCTCCCAGCCACGTCTGCGTTATCAGTCCGGAGCGAACGGGGCTTTGCGGCTCCTACAACTGGATGGACTGCAAGGCTTCCTACGAGATTAACCCCACCGGCCCCAACCAGCCCGTGGAGAAGGGGGAGACCCTCGACGCCAAGATGGGGCAATGGAAGGGGGTCAACGACTTCGTGCTCAAAGCCTCGCGGGGTAAAATCGACCACTATAACTTCTACAGCATAGTCAACGACCCGATGACTACCTGCGGCTGCTGCGAGTGTATCGCCGCCATACTGCCCATGTGCAACGGGGTGATGACGGTCAACCGCGAGTACACCGGCGAGACGCCCTGCGGCATGAAGTTCACCACGCTGGCCGGTACTATCGGCGGCGGTTTGAGCACGCCGGGCTTTGTCGGTCACGGCAAGTACAATACCTGCCAGAGGAAGTTTATCAGCGGCGACGGCGGTATCCAGCGCATCGTCTGGATGCCCAAGTCGCTTAAAGAAGAAATCGGCGAACGGCTCAAGGCCCGGGCTGAGGAAATCGGCATCCCCGAACTGCCCGACATGATTGCCGACGAGTCGGTGGGCGTGACCGAGGAAGAGATTTTGCCCTTCCTGCAGGAAAAGGGTCACCCCGCCCTGAACATGGACCCGATACTGGGTTAGACAAAACAACCGTCCGGGAAAGGAGAATGTAGGCTATGGCGCTTACCGGAATCGAGATATTCAAGTTACTGCCCAAGACTAACTGTAAGGACTGCGGGGAGCCGACCTGCCTTGCCTTCGCCATGAAACTGGCGGCGGGCAAAGCCGAGCTTTCCCTTTGCCCCCATGTTTCCGAGGAATCCAAGGCTAAATTGTCGGAGGCCTCGGCGCCGCCCATTATCCCGGTTACTATCGGCGCGGGCGACCGGGTGCTCAAGGTCGGCGGCGAGACGGTTATGTTCCGCCACGAAAAGCGGTTCGAGAACCAGCCGGGGATAGCTATTCTCGTCGACGCCGGCATGGCCGACGACGAAATCGAGGCCAGGCTGAAGCGTTTCAACGAGTTACAGTACGAGCGCATCGGGCTTTTGCTCCGCCCCGACCTGGTGGCGGTGAAGGCGGGGGCCGACGCCGCCCGCTTCAAGGCGGTGGCGGCCAAGGTGAAGGAGAAGACCGACGGCGGCATCATCCTGATGAGCGATAATCCCGAGGTCATGGCGGCGGGTCTGGCCGACTGCGCTGACCGCAAGCCCTTGCTCTACGCGGCCACCGAAGCCAACCAGGAAAAGATGGCGGCGCTGGCCAAGGAGAACTCCTGCCCGCTGGCGGCCAAAGCCGAGAGCGTGGAGAAGCTGGCCGAGCTGACCGCCAAGCTCAACACCGCCGGGGTAAAAGAACTGGTTATCGATTCCGGGGCGCGCGGCCTGAAGCAGGCTTTTCAGGATCAGATAGTCATCCGGGGCGCAGCGCTGGCCAAGAAGTTCCGCCCGCTGGGTTTTCCCACCATCGTTTTCCCCGCCGAGATGACCGACAACCCGATGAAAGAGGCGGTTATCGCCGCCATGTTCGTGGCTAAGTACGGCGGCATCATCGTCCTTTCCGATTTCCAGGGGGAGAGCCTCTTCCCGCTGCTGGTGGAGAGGTTGAACATCTACACCGACCCGCAAAGACCGCTGGCGACTAAAGAGGGCATCTATGAAATCGGCAAACCTACCGACCAGTCGCCGGTGCTGATTACTTCCAACTTCTCGCTGACCTATTTCATCGTCTCCGGAGAGGTGGAGGCGAGCAAGATTCCCAGCTACCTGCTGGTCAAGGACACCGAAGGGCTTTCCGTGATGACGGCCTGGGCGGCGGGCAAGTTCGTCGCCGACGTCATCGCCCCCTTCGTTAAAAAGTGCGGCATCGCCGACATGGTCAAGCACCACAAGCTGGTCATTCCCGGCTACGCCGCTCCCGAAAGCGGCGGGCTGGAAGAGGAACTGGACGGCTGGGAGGTAATGGTGGGCCCCCGCGAGGGCTCGAACATCCCGGCTTACCTTAAATCCTGGCAGCCGTAAATAGCCAAACCGAGAGGTCCTTTTAGGAGGTTAAAGAATGATCCTCATCGGCGAAAATCTTAACATAATGTCGCAAACTCTGGGTCCGGCCATGAAAGAGCGTAACGCGGGCCCCATACAGGAAATGGCCAGGGCTGAGACCGAGGCCGGCATCGATTACATCGACCTCAATATCGGGCCCGCCCGCAAGGCGGGCGACGAGATGATGCAATGGGTGGTGGAGACGGCGCAGGCGGTTACCGACAAGCCCTTATCTCTGGACACGACCAACCCGGTGGCCATGGAGGCGGGGCTTAAAGCGGCTAAAAATAAGGCGCTGATTAACTCCATCTCTTTACAGCCCGACCGGCTGGAAGCGGAGCTGCCTTTCGTCGGCCAGTATAATGCCTACATGATAGGGTTGCTCTGGGGGACGGAGGGAATGCCCCGCGACGCCAACGAGCGCGCCATGCTGGCCGTCGACCTGCTCTACCGGGCCAACGAGGCGGGTATTGCCAACGAGGATATCTGGATTGACCCCATCCTGACCCCGGTTTCGGTGGAGATAAACCAGCTCAAGGCTTGCTTCGAGTTCATGGCCATGCTGGGCGACATCGCCCCTGATTGTAAATCGACGGTGGGGCTTTCCAATATCTCCAACGGCACGCCCAACAATTTGAGGCCTTATCTCAACCGCACCTGTCTGATAATGCTGATGAGGCACGGGCTTTATTCGGCCATCGTCGACGCTTTCGACGGCGAGTTGATTGCCATCGCCCGCGGCCAGCGGCCGGAAATCGTTTCCGTGGTGCACAAGGTAATGGACGGCGAGGCCGTTGACCTGGCTTCTCTGGACGGCGAGACGGTAAAATACGCCAAGACGGTCAAAGTTATCACCGGCGAGGCGCTTTATTCCCATTCCTGGCTTGAGTTATAAACACCTTACCCCGGAAGGGCGGTATCGTGTATAATAGAGGCCGTATCCACGGCTTAGAACTTTTAGCAATTTAGAAGGGAAGAGCCAGATGAGCCTGAAGCCATTATTCGATAAGGGTAAATTCGTTATCACCGCCGAGGTGGGGCCGCTCAAAGGCACCGATACCACCGAGCTGATGGAGGCGGCCGAGGTACTCAAGGGCAAGGTGGATGCGGCTAACGTTACCGACCAGCAAAGCTCGGTGATGAGGCTGGGCTCGCTGGCGGTCTGCCACCTGATAAAGACGAAGGGGCTGGAGCCGGTGCTGCAGATGACCTGCCGCGACCGCAACCGGCTGGCTTTGCAATCCGACCTGCTGGGCGCCGCCGTGCTCGGTATCGACAACGTGCTATCCATCACCGGCGACCTGCCCGTGCTCGGCGACCATCCTGAAGCCAAGCCCGTCTTCGACCTGGACTCGGTGCAGTTACTCTGGACGATAAACAAGCTCAACGAGGGCTTCGACATGCAGGGCAACGAGCTTAAAGGCAAACCCAGCTTTTTCCCCGGGGCGGTGGTCAATCCAGGGGCGGACACCGAAGCCGCCCGTGAATTACAGCTGATAAAGATGGAAAAGAAAATCAAGGCCGGCGCTAAATTCTTCCAGACGCAGGCGATATACGACCCCGCCGCCTTCGCCAAGTTCATGAAGCGGGCGGGGCAGTTCGGCGTGCCCGTGCTGGCCGGCATTATCCCCCTCAAGTCGGCGGGTCTGGCCAGGTTTATGAACAAGAACGTCTCCGGCGTTTTCGTGCCCGACCCTCTCATCGAGAAGATGACCACCGCCGAGGACAAAGTCCAGATGGGGATTTCCATCGCCGCTGATTTAATCAAAGAGCTCAAGGATATGTGCCAGGGGGTGCATATCATGGCTATCGGCTGGGAGAAGAAAGTGCCCCTGGTGGTGGAGGCGGCGGGACTATAATTTACCCGATTACAGCATGAAAAACGGGCTAGTGGCAACGACTGAAGAAAAGAAGGACGAATATGGCTATGACCTCGCCTACAAGATTGCCCGCCGGAATTTAGCGGGGACGGGCGATGTTAAGCCGCAGTGCCTTAACAGCGGCGCCGATTGCGAAAGCGAAGGCGGACGCACCGTAATCGGCCTGGACTACCTGAACCGCCGCTACCGCATCGTTTTACCCGAAGTCGAAATCTCCGCCGCCGGCAGCGACGAAGAAGTGCCGCTGAAGGATAAAATCCTGCTGCTGCACTATTTTATCCAGGCCAAAGGCACGCCCTTGGCGGGTAGGTCAATCGCTTATAAAGAGCTGCCCGAGGGCATCGTCTATTTTCGCACCTTTCACAAGCGGGCGATAAAGCCGCTGCTGGATAACTTCGCTAAAGAGCCGGCTAAAATGCTGGCCGCCGCCAAAACGCTGGGCGGAACCAAAGCCGATTACGGCGACGTTGCCGTGACCATAGGCGCCTTCAAGCGGGTGCCGATAACCTTTGTCCTCTGGAAGGGCGACGAGGAGTTTCCCCCTGACGGCAGCATCCTCTTCGATGCTACCGTGACTGACTACCTGTCCATCGAGGACATCAACGTCTTGTGTGAAAGAATAGCCTGGAGGCTAGTCATACTGTCGAAAGAAGGATTGAAATGAGTGTGCCACTGAAACCAGACATAGCTAAAGAATCAGAGAAAATCGTCGCTGACTTCAGCCAGGACAAGAGCAATCTTATCCCCATACTGCAGGCGGCCCAGGAGAAGTTCGGCTACCTGCCCGCCGAGGCGATGCAGCGTATCGCCAAGCATCTGCGGTTGCCCGAAAGCACCGTTTTCGGGGTTAGTACTTTTTACGCCCAGTTCAAGCTGAACCCCACCGGGCGTCACAAGATTGTGGTTTGCCGCGGTACGGCCTGCCACGTGAGGGGTGGGGCGCGTATCCTGCGCGAGATTGAACGGCGGCTGGGCATTAAGCCCGGCGAGACTACCGAGGACATGGAATACAGCCTGGAGACGGTAGCTTGCATCGGGGCCTGCGCTCTAGCGCCGACGATGAGAGTAGATAACGAGACTCACGGTCAGATGACGACTAAGAAAGCTGCGGAGGTACTTGGTGTCGAAGCAAAAGCCAGCTAGCCAGGCGGATAAAGAGCAAACCATACTCGTCTGTCACGGGACGGGGTGCGTTTCCGGCAAGGCGTTCGAAATCAGGGAAGCCCTGGAAAAAGAGGTGGCCCGGCTCAAGCTCAAAGGGACGAAGGTGGACTTTACCGGCTGCCACGGCTTTTGCCAGCAGGGGCCTATCGCCGTCGTCGAGCCCGAGGGTATCTTCTACACCAAGGTCACCGTCGAAGACGTTCCCGAAATCGTCCAGTCACATTTGCGCGACGGCAAGCCGGTGGCGCGTCTCTTTTACCACGACCCGGTCACCGACGAGGCGATACCCCGTCACAAGGACGTGCCCTTTTACAGCCGCCAGACGCGTATCATACTGCGCAACTGCGGCGTGATTAACCCGGAAAGAATCGAGGACTACATCAAGACCGGCGGCTACGATTCCCTGCGCAAGGTGCTTGAAGGTATGACGCCGCAGCAGGTTATCGACGAGGTCAAGGCGTCGGGGCTGCGGGGCAGGGGAGGCGCCGGTTTTTCCACGGGACAGAAGTGGGAGTTCTGCGCCAGGGCTGAGAGCGACCAGAAATACATGATATGCAACGCCGACGAGGGCGACCCCGGGGCGTTCATGGACCGCAGTACCATGGAGGGCGACCCCCACACCGTTATCGAGGGGATGACCATCGCCGCCTACGCTATCGGCGCCTCCGAGGGCTATATCTACATCAGGGCCGAGTACCCGCTGGCGGTGCAAAGGGTGCGGCTGGCTATCAAGCAGGCCGAGGACAAGGGGTTCCTGGGCGACAATATACTCGGCTCCGGCTTCAACTTCCACCTCCACGTCAAAGAGGGCGCCGGCGCTTTCGTCTGCGGTGAGGAAACGGCGCTGATGGCCTCCATCGAGGGGAAAAGGGGCATGCCCCGCCCGCGCCCGCCCTTCCCGGCGCAATCGGGCCTCTGGGGCAAGCCGAGCAACATCAACAACGTAAAATCGCTGGCTACCATACCGGTCATTATTGCCAAGGGCGCCGAGTGGTACGCCAAGATAGGCACCGAGAAGAGCAAGGGCACCGCCGTTTTCGCTTTAACGGGCAAGATTGCCAACAGCGGATTGGTCGAGGTGCCCATGGGCTACCCGCTGCAGGAGATTATCTACGGAATCGGCGGCGGCATACCCGGCGGCAAGAAGTTCAAGGCGGTACAGACGGGCGGGCCTTCCGGCGGCTGTTTGCCCGCCAGCATGGTCAACCAGCCCGTCGACTACGAGACGCTGGCCAAGGCCGGCTCCATCGTGGGGTCGGGGGGCATGGTGGTCATGGACGAGGATACCTGCATCGTCGATGTCGCCCGCTACTTCCTTTCCTTCACCCAGGACGAGTCCTGCGGCAAGTGCGTGCCCTGCCGGCTGGGGACGAAGCAGATGCTCGACATTTTAAATGACATCACCCACGGCCGGGGCAAGATGGAAGACCTCGACCTGCTTCAGGATTTAAGCGAGAAGATTAAGTCCGGCTCGCTCTGCGGGCTGGGCCAGACGGCGCCTAACCCCGTGCTGACCACGCTGCGCTATTTCCGCGACGAGTACGAGGAGCATATCAAGAACAAACACTGCCGGGCGGCGGTCTGCGAGGGGTTGGTCAGCGCGCCCTGCACCCATACCTGTCCCGCGGGCGTGGACGCGCCGCGCTACATCCGCTTTATCGCTCAGGGCAAGCCGGGCGAGGCGGTGGCCGTCATACGGGAAAAGATACCCTTCCCCTCGGTCTGCGGCTACGTTTGCATCCACCCCTGCGAGGCCAAGTGCCGCCGCGGTCTCATTGACGAGGCCATCGGCATACGCGTGTTGAAGCGCTTCGCCGCCGATAACGATAACGGCCTGTGGAAAGAGAAGGCCAAGAGGCTGCCCGCCACTGGCAAGAAGGTGGCCGTGGTCGGCTCGGGGCCGGCGGGGCTTACCGCCGCCTTCTACATGGCCAAGCTGGGGCATGAAGTCACCGTCTTCGAGGCCCTGCCCGAGGCGGGGGGCATGATGCGGGTGGCCATTCCAGATTACCGGTTGCCCAAGGACGTTTTGCAGCGGGATATCGCTGAGATAGAGGCGGTTGGAGTTGACATAAAGAAGAACACCAGAGTCGAATCCGTCGACGATTTGTTCTCACAGGGCTTTAACGCCGTCTTTCTGGCGGTGGGCGCCCATGAAGGCCTCAAGGTAGGGGTCAAGGGCGAGGACAGCCCCGGCGTGATGGATTGCGTGAGCTTTTTGCGGCGGGTGAGCCTGGGCGAAAAGGTGGAGATAGGCAGGAGCGTGGGCGTCATCGGCGGCGGCAATGCCGCCATCGACTCGGCGCGCACCGCCTTGCGCCTGGGAGCTAAAGAAGTCACCATCGTTTACCGCCGTACCCGCGAGCAGATGCCCGCCGCCGCCGAGGAAATCGAGGGGGCCATCGAGGAGGGCGTCCAGATACGCTTCCTGGCGGCGCCCGAGGGCATAACTTCTAAAGGCGGTAAGCTGGAGCTGACCTGCCAGGCGATGAAGCTGGGCGATGTCGACGCCAGCGGACGGCGGCGTCCCGAGCCTATCGAGGGCGAGCAGTTTACCTTGAGCTTCGACACCATCGTCGCCGCTATCGGCCAGAGGCCGGTGGTGCCCGCCAGCTTTAAGCTGGAGACGGGGAGGGGTAACACCATCGTCGCCGACCCCGACACGCTGGCCACGGCCAAAGAAGGCGTTTTCGCCGGCGGCGACGTGGTCAAGGGACCGGCTTCGGTCATCGAGGCCATCGCCCACGGCAGAATCGCCGCCAGCTCAATAGACAAGTACCTGGGCGGAGAAGGAGACATCAGCGAGAAACTGGCGCCGCCCGAAGAGGCCATGTCGCCTCTGGAAGAAGCCGAAGAAGAGTGGCGGGTGGAGATACCGGCCCCGCCGGCCGAAGAGCGAATCAAGAACTTCGAGGACGTGGAGATGACTTTGAGCCGGAAGATGGCCGTCAAAGAGGCGGGGCGGTGCCTGAGATGTGACCTTGAAAAGAGAGAGGAGTAGCAGAAAAAAGCTATGTCCGATGAAATAAAGCTAACTATAGACGGCCAGGAGGTCAAAGCCAGGGCGGGCGTGACCGTGCTCGAAGCCGCTGAAGCAGCGGGCATCTATATTCCCACCCTCTGCGCCGACCCCGACCTTAAACCCTACGGCGGCTGCCGCCTTTGCATCGTCGAAATCGAGAAAATGCGCGGTTTTCCCACTGCCTGTACCACCCCCGCCGCCGAGGGCATGGTGGTCAAGACCAACACCGAGGCCGTCAACGATATACGGCGCACCATCGTCGAGTTGCTCCTTTCCGACCACCCCAGCGAGTGCCTGGTTTGCCATAGGCGGGAGCGCTGCGGCCCCTTCGACATCTGCCTGCGCAACGTGGCCGTCACCGAGCGCTGCGTCACCTGCGCCAAGAACGGCAACTGCGAGCTGCAGGACATCGTCGACTACCTGGGCATCACCGAGTTGCCCTTCAAGCGCACCGAGCGCACCTACCCGGTGGATACCAGCAACCCTTTCTTCTATCGCGACCTGGACAAGTGCGTCCTCTGCGGCAAGTGCGTGCGGGTCTGCGAGGAGATACTGGGAGTGGGGGCGGTGGCCATCGTCAACCGCGGCTTCAACAGCAAGGTTGCCACCTTCGCCGACAAGCCGATAATGGACTCCAACTGCGTTTCCTGCGGTGAGTGCGTGGCGCACTGCCCGGTGGGGGCGCTCATGCCCAAGGTTCCCCAGCGCCCCGAAAAAGAAGTGGCTACCACCTGCACCTACTGCGGCGTTGGCTGCGGTATGTATCTGGGCGTGCGCGACGGCAAGCTGATAAGCTCGCGGGGGCGCAAAGAGAACCCCTCCAACGAAGGCCTGCTCTGCGTCAAGGGGCGCTACGGCTACAGCTTCGTCAACAGCCCCGACCGGCTGACCACGCCTCTAATTAAAAAGAACGGCAAGCTGGTCGAGGCGAGCTGGGACGAGGCCCTGGACTTGGTCGCCGCAAAGCTGGCCAAGTTCAAGCCGGAGGAGGTGGCCGTGCTTTCCTCGGCGCGTTGCACCAACGAGGAAAACTACCTGATGCAAAAGTTCGCCCGCGCCGTTTTGAAGACGAATAACGTCGACCACTGCGCGCGGCTCTGCCACGCGCCCAGCGTGGCTGGCCTGATGCAAAGCTTCGGCAGCGGTGCCATGACCAATTCCATCAAGGAAATCGGCGAGGCCAAGTGCCTGCTTATCGTCGGCTCCAACACCACCGAGGCCCACCCCGTCATCGGCATGAAGGTGCAGATGGCGGTGCGCAACGGCGCCAAGCTCATCGTTATCGACCCGCGCGAGGTGGACACCGTGCGCTACGCCGATATCTGGCTGAGATTAAAGCACGGCACCGACATCCCGCTGCTGATGGGTATGGCCAAGGTCATCCTGGACGCGGGCATGGCCGACCTCGATTTCATCAAGGAGAGGTGCGAGAACTTCGACGAGTTCAAGAAGTCGCTGGAGGTCTATACCCTCGACTACGTTGAGAAAATCACCGGCGTGCCGCAAGATAAAATAGTCGCCGCCGCCAAGCTCTACGCCAGCGTCAAGCCGGCGGCCATCCTCTACACACTGGGCATCACTGAGCACTCCCACGGCACCGAAAACGTTATCGGCACCGCCAACCTGGCCATGATTACCGGTAACGTGGGCAAGCCATCCTCGGGGGTTAACCCCTTGAGGGGGCAGAACAACGTCCAGGGCGCCTGCGACATGGGGGCTTTGCCCAACGTCTATCCCGGCTACCAGGCCGTAGCCGACGCCGCCAGCCGCGACAAGTTCGCCAAGGGGTGGGGCGTCCCCGTGGCCGATAAACCGGGGCTGACTATCACCGAGGTCTTCGAGGCCGCCGCCGGCGGCAAGGGCAAAGTCAAAGCGCTTTACATCAGCGGCGAGAACCCGGCGGTGACCGACCCTGACTCCACTCACGTCCAGGAGATGCTGAAGAAGCTGGACTTCCTGGTGATACAGGAGATTTTCCTCACCGAGACCGCCGAGCTGGCCGACGTAGTGTTGCCCGGCGCCAGCTTCGCCGAGAAGGACGGCACCTTCACCAACAGCGAGCGACGGGTGCAGAGGGTGCGCAAGGCCATTGAGCCGGTAGGCGACTCGCGCCCCGACTGGCTGATTACCTGCCAGATCGCCCAGAGAATGGGCTACGATAACTTCAACTACAAGAACCCTTCCCAGATTATGGACGAGCTGGCCGGCCTTACCCCCAGCTACGGCGGAATCTCCTTCAAACGCATTGAAAAAATCGGCTTGCAGTGGCCCTGTCCCACTCCCGACCACCCCGGCACGCCGATACTGCATACCAAGCTCTTCACTCGGGGCAAGGGGCGTTTTATCCCGTTACAGTTCCGCCCGCCCGCCGAGCTTCCCGACAAGAAATACCCACTCATTCTGAGCACGGGGCGCTGTCTCTACCACTATCACACCAGCATGACCCGTCAGGTTGAGGGGCTTAACGAGTTGCGGGGCGAAGAGCTGGTGCAGCTAAATCCGAACGACGCCTCGGCGCTGGGAATCGCCGACGGCGATAAGATAAAGATCAGCTCGCGGCGCGGCGAGGTGACGGCGAAGGCCTGGGTAACCGACGTTACCCCGGAGGGCGCCATCTGGATGACCTTCCACTTCGCCGACAGCCCGACCAACGTGCTGACCAATCCTGTTCTCGACCCGATAGCCCGAATACCGGAGTACAAGGTCTGTGCCGTGAGAGTAGAGAAGGCATAGACCGAGGCGGGTAGCTTTGGCAATACGGGTAACGTTGAACGGTACCGAGGTGAGTGGTCGCCGGGGGCAGACCATTCTCCAGCTGGCGCAGGCCAACGGCGTCGATATACCCACGCTCTGCCATCACGAAGACCTGAAGCCACTGGGCGCCTGCCGTGTCTGCGTGGTCGAGGTGGAAGGCTCGCGGACGCTGGTCGGCGCCTGCCACACCCCCATCAGCGAGGGCATGGTCGTTCACACCCATTCCCCCAAAGTATTAGCCAGCCGCAGGGTTATCGTCGAGCTGCTTTTGGCCTCTCACAGCGGCGCCTGCTACATGTGCGACAAGGCCAACATGTGCGAGCTGCGTAAAATCGCCGCCGAGCTCGACGTGGGGCTGCACCGCTTCCGGGTGAAAAGGCATTATCACCCCAAAGAAGACGCCAGCCCCTATATAAACCGCGACCTGACCAAGTGTATCCTCTGCCGCCGCTGCGTGCGCGCCTGCAACGAGATTGCCGGGCACGACGTTTTCGCCGTTGCCTACCGCGGCTTCGGCTCCAAGATAATCGTTGACTTCGACCAGCCCTTAGATAAAGAAGTTTGCCGTGATTGCGGTGTTTGTATCTCCTACTGTCCGACCGGGGCGTTGAGCCGACCGAGAGAGACGAAAGCAACCAGGAAAGAGAAGCCCTTAGTTGTAACTAGTTAAATCTCTGGTGCGAGGAGGGGGGAAGATGTCAGCCGGACGAAACGGGGGACGGGATGAGCTGCTGGTGCTGCTGGAAGCAGCCCAGAGCCGGTCAACGCACGTGTCACGGGAGGCCATCACCGAGCTGGCGGAATCACTGGGGCTTCCGCTGGGCGAGGTCTACGGTGTCGTCAGCTTCTACTCTTTCCTCTCCGTTAAACCCAAAGGCAGGCACGTTATCCGCATCTGCAAGAGCCTTCCCTGTCTGCTCAAATCCGCCCAGGTTATTATCGACGGCGTGCGTAAAGAGCTGGGCATCCGGCCCGGCCAGACCACGCCCGACGGCAGGTTCTCCTTCGAGCTGACCAACTGCATCGGCGCCTGCGACAAGGCGCCGGCGATGATGATAGACAGCGACGTCCACGGCGACCTGACGCCGCAGAAGATAGCCAAAATACTGCGCGGCTATAAGTGAGGTTCGGGATGCCGGAAAAGCGGGTAGTCTTAAAGAACTGCGGGGTTATCGACCCCAAAGACATCGGCAGCTTCATGGCCGCCGACGGCTTCAATGCGTTAAAGAAAGCGCTCAAGATGCCCGCTGCGGATGTCGTCAACGAGGTCAAGGCTTCGGGGCTGCGGGGGAGGGGAGGGGCCGGCTTCCCCTGCGGCCTGAAGTGGGAGCTTTGCGCCAAAGCACCGGGCGATGAGAAATACGTTATCTGCAACGCCGACGAGGGCGAAGTAGGCACCTTTAAGGACCGCTATATCATCGAGAGCGACCCCTTCAGCCTTATCGAGGGTATCGCTATCGCCGGCTACGCTATCGGGGCTAAGAAGGCCTTTATCTACCTGCGCGCCGAATACCGCTTCCTGCTCTCTCTACTGCAAAATGCCATCGCCCAATCCAAAAAGAAGGGCTTCTTAAAGCACCTCGACATTGAAATCCGCCAGGGCGCGGGGGCTTATGTCTGCGGCGAGGAATCGGCGCTGATGGACTCCATCGAGGGGAAGAGGGGCGAGGTGCGCTACCGCCCGCCTTTCCCGCCCACCAGTGGCCTTTGGGGCAAGCCTACTGTCATCAATAACGTGGAAACGCTGACCAATATCCCCCGCATCCTGCTCAACGGCGCTCAATGGTTCGCCGGAATGGGCACCGAGAAGAGCCAGGGAACTAAAGTGTTTTCGGTAAGCGGTGACGTGAAAAAGCCCGGCGTCTACGAGCTGGAGCTGGGCGCTCCCTTAAGCGAGTTGTTGAAGCTGGCGAAGGCTGAGAGCGCCAAGGCGGTGCAAATCGGCGGCGCCACGGGCCGAATTATACCTTGCACCATGATAGACGACCCCTTGTCTTTTGAGAGCGTTCTGGGGGCGGGCGCTGTCACCGTTTTCGGCCAAAATCGGGATATAGTTGAGATAGTGGCCAGGACGATGGAGTTTCTGGCCGAGGAGTCCTGCGGCAAGTGCGCGCCCTGCCGCGAGGGCACCGAGGTCATGGTGGAAACGATGGCGAGGTTCTTGAGGGGGGAGGGACTGAAAAAGGATATCAGAGTGCTGGAGGAGCTGGCCGAAACGATGAAGCTCTGCTCGCTCTGTGGGCTGGGGCAGGCGGCTCCGATACCGGTAACGGACAGCCTGGAGCATTTCAGAGGCGAATACGAGCGCCGTATCCGCCGGAATTAGGGGTGGCTATGATAACGATAACCAAGGCAAAACCGCTGGAGGAAGTCCTGCCCAGCTTGGGTAAGGCCAAAAAGGTCTATCTTATCGGCTGCGGCACCTGCGCCACCATCTGTCACACCGGCGGCCGGGCCGAGGTGCTGGCCATGAAGGAGAAGCTGGAGGCGGAGGGCAAGAAGGTCACGGGCTGGATGGTTATCCCCACCGCCTGCGACGAGCTTACCCGCGAAGCCTTGGCTGAAGAAGCCGCCGCTATAGAAGCCGCCGACGCCATACTGGTGATGAGCTGCGCCTTCGGCGTGCAGACGGTGGCCATGTACAGTGACAGGCCGGTCTATCCGGCGCTGAACACGCTTTTCGTGGGCAAGGAAGAGACGCCGGGGCATTTTATCGAGGTATGCATGCAGTGCGGCAACTGCGTGCTGGCGACGACGGTGGGCATCTGCCCGCTGGTCAGGTGCGCCAAAAGCCTGCTCAACGGGCCCTGCGGCGGCTCTGTGGACGGCAAGTGCGAGGTATCGCCCGACACGCCCTGCGCCTGGCAGCTGATTTACGACCGCCTCAAGGCGCTGGGGCAGCTGAATAAAATGGAGGAGATTGCGCCGGTGCGGGACTGGAGCAGCAGCGCTTCCGGAGGCCCGCGCCGCTTCGTAATCTCGGACGAAAACGATGACTGACGATAGGATTTTCGTCGAAAACGGCGAGACGGAGCACCGCACCGAAGCCGCCGCTTTTCGTATGTGGCTGCGGGTTTTCGTCACCGTGAGGTGGATTACGGTGGTGGGGATTCTGGCGGCTACCCTCATCGCCTCGCTGGTCTTCGACATCGAGTTCCCCGCCTACGTCGCCTACGCCGTCTGCGCCTTCGTCGCCCTGTGCAACCTGCTGCTCCTCTTCCAGTCGCGCAGCCTGGGCAAGGTGCCCACCCGCCTCTCCATACACCGGGCGAGAATCTACGGCACCATCCACCTGCTGCTCGATCTGGCCGCTTTCGCCGTGCTCATTCACTTCACCGGCGGCATCGAGAACCCATTTATCTTCTACTTCGTGCTGCACATCATCGGCGCCAGCATCATATTGCATTACACCTCGGTCTACCTGCTGGCGACCTCGGTAATCGTGATGATATCGTTGCTGGTGGGGCTGGAGTACGCCGGGGTGATTCCCCACGTCAACCTGGTCGGCTTTGCCGACCCCGGCCTCTACCGGGAGGGCGCCTACGTGCTGGCGATGATGGTGGTTTTGGGCAGCGCCCTTTTCGCCGCCACCTATATGGCGACATCGGTGGTCGGCGAGCTGAGGAAGCGCCAGCGCGAGGTGATGCAGCTGAGCCAGCGACTGCTGGGCAAGCGGACACGGGAGCTGGAGCAGGCTTCCCAGGAGATAGCCAAGATGGAAGAGGCGCGCAACCGCTTCCTCCATTTCCTGGGGGTGACCGTTCACGACCTGAAGGCGCCGCTGACGGCTATCCAGAGCTATTTCTGGGTAATGCTGGGCGGCTTCGCCGGCCCGCTCACCGAGAAGCAAAAGGGGATGCTGGAAAGGAGCAGCCAGCGTATCAAGGAGCTGCTCACCCTGGTCAGCGACCTGCTCGATATACCGCGCATCGAGACGGGGCAGATTATCCAGGAGATGAAGGACATCTCTTTGAAGAAACTGATTGAGACCTCGGTGGCCGACCTGCACGACCTGGCCGAGCAGAGGCAGGTGAAACTGAAGGTGGAAATGCCCCGAACCCTGCCCCGTATTCGCGGCTCGGCGCCCCGGTTGCAGCAGGTATTGACCAACCTGCTCAATAACGCTATCAACTACACGCCCGAGGGCGAGGTAACGGTGAAGGTGACCCGTGATGACGGGGAGATAAAGATAGAGATTATGGACACCGGCATCGGCATTCCCGCCGGGGACCTGGAGCATATCTTCGAGGACTTCTTCCGGGCCAGCAACGTGGAGATAAAGGGGACGGGGCTGGGCCTGTCCATAGCTAAGAGGATAGTGGAGACGCACGGGGGCAGGATATGGGCGGAAAGCCCCTGCCCGGAGACGGGCTGCGGGAGCAAGTTCGTGTTTATCCTGCCCGGGAAGCGAAGCAAACGGAGGTGAGGCGATGAAAGGCGGAACCAATCTGGAAAAGGTCCTGGCCAGCGGCATGTTCGCCGTCACGGCCGAGGCGGGCCCGCCCAAGGGGACGAGTGCGGCTGTCATGCAGCGCAAGGCCGAAACCCTGCGTAACTGCTGCGACGCCGCCAACGTCACCGACAACCAGACGGCTATCGTGCGCATGTCGAGCCTGGCCGGCTGCGTGCTGATGAAGCAGCAGGGCCTCGACCCGGTGATGCAGATTGTCTGCCGCGACCGCAACCGCATCGCCATCCAGAGCGACGTGCTGGGGGCGGTGGCTCTGGGCGTCGGTAATATACTCTGCCTCTCCGGCGACCACCAGATGTTCGGCAACCACCCCACCGCCAAAAACGTCTTCGACATCGACTCCATACAGCTCATCGCGGCGCTGAAGACCATGCGCGACGAGAAAAAGTTCCTCTGCGGCGAGGACATATCGGGCGAGGTGCCCCTCTTTATCGGGGCGGCGGCCAATCCCTACGCCGACCCCTTCGAGTTCCGCGTCGCCCGTCTGGCCAAAAAGGTGAAGGCAGGCGCCGAGTTCATCCAGACCCAGGCGGTCTATGACCTGGACAAGTTCGCTAAATGGATGGAGATGGCCGTCGATAAAGGGCTGGACGAGAAGACGCACATACTGGCCGGGGTGATACCCATCAAGTCGGCGGGTATGGCGCGTTACATGCGGGACTACGTCTCCGGGGTGACCGTGCCCGATGCGGTGGTGAAGCGGATGGAGCAGGCAGAGGACGCCAAGACGGAAGGTAAAAAGATAGCCGTGGAGATTATCGAGCGGCTCAAGGAAATACCGGGCATCCACGGCGTTCACATCATGGCGGTGGGCTGGGAGGACATCGTTCCCGAGATAGTAAAACAGGCTGGATTATTGCCTAGACCTGTATTATAATGGCAAGGAGGATTATGGCTAAAAAGATATTGGTAGTTGACGACGACCCCGATATCCTGGACGCGGTGACCATGATTCTGGAGTCACAGGACTACAAGGTAGTGACCGCCCACGACGGCATCGAAGCCCTGGCCAACCTCAAGGCGGAAAAACCCGACCTGATGGTCCTGGATTTGCTCATGCCCAAGATGGACGGCTGGGCGGTCTGTAAGGAGTTGCAGGACCCCAGGTGGTCGAAGTACCGCGACGTGCCCATCCTGATACTGACCTCGGTGAGGGAAGAGGCCAGCCGCCGCCGTTACGAGCTGGAAACCGGGCTGGAGCTGGACGTAGACGACTACGTGGAAAAGCCATTCAGCCCCGACATACTGCTGGAGAGGGTAGGGAGGCTCATTAAAAAGAAAGGCAAGTCCTGAAGGGGGTGACCGCTATGGCAAAGAGAGCTAAAATCCTCCTCGTTGACGATGACAAAGACTTCATCGAGTCAACCAAGACCGTCCTGGAGAGCAAGCCTTACCAGATAATCGTCGCCTCTAACGGGGATGAGGGGCTGCGCAAAGCCAGGGAGGAAAAGCCCGACCTGATTCTCCTCGACGTGATAATGCCGGTCAAGGACGGCTTTACCGCCGCCGAACAGCTTAAACAAGACCCCCGGCTCAGCAAGATACCCACCCTGATGCTGACCGCCTTCGCCGTCAAGGGCAGGGAGACCTCGATACCGGTCAGCCGGGGCATGGGGCTGGAGACCGAGGACTACATCGATAAGCCGGTAAGCCCCGACGAGCTGCTGGCCAGGGTAGAGAGGCACCTCAAGAAGGCGGGCTTTTAAGGAACTTTTCGCACGGGCTCGTAGCTCAGTGGTTAGAGCGGTCGGCTCATAACCGATTGGTCGCAGGTTCGAATCCTGCCGAGCCCACCATACCCCCGGATTTTCGTCATTTCACGCCTGATGCTACCGCCCCAAAACCCGGTAGGGGGCTTTACATAATATTTTGGTGATTTCCGGTTAGCTTTGGTTAGTTATTGTCAAGTCAGGCACAAGCCTCAAGCGTGGCGGTTTTTGCGAAATAACTATACATAATGTTAAAAACCTCCGCAAAAATAAAGTCGAAATCAGGGGGTTGAAAGAGGGGCGGGAATGTACTGGGTAATCTTTGCCATCGGGGCGGCTTTGGGGATATTCGGGCTTATCCGGGTCTTCCGATATCTAGTGTGGATGAGGCTGGTCTGGCTTAGCGACGGCGCCCGTGAGGCTATAGATTCCGCCATCAAAGACTTCGAGGCGGGGCCGGTGGTCGTTGAGAAGAGCGGCAAGAAACGCAAGCTCGACGAAAGGGCGGTAAAGCTCCAGAAAGGTATGGAGAGACGGATGGAGCGCTTTCGAGGGGTAGCGCGCTGGCTCTGGCCGCAGCGCACCGGGTCCGTATCCAGTTGGGTCACGCTTTCGCTCGAGGCGGCCATCGCCTGTATCGATGAGAACGTCAAGAAGGCCAGCCGCAAAAAGCCGCAGCTGGCCGAGTTCCGGGATACCATGACCCGGCTCATGCTGGAGTACGAGGACCTCACCCAGCACTTGAGGGATACGGCTAACCGCGAGGTGGTCTGGGCGACGGCGTCGTTCGCCCTGGGGGCGCTGACCATCAGCCTTTATACTTTGTGGTTGCAGTTTCACTAAAGACCCCAAAAGGGCGATAGCGAGTATCAAACCACGGGAAATGAAACAACGACCGGATTCTCGTGGCTCTCAGGGCTTCAAAAAGACAGTGGGGGCGCTAAAGAGGGAAACTAGTCCACCAGCAGGATGACGTTGCCGGAGTAGCCCCAGCATTTACCTATCAGGCTTACCTGTTGGCCCACAGAGAGGCTGTTCACCAGCGACGCGTACTTGCTGGTGAAGCTGCACTGGACCCCCTGGGTCTCGGACAGGTCGCCGACTTCCATGATGATGTACGGCTGGCCGGACGAGGTCGTGCCTTTCGATTTGACTACGCCGGTGACACTAATCTTGGCATCCTTGTACAGCACGTCGGCGGCGGTGGCATCCTGCTGATAATCGTAAAAAAGCCTCTCGGCGGTAACGGCGTATTTGGTGCGGGAGCCGAAGCAACCCGCCGAGAATAATGTTGCCAGAACCATGAGCACTACTAACGAGACCAGTAATATCTTTTTCAAGTTAAACTCCTATGCGCTGGGAGCATTGTAACATTTCCACCGGGGGTGTCAAGTTAAACGGGAAATTAGCTATAACGGCAGGGGCGCCGAAGAGGGAAGCGGTCTTGGCTCTTTCTGAATACGAAGTTCACATAACATATATAGTGCGCCCCAGAATTATGCAGAAAGGGATATGGGGGTGGAATGGGCTTGCTTAAAGGCTGTGTCTCACGATATCTAT
>JASFHK010000005.1:0-105312 GCA_050123275.1 Dehalococcoidia bacterium
GAAAACAAAAAAGGAGCTGAGCGAGATGAAAAAGGTGTTATGGCAGGCTGGTCTGGCAATAATGGCTTTGATGATAGCTTTGACGTTAATGCTGGGGGTATCAGTACAGACCCAGGCGGATCCTTTTGATGAACTTGACGGTGATTTTGAGGAGATTTCAGTTACGGATACAGATGATGATGGTTTACCAGACGCTTGGGAGAAAAAGTATTTTAACAATGATTTATCTCAGGGAGCACTTGATGATTTTGATAAGGATGGAAAATCTAATATAGATGAGTATAAAGAAGGTACAGACCCGACTGATCCGGATTCAGACGATGATGGGTTGACTGATGGGGAAGAAAACAAAAGAGGCTGGGACCCGCTTGATCCCGATATGGATGATGATAATAAAACGGATGCTGAAGAGGATATCCCTGGCTCTGACCCTCGGGATCCGGATTCAGACGATGATGGCTATACTGATGGTTTTGAGAACAGGAAGGGTACTGATCCGACAAATAAAGCGAAGACGCCAAAGGATAAAGATGGCGATGGGATACCTAATTCTGATGATGCCTTTCCTAATGACCCGACACAGTGGAGCGATAGCGATGGCGATGGTCATGGCGACAATCCGAACGGGAATAATCCAGATGCCTTTCCTAATGACCCGACACAGTGGAGCGATAGCGATGGCGATGGTCATGGAGATAATCCGAACGGGAATAATCCTGACGCTTTTCCTAATGACTCGACACAATGGAGCGATAGCGATGGTGATGGTTATGGGGACAATCCGGATGGGAATAATCCAGATGCCTTCCCTGATGATCCGAAAAGATGTAGTGATGAGATTTCACCAGAAGCTATGGTAATGTGGTACGTATTTGCGGCTAATATTGCCTTAGTTGTCGTTGTCGCAGCAGCTTCTTTTATATGTTGCAGGAGAGTTAAAAAATGAGATAAGAGTCGCCATCGTAATAAGTTGAAAGGCCCCCATTTTTCCCCTTGGTAGTAGTATCGCGTTTAAACTCGAAAAATCTCCTCTTGTCGTGCCTGAAAAGACTTGTGATTATCGGGCGGCGGGAGTAAAATATAGTTCAGAAAAGCCGACAAGGGGGGTTATTGTTCCGGGTTGAAGTCTCTGTAAAGCCTGACCTTCCCGACCCTCGTGGGGAAGCGCTTAAAGCCGATATCCGCGACCTTGGTATCGGCACCGTCCGGCAAGTCAGGGTAAGCGATGTCTATTTGCTGGAGGGGGACTTTAGCCAGTCGGAACCGGAGCTAATCTGCCAGCGGCTGCTCGCCGACCCCATTGTCGAGCAGTACGCACTCGGCCATGATTCCCCCGTCAGCGCCCAGGACGCCCACGCCATTGAGGTTGCCTATAACCCCGGCGTGATGGACCCGGTGGAAGAGAGCGTGAGCAAGGGCATCCGCGACCTGGGTGTCAAGAACCTCGCCTCGGTGCGGACGGCCAAGCGCTATTACCTCTGGGGCCAGCTATCCAATGGCGACATCGAGCTTATCGCTAACAAGCTGCTGGTCAACAGCGTCATCCAGCACGTGGTCACCGACGGCGAGAGCGCTTCTTTGCCTTCCGCCGACTACGCTTTCTCCCGAATAGAAGTCGAGTTGCTCGGCCTCGACGACGCCGGACTGACCAAGCTGGGGCGGGAAAAGCTGGAGCTGAACCTGGAGGAGATGCGGCAGATACAGAGCTACTTTTCCAGGCTGGGGCGCAATCCCACCGACGTCGAACTGGAAACGCTGTCGCAGACCTGGTCGGAGCACTGCAAGCACAAGACCTTCAACTCCCGCATACGACTGGGCGACGAGGTCATCGACAATCTATTAAAGAGCACCATAATGAAGGTGACCCGGGAGCTGGACAAGCCCTGGTGCCTTTCCACTTTCAAGGATAATTCCGGCGTCATCGACTTCGACGGGCGCTACGCACTATGCTTCAAGGTCGAGACGCACAACCACCCCTCGGCCATCGAGCCCTATGGCGGGGCTTCCACGGGGCTGGGCGGCGTCATCCGCGACCCGCTGGGCACGGGGCTGGGCTCCAAGCCCATCGCCTGCACCGACGTCTTTTGCTTCGCACCGCCCGATTTCCCCCACGCCAAGCTGCCCGGGGGCGTTTTGCACCCGCGCCGCATCCTCAAAGGGGTAAGAGCGGGTGTAGCCGACTACGGCAACCGTATGGGCATACCCACCCTTAACGGGGCGCTCGTCTTCGACGAGCGTTACCTGGGCAACCCCATCGTCCTCTGCGGCACGGTGGGCCTTATGCCTGTCGGCGCCGCCCAGATGGGACGGCAAAAGCCCGGTGACAGGGTGGTGGTGGTGGGGGGCAGAACGGGCCGCGACGGTATTCACGGCGTTACCTTCGCCTCGGCGCTGTTGACGGGTGAATCGGAGGAGGTCTCGGCCAGCTCGGTGCAAATCGGCAACCCCATCACCGAGAAGAAGATGATTGACGTCCTCCTCGTCGCTCGTGATAAAGGTCTTTACCGGCGCGTCACCGACTGCGGCGGCGGCGGGCTTTCCTCGGCGGTGGGGGAGATGGCGGAGGAAACGGGCGTACGCGTCGATTTAGAAAAAGTGCCCCTGAAATACTCGGGGCTTTCCTATCGGGAGATATGGCTCTCCGAGTCACAGGAGAGGATGCTGCTGGCGGTGCCGCCGGACTGCGTCGAGGAGCTGGTCGCGCTCTTTGCCAGCGAGGACGTGGAGGCCACCGTCATCGGTGAGTTCACCGACGACAAGAAGCTGCGGCTTTTCTATAAGAACAACGCCGTGGGCGACATGGACATGGAGTTTTTGCACCACGGCCTGCCCCAGTCGGAGAGGGTGGCGGAGTGGGCCTTGCCGCGCTATGACGAGCCTGCTTTCGAGTCGCCCGCCGATTTAAGCGAAGACCTCAAGAAGATACTGGCCGCCTGGAACGTTTGCAGCAAGGAGTGGGTCATCCGCCAGTACGACCACGAGGTGCAGGGGGCCAGCGTGCTCAAACCGCTGGTGGGCGCCCACAACGACGGGCCGGGTGACGCCGCCATTATCCGCCCCTTGCTCGATTCGGGGATGGGGGTGATTATATCCAACGGCATCAACCCGCGCTATGGCGACATCGACCCCTACTGGATGGCGGCTGCGGCGGTGGACGAGGCGTTGCGGCAAATCGTCGCCGTCGGCGGCAATCTTAAAAAGGTTGCTCTGCTGGACAACTTTAACTGGGGCAACCCGGAGAAGCCCGACAGATTAGGTGGACTGGTGCGGGCGGCGCAGGGCTGTTACCGCGCCGCGCTGGATTACGGCGCCCCCTTCATCTCGGGCAAGGACAGCCTCTACAACGAGTACGAGACGGAAAAAGAGAGCATTTGCGTGCCGCCGACGTTGCTCATCTCGGCGATGGCGGTGATGAAAGACGTTACCAAGGCCGTTTCCATGGACGCCAAAAAGGCGGGCGACCTCATCTATATCGTGGGCATGACCTATAACGAAATGGGCGGCTCGCACTATTACGCCGTTCGCGGCGCGATGGGTAACCGCGTGCCCCAGCTCAACGCCAAGCGGGGCAAGAAGCTGATGGAGGCCCTTAGCGGGGCGATGGACAAAGGTTTGGTAAAAGCCTGCCACGACCTGAGCGAGGGGGGAATCGGGGTGGCGGCGGCGGAGATGGGCTTCGCCGGCGGCCTGGGCATATCGCTCGACCTGAACAAGGTGCCCCTGGGCGAGAACATCGACCGCAACGACACCATACTCTTCGCCGAGTCCAACACCCGCTTTCTGGTCGAGGTGGCGCCTGAAAACGCCAAGAGCTTCGAGGCGGCCCTGGGCGAGAGCGTTTGCGCCGCCGTCGGCGAGGTGACTGGTGACGATAAACTGCAAGTTTACGGCATTAACGGGGAGAAGGTTATCGACGCTCCCCTGGCCGAGTTAAAGGAGGCCTGGCAGCAGCCGCTGCGCTGGTAGTATGGCCGAGGTAAGAACGCTGATAATGCGGGCGCCGGGGACTAACTGCGACGTCGAGACCGCCTTTGCCTTCGAGCAGGCGGGGGCCGAGGTCGCTTCGGCGCACGTTAACGAGCTGGCCAGGAAAGAGAAACGCATCGGCGACTATCAGATACTGGTCTTTCCCGGCGGCTTCACCTACGGCGACGACATCTCGGCGGGTAAGATACTGGCCAACGAAATCAAGCTGAAACTGGGTGAGGACATCCGTAGGTTCGTCGAAAACGGCGGCCTGATACTGGGTATCTGCAACGGCTTCCAGGTACTGGTCAAGGCGGGCATTTTGCCCCAGCCGGAAGACACCGACCAGGAGCTGACGCTGGCCACCAACGACTCGAGCCGTTTCGAGTGCCGCTGGGTCTATTTGAGCGTGGACAAGCAAAGTCCCTGCGTTTTTACCAGGGGCATTGAATCGCTCTACCTGCCCATCGCCCACGGCGAGGGCAAGGTGATGGCCGGGCCCGAGGCGCTTAAAGGTTTGCAGGTCGTCCTCCGCTACGCCGACAGCGCTGGTAAGGTCAGCGCCGACTATCCCGATAACCCCAACGGCTCGGCGGACAGTATCGCCGGCATCTGCGACCGGTCGGGGCGCATCTTCGCCCTGATGCCTCACCCGGAAAGGTTTCTGCGCTGGACGCAGCACCCGCGCTGGTCCAGAGAGGCCAAGCGGGAGTGGGGCGACGGCTTCGCTATCTTCCGCAACGCCGTGAACTGGGTCAAAAGCGCCTAAGATTATTTGCCATCCCTACTGTTTAGTCGCGGCGACGATTTGACAAAGACGTTATATCGCCTGTAATATAACACTGGTTGTTTAAGATATGGCCGAGCTAACCAAGTTCAAATTGAAGAAGACGGAGCACGTTTTGCGCCACCCGCGACCCGGCTACCGGGTGGGGGGGCGGATATGGCTGGAGAGAGACGGTGAGCTTTACATGGGGTGGGGCCGGGCCATGCTCCTGGAGAGAATCGACAAGTTTGGCTCTATCGCCGCCGCCGCCCGTTCCATGAAGCTGGGCTACCGCAACGCCTGGCTCTGGATAGAATCGCTCAACCGGCTGGCGCCTTCGCCGCTGGTGGAGAAGACGACGGGCGGGGTAGGCGGAGGCTACGCCCGCCTCACCGATGAGGGGCGTAAGGCGGTCAAGGAATACAAAGCGTTGCGGGCCCGTTTCGATGATTTTATCGAACGGCAGGACTGAATTACAGCCGTTTCGGCTCTAGAACGGGGGTGGGTGCGAGCCGTAATTTTTTTGAGAAACGTTATATCAAAAGCAATATATCCCTCATTGAAAAGTAATAGAAAGGTAAATAAGTGAAAAAGCGGTTAGTTCTATTCCTGGCAGCATTGTTAATTGTTATTCCCGTCGCCGGATGCGGCGACGAGCCTCTGGATGACGACGAACCTATCGGTATGGCGGTGGAGTTTATGTCCCACGCCGCCTGCGCCTATATCGCCGAGGACATGGGCTGGTATGAAGAAGAGGGGCTGAACCTGACCGCCTACGAGAGCTACGCCACCGGCATGGCTCTGGCGGCGGCACTGGCCCGCGACGATATCCAGGTCGCCTATCTCTGCCTGGTGCCGGCGATAAACGTTTACGCCAACGCCGGGGTGCCTATCAAGGTCGTGGCCGGCACGCACGAGTACGGCTACAGCCTGGTAGTCGACCCCGAAAAGATAGAGACCGTCGACGACCTGGAAACCCCCGGTATCCGCATCGGCTGCGTGCGGGAGGGCGGAGCCGTGGACGTGATGATGCACAAGACGATAGACAAGTATAACCTGGACGAAGCCGCCGTGCTGGCTAATATTCAGCGGATGAACCCGCAGAAGCTGACGCTGGCGGTGAGTATGGGACAGCTGGACGCCGTTTTCATCCCCGAGCAATGGGCGACGATGACGGAAGAGTCCGGTTTCGAAACGTTGATTCTGAGCCAGGACGTCTGGCCCGGTATGCAGGGCAGCGTGCTGGTGGTCAAGCAGGACCTTATCGATAACCACCCCGAAATCGTGGCACGGCTGGTGGCAGTAACGGAGCGGGCCACCGACTGGTCTAACGACCACCCCGAAGAGGCCGCCGAAATAGTGGCGCGGCAGCTGGGTGGTGTCGGCAGCGACCTTTTACCCATCGAGGTGGCCGACGTGGTGGCGCAACTGGAGATTACCCCCGAAATATTGCTCCGTTCCATGGCGCGGCTCGACTACTCCGTGGCTATTGATGCCGGGACCGTGCAGAATGTGATAGACTACGTAGCGGAGCTGGGCTACATCGGCGCCAGCTTCGACGCTAACCAAATCTTGGATTTAAGTTTCCTTAGATAGATAACTAAAAGATAAATGAACGTACTTAAACGAATCAGGCCGGGATGGGGCATCGTCCCCATCCTCGTCTTCCTGGCCCTGTGGGAGATAATCGCCCGGCTCAACCTGTCACCGGGGGACTTCAACTTTCCTCCTTTCTCGGCGGTGATGGTGGAGTTTTACAACCTGGCCGCCAGCGGCGTGCTGGGCGAGAACTTCCTGGCCAGCCTTTCCCGGGTGCTCATCGGCTTTTGCGCCGGCTCCCTGGCCGGCCTTATGGTGGGCATGGCCATGGGCTGGGTGGAAAAGCTGAACAAGGCGTTGCACCCCATCGTCAGCCTGATTTACCCTATACCGGCGCTGGGCTGGCTGCCTTTGCTCATGCTCTGGATAGGCATCAACGAGCTGCTGCCCATCACCATTATCTTTATCTGCTCCTTCTTCCCCGTCCTCTATAACACCGTTACCGGCATCAGGAACGTGGATAAAGATTACATCAAGGTGGCGCGGACGCTGGGGGCATCCGATTTCAGGATTCTGACCACGGTGGTGCTGCCCCTGGCCTTGCCCAACATCTTTACCGGCTTCCGCCTGGAAGCGGGCATGGCCTGGCGGGTCATCATCGCCGCCGAGATGGTGGCCATCCCGACGGGCATCGGCGCCCTGATGATGAAGGCGGAGAGCCTGATTCGCATCGACATTATCATCGTCTGCCTTATCGTGCTGGCGGTGATGTGTCTTTCCTTCGAGAAGTTTTTCGAGTACCTGGAAGCCCGTATAACCAACAAGTGGAGGTAGCGTGCCCTCAATCAAGCTGGAAAACATATGTAAATATATCTGCCGCGATGTCGCTCTTGAGATAAAAGACCGGGAGTTGCTGGTCCTGCTGGGGCCCAGTGGTGCGGGCAAGACCACCCTGCTCAACATTATCGCCGGGCTGACCGAATACGAAGGCTCGGTTTCCTTCGACGGCAAGTGCGTGGACGGGCTACCCGCCAGCCAGCGGGGGGTGGGCTACCTCTTCCAGGACCTGCTCCTTTTCCCCCACCTCGATGTCTCGGCCAACATCGCCTACGGGCTTAAAGCCCGCAAGGCCCCTAGCGACGGCGTCAAAGAGAAGGTCGCCGAGCTGCTGCACCAGATGAAAATCAGCCACCTCGCCGACCGCTACCCCAAGAACTTGAGCGGCGGGGAAAAGCAGCGGGTGGCGCTGGCGCGGGCATTGGCGCTTTCCCCCGGCGTCATGCTCCTCGACGAGCCTTTGAGCAGTCTCGACGCCCAGACGGCAAAATACCTGAGGACGGAGCTGCGCCAGCTCCAGCGCAAGCTGGGTATCACCGCCGTATACGTTACCCACGACCTGGCCGAGGCTGAGGAGATGGCCGACCGCATCGCCGTCATTCAGGAAGGCCAGCTGCAACAGCTGGGTAGGCCGGAGGAGGTCTTTTTCTACCCCCGTAACGAGGCCGTCTCCGACTTCATCGGCGCGCCCAACATACTGCACTGCGACCGCTGCCGCAGCCTGGGGCAGGGGGTGATGGAGGCCGACTGCGGCGGCCTGGACATCATCCTCCCCGACGACGGCAACCCCGTGCGCCGCATCGCTCTTTTCCCCCGCGATATCTACGTTTCCGAGACGATGCCCCCCGGCCCGGCGGTAAACCGTTTCAAGGGTATCGTCACCGCCATACGGCTGCTCAGCGACGGCGTCCGCCTGGAGGTCAAGGTTGATGACCACCGTTTGCTCGCCGAGCTGCCCCACCACATCTTCGAGGACATGGAGCTGACGGTAGGCAAGGAGGTCTTCCTCATCTTCAAGCTGCGGCGAATCAAGGTCTATTAGTAAAAGGGTTTACTTCAGCCTCTAGTTCAGGTATAATTCCTCTTAACGCCCTTTAACACTCCACGTATAGTCACCTAAGTAAGTTACCCAAGCACGAAAGTTGCAATCCTGTCCACATCTAGCTATAATTTTTATTGCGGAAAGGGGGAACGATGGCTAAACCCAAGGTCGCTTTTTACTGGTGTGCGTCCTGTGGCGGTTGTGAGGAAACGGTGGTTGACCTCAACGAAGATATCCTCAAGGTGGCTGACGCCGTGGATATCGTCCTCTGGCCGGTGGCACTGGATTTCAAGCGCAAGGACATCGAAGCCATGAAGGATGGCGAAATCGCGGTGAGCTTTATCAACGGCGCGGTGAGGCTGGAAGAGCAGGAGGAGATGGTAAAGCTGTTGCGGCAGAAATCCGGTCTGGTAGTTGCCTTTGGCGCCTGCGCCCACCTGGGCGGCATTCCGGGGCTGGGCAATTTCCACGACCGGGAGGCTATCTTTAACCGGGTCTATAAGGAAGTGCCTTCCGTAGACAACCCCCAGGGCATTTTCCCCCAGCAAAGCACCAAGGTTAAAGAGGGCGAGTTAACCCTACCCGAGTTCTACAACACGGTACAAACTTTAGACCAGACCATCGACGTTGATTATTACCTCCCCGGCTGTCCGCCGGCCCCCGATTTAATCATGGCGGCGATTACGGCCATCCTTAAAGGGGAGTTACCGGCCAAGGGAACGGTGCTGGCACCCAACAAGGCGCTTTGCGACACCTGCCCCCGGGCCGAAAGTAAACCGGAGAAACTATCCATCACCGAGGTCAAAAGGCCCTGGCAGATAAAGATGGACCCCGACCTTTGTTTCCTGGCCCAGGGGATAATCTGCATGGGCCCGGCGACGCGCACCGGCTGCGGGGAGACCTGCATCCGGGCCAACCAGCCCTGCCGCGGCTGTTTCGGGCCGATTGACGGCGTGGTCGACCAGGGGGCGAAAGCCCTTTCCATGGTCGCCTCCATACTGGGGCTGGACGGGGAACAGGACATGACCGAGGAAGAGGTCAAGACCCTGATCGACAGCATTGCCGACCCGGCGGGAACAGTCTATCGTTTCGGCCTGGCGGCTTCCCTGCTGCGAAGAAAGAGAATGGAATAGGAGGCCGGTGTGAAAAAGATAACCATTGATCCCATAACCAGGCTTGAGGGACACGGTAAGATAGAGATTTTCCTTGACGATAAGGGCAGCTGCCAGAAGGCCTGCCTCCAGATTCCCGAACTGAGGGGTTTCGAGAAGTTTTCCGAGGGCAGAGCCGCCGAGGAGATGCCCCGCATCACCACCATGATATGCGGCGTTTGCCCCACCGCCCACCACATGGCGGCGGCCAAGGCGCTGGACGACCTTTTCAAGGTCGAGCCGACGTCGGCGGCCAAGAAGATAAGGGAATTAATGTACAACGCCTTCACCGCCGAGGACCACATCCTCCACTTCGTTTTTTTGGGCGGCCCCGATTTCGTAGTCGGCCCTTCGGCGCCCGCCGCCGAGAGGAACGTTTTGGGCGTTATCGGTAAGGTGGGGCTCGAGGTGGGGGGCAAGGTCATCGAGATGCGCAAGCGCATGCGCCAGGTGATGAGGATAATCGGCGGCAAGCCGGTTATGCCCAGCTGCGCTTTGCCCGGCGGCGTTTCGCGGCGCATCAGCGAAGACGAAAGAAAGACTATCATCGAAGCCGGTGAGTACGGCGTCGAGTTCTGCAAGGTAGCCTTGCAGCTCTTCGACGACGTGGTGCTCAAGAACAAAGAGTACGTCGATCTGGTCACCGGCGACATTTACGCCCACAAGACCTATTACATGGGTCTGGTGGACGATAAAAACCGGGTCAACTTCTACGACGGGACGATAAGAGTGGTCGACCCCGAAGGTAAAGAATACACCAAATTCAAGGCGCAGAACTACCTCGACCACATCCGCGAGCACGTCGAGCCCTGGACCTACGTCCGCTTCTCCTACCTGAAGAACGTGGGCTGGAAGGGCTTTGTCGACGGCAAGGAGAGCGGGGTTTACCGCGTGGCGCCGCTGGCGCGCTTGAACGCCTCCGACGGCATGGCCACGCCGCTGGCCCAGGAAGCCTACGAGAAGATGTTCGCCACGCTGGGCGGCAAGCCGGTGCACAGCACGCTGGCCTTCCACTGGGCGCGCCTGGTGGAGGCGCTCTACGCCAGCGAGAGGGTGCTGGAGCTGGCCAAAGACCCCGAGATTACCTCGGACGATATCGTTAACCTGCCCACCCAGGCCCCCAAGGAGGGGATGGGTGTGGTGGAAGCCCCCCGGGGCACCCTTATCCACCATTACCAGACCGACGAAAAGGGTATTCTTACCGGGGTGAACCTGATTGTGGCCACCCAGAACAACTCGGCGGCAATCAATATGTCTGTGGAAAAAGCAGCCAAGGCGCTGATAAAGAACGGAGACGTTCCCGACGGGATTCTGAACATGATCGAGATGGCTTTCCGTGCCTATGACCCCTGCCATGCCTGTGCCACTCATTCTCTGCCGGGGCGGACGCCCCTCGAAGTGAACGTCTACGATGCCGGCGGCGACTTGGTGAAAAGAATGGTTAACTAGATTAGGAGTCAGCAGGGATGAAGCCAATACTGGTAGTAGATGACGAAGTCATCATGAGAGAGTCCTTACGGGACTGGTTGAGCAGCGACGGTTATCAGGTAGAGATTGCCGAAGACGGCGAGGAGGCCTTGAAGGCGGTTGCCGAGCAGGAGTTCAGCATTGCCATCCTCGACATGGCTTTGCCGAGGATGAACGGCATCGAGGTCTTCCGGGAAGCCAGAGCCAAGAACCCCAAGCTCAAGGGGATAATCATCACCGCTTATCCCTCGGTGCGGACGGCGGTGGAGGCGATGAAGGAAGGGGTGGTCGATTACCTGTCCAAACCCTTCCCGCTCAACAAGCTGGAAGCGGTAATCCGCAACGCACTGGGCCCCGTCCAGGTGGAGGTTAAGCCCAAAGACGAGGTAGCTCCGGCTGAAGTCGAGCCGCCGCTAGTCGAAGAGGCGCCGCTGGAAGAGAGGGGGCGGGTCGAGGAAGCCGTCGATTTGGCCACCGGCCAGATATGCTTGCCGCCCTGCCAGATAGCCTGTCCTATCGGCGAGGACATCCAGCGCACCAACGCCATGATTTCCCTGCTGCCCCTTGACGAAGAGCAGGCCTACGACCAGATAATTAAAATCGGCGACGAAATCCATCAGCAAAACCCACTGTTCACAGTCTGCAGCTTTATCTGCGGGCTTTGCGAGCGGGAGTGCAACTATAAAGACCACACCGGCGCCGTCAGAAGGATGATGCTGAAGCGGTTTATCACCCATCACTATATTCCCTATCTGGATAACAAGCTCCCCTTGCCCTATCCCACCAAGGAAAAAGTGGCCGTTATCGGCGGCGGCCCCGGTGGATTGATGTGCGCCTACCGGTTGGTGCAAAAGGGTTACCGGGTAACCATCATGGAAAGAGACTCCCATCTGGGGGGCGCCCTGCGCTACATTCCCCAGTACCGTCTGCCGACGCGGGTTATCGATAGCACCCTGAATAACCTGGTCAGGCTGGGCCATATCGAAGTCCGTTTCGGCGTTGAGATGGGCGAAGACCGTAACTCGCTGGAAAAGCTCTATCGCGAGGGTTTCCGGGCGGTGTTTATCGCCACCGGCACTCTTGACCCACGGCCGCTGATGATGGCCAGGGAGACGCTGGCCGGCGCCGACCTGGACGGCGTTATCTCCGGGCTCTATCTTCTCCACGATATCAACCGGGGCAAGACACCGCCCCGCTTCTACCGTCAGCTTTTGTGGCACAAGAAAGTGATTGTTATCGGCGGCGGCAACGTCGCCTTCGATGTCGCCCGCACGGTGAGACGGCTGGGCGGCGACGTGACCATGGTCTGCCTGGAGAACGCGGACCAGACTTCCCGGGACAAGCTTCCCGCCGAAGCCGAGGAGGTCGAGGGCGCTTTACAGGAAGGCATCCTGATAAACTACAGCCGGGGGGTGGAGGAGATTATCGGTGAGGACGGCCGTTTCAAGGCGATAAAGTGCCCGCGTTGCACCTCGGTCTTCGATAGCAAGGGCTTCAACCCCAAGTTCGACCACGACGACGTTATCTACCTCGAAGGTGACGTGCTCATGGTTACCATCGGCCAGGGGGTGGAGCGGGCGTTCTTCCGCCGCGAGGAGCTGCTCGACCAGAAGGGCCGGCTCGATGTCGACCCGAACACCCTGATGAGCTACCGCAAAGAGGGAGTCTTTATCGGTGGCGACGCCCGTCGGGTGGGCTTTGCCGCCGAGGCGATGAGGGACGGGGTGGTGGCCGCCGAGTCGATCGACAGCTACTTGAGGGGCGAGGAAATGAAAACGGGGCCGGTGGGCTATCAGAAGGCCGCCTTCCCCGAGCTTTCCCACTACAAGCCCCAGCCGGAGGTCACCTGGCTGCCGGTGAAAGACCGGCTGAACTTCGAACCCTTCGAGAAGAGGTTTACCCTGGAGGAAGCGGTGGCCGAGGCCAAGCGCTGTCTCTGCTGCGGGCCCTGCCAGAGCTGCAAGGGCTGCGTGATGATGGGGTTGCAGCCCCGTATCGCCGAGATTGCCCTTAACGAGGACTTGTGCAGCGGCTGCGGCGTCTGCGTGGCGGTATGCCCTTACGACGCGCTGCGGCTCATCAATAGATACGGCGGGCCGGTGGCGAACGTGGACGAAATCAAGTGCAAGCGCTGCGGCCTTTGCGCCAGCTCTTGCCCGTCCGGGGCGATAAACATAAAAGACGACCTGGCGGTGGATATCGCCAGTGCTTATCAAATGTTAGAAGAAAGGGGCGAGCTATGAAGGAGAAAGTAGAGCAAGCCTTAGCTAAGATAAAACCGGCTCTACAGGCCGACGGCGGTGATGTCGAGCTGGTGGCGGTGGAGGGGGGCACGGTTAAGGTTAAGCTGACCGGAGCTTGCGCCGGATGCCCGGTGGCCAGCATAACCCTGAAGCAGGGCATCGAGCGGTTGCTCAAGGAGCAGATCGCCGAGGTCAAAGAGGTGGTCGCCGTCTAAAACGGCGCCACGGGGTTTGACTGATGCCGATATACGAATACGTTTGCGATAAGTGCCATTCGAAATTCGAGTTGCTCAAGCCGATGAGCCAGTCGGGGGATGATGCCGCCTGCCCTAAGTGCGGCGGCAGTGCCCGGCGGGCGCTTTCGGCATTCGCCCGCAGCTCCAACGGAGACGAGTCTTCGGGGAGCGCTTGCAGCACCTGTGGCTCCAGCGATTGCAGCTCCTGTTCACTCTAGACGGGGAGGCGAATTATGCCGGATACGCAGTTTTCCTGCCATTCCTGCGGTAAAATCGCCGAGGGTGCTCCCGGAGCGACCCCCTGCGAGACGTTGCAGGGCTGGCTGACCGTCTCTTCCTGGGAGGGGCCGGGGGTGGTGGAGCACTATAACTTTTGCTCGTACAGCTGCCTGGAGTCCTGGGCGGAGAAGAAGGTGCCCAGAGTGCCCGGTGTGTTCCTGGATTCTTTTAAGGAAGATAAGAGTAAGTAGATAGAAATGAATACGCTGGTGCTGGGGATGGGTAACCCCATCCTCACCGACGACGGTGTCGGCATTGAGATTGCCCACCGGCTCAAGGAGAGAAAACCCGAACTAGACGTAGAAGAAACCAGCGAGGCCGGAATCGCTTTGCTCGACTTTATCGTGGGCTACGACAGGCTGATTATCGTTGATTCGATAAAGACGGAAAAGGGGAAACCCGGAGAGCTTTACAAGCTGGATATTGGGGCGCTGAAGCCCACCGCACATCTTACCTCTTTGCACGGCGTGGATATCGCCACCGCTTTCGAGCTAGGGCAAAAGTTTGGCTACCATATGCCCCGGCAGGTCAGTATATACGCCGTGGAGGTTAAGGATAACACCTCTTTCGGTGAGGAGTGCACCGAGGAGGTGGGAAGCCGGGTTTCACTCATCACTGAGCAAATAATAGGGGAGGAAAAGCTGTGACGCAGACTATTGAAGCCAAAGCCGCGACGGAAAAACCCAAGTCGGGATTTAAGCCCAAGATTATCGTTTTCTGCTGCAACTGGTGTTCCTACGCCGGTGCCGACCTGGCGGGCACCTCCAGGCTTAAAATCAACCCTAACTTCCGCGTAATCCGCACCATGTGCTCGGGCCGGGTGGAGCCTTCCTTTATTTTCCATGCTTTCGCCAAGGGTGCCGACGGGGTGATGGTGGCTGGTTGCCACCCCGGCGATTGCCACTACAGCTCGGGCAACTACAAGGCGCGACGCCGCATGTTGCTGCTCAAGAAGACGCTCCCCCAGCTCGGCATAGAGCCGGAGAGGTTGAAACTGGAATGGATTTCCGCCTCCGAAGGCAGTAAGTTCCGCAACGAGGTCAACGAGTTCGTCGACGAGGTCACAGCGCTGGGCCCCCTCCACAACGGTAAATAAAGAGTCCTCCCCCTGAAGGCGGATATGCTGACCAAACTAGGGAGATTGGCGAGAATAAACGTGCGTGGGGTGGTGCAGGGAGTCGGCTTCAGACCCTTTATCTACCGCTTGGCCTCCAAGCATGAGCTGAAAGGGCGCGTGCGCAACACCTCGGGCAGCGTGGAGATAGAGGCAGAGGGGGATGAGGCCAGGCTCAACCGCTTCATTGACGAAATCGAGACGAAAGCCCCGCCCATGGCGCGCATCGAGAGCGTCGCGGTCGGCTTTGCTTCCCCCAAGGGCTATTCCGATTTCAGCATCGCCGGGAGTTTGAGCCGGCAGGGGCACTACCAGCTGGTCTCGCCCGATATCGCCACTTGTCCCGACTGCAAAAGAGAAATCTTCGCTGCCGCTGATAGACGTTATCGTTACGCTTTTACCAATTGCACCAACTGCGGGCCGCGCTTTACCATTATCGAGGACATTCCCTACGACCGTCCCAAGACCACGATGCGCGCTTTCGAGATGTGCCCGCTCTGCCAGAGAGAATACGATAATCCGCTCGACAGGCGCTTTCACGCCCAGCCCAACGCCTGCCCGGTCTGCGGGCCGAAGCTGGAGCTGGTCGATAACGATGGTCGTGCCGTTGACTGCGAAGACGTCATTCAAGCCGCTGCACGTTTGCTCAAAGAGGGCAAAATACTGGCGGTAAAGGGGTTGGGCGGCTTTCAGCTGGCCTGCGATGCCACCGACGAAGGTATCGTCAATCTGCTTCGGCAGAGGAAGCACCGCCCCTCAAAACCTTTTGCTGTGATGATGGCTGCCGTAGATGAGGTGGAAAAGCACTGCCATGTCTCCGCCGAGGAACGGGCGTTGCTCGAATCGCCCCAGGCGCCCATCGTCCTCCTGCGCTGGCAAGAAGGCTCCGACATCGCCGGGGCGGTGGCTCCCGAACTGAAATACCTGGGGGTGATGCTGCCCTACACGCCGTTGCACCACCTGCTAATGCATGAGGTCGGCTTACCACTGGTAATGACCAGTGGCAACCTGAGCGAGGAGCCCATCGCTAAGGACAACGACGAGGCCTTGCGGCGCCTCAATAATATTGCCGACTACTTCATCATGCATAACCGCGGTATCTACGCCCGCTACGACGACAGCGTGACCATGGTGGAAGGCGGCGCGCCGCAACTATTGAGAAGGGCGCGGGGCTACGCCCCCTATCCCGTTTTTCTGCCCTTCAAAGCCGGGCAGATACTGGCCTGCGGCGCCGAGGACAAGAACACCTTTTGCTTAACCAGAAACGAGCACGCTTTCCTCAGCCAGCACATCGGCGACATGGAAAACGAGGAAACACTGGAGCATTTCGCCGATACCATCGGGCTTTATAAAAAGCTCTTCCGGGTCAAGCCGGAGATCATCGCCCACGATATGCATCCCGAATATCTGGCGACCAAGTACGCACTGGAACTGGGCGCGGATAGCGGATTGCCCCTGGTGCCCGTGCAGCACCACCATGCCCACATCGCCAGCTGTATGGTGGAGAACGGCATAGAGGAGCCGGTTATCGGCGTCGCCTTCGACGGCACGGGCTACGGCGCCGACGGCACCATCTGGGGCGGCGAGTTCCTTGTCGCCGACTACAAGGGTTTCCAAAGGGTGGGGCATTTCGACAACGTGCCCCTGCCGGGCGGAGCGGCGGCCATCAAGAAGCCAAACCGCATGGCCTTGAGCTATCTTTACACGCTTCTGGGCGAGGACTTCGATTTGTCCGGTTTGCCCTTGGCTACCGTCGACGCTGCTGAAGTTGATATAATCAAACAACAGCTTAAAAAGAAAATAAACTCCCCCTTGACCTCGAGCGCGGGGCGGCTCTTCGACGCCGTCTCGGCGCTGGCGGGGGTGCGGGGAGAGATTAACTACGAGGCGCAGGCGGCCATCGAGCTGGAGATGCTCGCCGCCGATGCGCCGGATAATACCGATGCCTACCCCTTTGTTATCAATAGTGAGAATGGATTAGGTATAATTAGATTAGGTGAGTTATGGTCGTCTCTGGTGAGCGATGTTAAGAATAAGGTATCAAATTCGTTAGTTTCGCGAAGGCTTCACAATACGATAGCCAGGATAACCGCCGACATGTGCCGTTCTGTCTCGCAGGACACCGGTCTAAGGCGGGTGGCTTTGAGCGGCGGCGTTTTTCAGAACCGGCTTCTATTGCGGTTGACCACCGCTGCCTTAAAAAATGAAGGCTTCGAGGTCATCACTCACCGGCTGGTGCCGCCCAACGACGGCGGCGTGTCACTGGGCCAGGCGGTGATTGCCCATTTCAATAACGGGGAGGTAAGACAATGAAAAAAGTGAAGATGGGCCCCCAGCTCATGCTCTGGCCGCACCCCACCACGCTGGTCGGGGCCGATGTCGACGGTAAGCCGGACTTCGCCGCCGTGGCCTGGGCCGGCGTCGCCGCCGGTACGCCGCCGGCGGTGGCTGTCGCGTTGCAGCACCCGCGCTACTCGCTGAAAGGTATCCGCCGCAACCTGACCTTCTCGGTCAATATCCCTTCCCGCGAGCTGGTCAAGGAGACCGACTACTGCGGCCTCATCTCCGGCGCCAAGACCGACAAGGTCGAAGACTGTAAGTTCAAGGTGTTTTACGGCCAGACGCCCAACGCCCCGCTTATCGAGCAGTGCCCCATCAACCTGGAGTGCGAGGTGGTGCACATCCTCAACATGGGCAGCCACGCTCTGGTCGTGGGCAAGGTGGTGGAGACCCATGTCTCCGAAGACTGTCTGACCGACGGCAAGGCCGATATCGATAAGGTCAAGCCGTTCGTCTTCGCTCCCGGTGGCTACCACGCCGTCGGCGAGACTTTCGCCCCCGCCTTCAAAATCGGCCGGGAAATAAAGGATATTCGAGGATAACATGTGCCTGGCGATACCCGCCCTGATTACCTCCATAGACGGTAAGGAGGCCGATGTCGAAATCGGCGGCATCAGCCGTCGCATCAACCTCTGGCTCACCCCCGAAGCCAAAGTTGGGGACTACGTGCTGGTGCACACCGGCTACGCCATCAACGTCCTCGACCAGGAGGACGCTAAAGAGACGCTGGATATTTTGCGCCAGATAGCCGAGGGGGTGGAGGATTGAAGTATGTCACCGAGTTCCGCAGCTCGGAGCTGGGGGAGGGGCTGGTTTCCCGCATCGGGCGGCTCTCCAAGAAAAAGGCGCGTTTCATGGAGTTCTGCGGCGGGCACACCGTGACCATATTCAGGTACGGCATCCGCCAGCTTCTGCCGCCGACCATTGAGATGGTATCGGGGCCGGGCTGTCCCATCTGCGTCACCGCCAACGCCGACCTGGACAAGGCGATGGCGCTGGCTGAAATCCCCGGCGTCATTATCGCCACCTTCGGCGACATGCTTAAGGTGCCGGGGAGCCGTTCCAGCCTGGAAAAGGCCAAGGCCGGCGGCGCCGAGGTGCAAACGGTCTATTCCACCACGGACGCACTGGATATCGCTAAAGCTAACCCCGACAAACCGGTGGTTTTTCTGGGCATCGGCTTCGAGACCACGGCGCCCACCGTGGCCGCCTCCATACTCCAGGCGGAGGAGCAGAAAATAAAGAACTACTACGCGCTATCTTTACATAAAGTATGCCCGCCCGTGATTCGGGCCTTGCTCGATTCGGGTGAAGTGGAGCTTGAAGGGCTGGTCTGCCCGGGGCACGTGAGCACCGTTATCGGCTCGCATCCCTGGGAGTTTATCGCTAATGAATACGGCATTCCCTGCGTCATCTCCGGCTTCGAGCCGCTGGACATACTCCAGTGCGTCGAGATGCTGGTGGAGCAGGTGGAGAGGGGCGAGGCGCGCGTCGAGATAGCCTACAAGCGCGGTGTACGCCCCGAGGGCAACCGGATTGCCTTAAAGCTGATGGAGGGCGTTTTTGAGCCGTCTCCGGCCCGCTGGCGGGGAATGGGCGAGATTGCCGGCAGCGGACTTAAGATCAGGGAAAGATACCGGAGCTTCGATGCCGAAGCCGTTTTCGATATCAAAACAGCCCCGGCTGTGGAGCACAAGGGCTGTATTTGCGGCGAGATACTGCGCGGTGTTAAGACGCCCGACGACTGTAAGCTCTTCGGCAAGGCCTGCACGCCCCGCAACCCGGTGGGGCCCTGCATGGTCTCCGCTGAGGGCAGCTGCTCGGCTTACTATCTCTATGGAGGCGACGTTGGAGGATAAGATACTGCTGGCGCACGGCAGCGGCGGCAAGCTCTCTCACGACCTGGTCGAAAAGAGCTTCGTCAGCGCGCTGACCAACCCGCTATTGGATAAACTGGACGATGCCGCCGTCTTCGATGTCAGCGGCAAGCTGGCTTTTACCACCGACAGCTACGTGGTCAGCCCCATCTTTTTCCCCGGCGGGGATATCGGCAAGCTGGCCGTTTGCGGTACGGTCAACGATTTAGCCACCAGCGGCGCCAGGCCTCTCTATTTGAGCCTGTCCTTTATCATCGAAGAGGGTCTTCTGGTGAAAGACCTTGAGAAAATCATCGCCTCGGTGCGGAAGGCGGCCGATGAGGCCGGCGTCAAAATCGTCACCGGCGACACCAAAGTGGTCACCCGGGGCAGCGCCGATAATCTCTTCATCAACACCGCCGGCGTGGGCGTCGTCCCCGAAGGCGTTAACCTCTCCGGCGCTAATGCCAAACCGGGGGACAAGGTGCTCCTGAGCGGTCCTATCGGCGACCATGGTATCGCCGTGGTCAGCCAGCGCGAGGGCCTGAGCTTCGCCACCGCGCTGAAGAGCGACTGCGCCCCGCTGGGCGGTCTGGTGGCCGATATGCTCGAAGCCGGCCCCGATATACACGCCC
The DNA here is from genome assembly GCA_050123275.1 of Dehalococcoidia bacterium. Taxonomy (GTDB): domain Bacteria; phylum Chloroflexota; class Dehalococcoidia; order Dehalococcoidales; family BS750m-G39; genus E44-bin88. Next base: position 19,472 of record JASFHK010000005.1, read on the forward strand.
TGCGCGACCCTACCAGAGGCGGGCTGGCGTCGAGCCTTAACGAGTTGGCGCAACAGTCTAAAGTGGGCATTAGAATCGAGGAGAAGGCGATACCGGTGCACGAGGCGGTTTTGGGTGCCTGCGAGATGCTCGGCTTCGACCCGCTCTACGTGGCCAACGAGGGCAAGATGATTGCCGTCGTCGCGCCGCAGGACGCTGAAAAAGTCCTTGCCGCCATGCGCAAAAACGAGTACGGCAAAGAGGCCGCCATTATCGGTGAGGTTTCGGGGGAAAAGGCGGGGCGGGTGACGATGAAAACGGTGCTGGGGTCGTCGCGCATCGTCGACATGCTTACCGGCGATTTATTACCGAGGATTTGCTAAAAAATGCACGAACTGAGTATCACGCAAAGCATGCTCGACCTCGTCCTGGAGCAGACCAAAAACGCCGGCGCCAAAGAGGTGGGTAAAATCAACCTGGTTATCGGGGAGATGACGGGGGTGGTGGACCGCTCGGTGCGCTTTTACTTCGATTTTTTGAGCAAGGGGACGGCGGCGGAGGGAGCGGAGCTTCATTTCGAGGTGGTGCCGACCACCGCCCGCTGCCACAGCTGCTGGAAAGACTTCGCGCTGGGTGAGTTCGACTGGACCTGCCCTCACTGCAGGGGCAATAACATAGAAATTGTCGGCGGCAAAGAACTATTCGTAGAAAGTATCGAGGTGAACTAGATGGAAATCAAAGTGGTTAAGGACATCCTGGACGCTAACGACCAGATAGCGCAAGAGAACCGGCAGCTTTTCGACAGCCACAAAATCTTCGCGGTCAACGTGATGGCTTCGCCGGGGGCGGGCAAGACCAGCGTCATCCTGGAGACCATCCGTCGTCTCAAGGGCAAGCTCAGGGTGGGCGTGGTCGAGGGCGACATCAGCTCCAGCCTCGACTCCGAAACCATCAGCAAGGAAGACGTTCCCGTCGTCCAGATAAACACGGGCGGCGAGTGCCACCTGGACGCTAATATGACCGCCAGCGCTCTGGGCAACCTGCCGCTGGCCGATATCGAGCTGCTCCTCATCGAGAACGTGGGCAACCTGGTCTGCCCCGCCGAGTTCCGCATCGGCGAGGACATCAGAATCCTCATCTCCAGCACCCCCGAGGGCGACGACAAGCCCTTCAAGTACCCGCTCATGTTTCACGAGGCCGACGTCGTGCTCGTCAACAAGATAGACCTGCTGCCCTACCTCAAGTTCGACCTGGACGCTTTTACCAAGACCATCAAGGGCATAAACGGCAAGGCGAAAATCTTCCCCCTTTCCTGCACCACGGGAGAGGGCGTTGACGATTGGGTCAACTGGCTGTCCGGCCAGGTCAAAAAATAGCCTTATGGAGTATTGACGCTCCTCGGTGCCAGTAGTATACTCGCCTTTAGGTTTAACAACTTAATATAGCGGGAGGTTAACCGATGGAGAAGCAATGGCAAGAGATGACTCCGGCCGAGAAGCAGGAGGAACTGTTTGCGCGCTGGCTCTCGCCTAAATCCCCCGACGGCCAGCCACTCAAGTTCCAGAGCCCTGCCGCCGAGAAAGCCTACATGGAGAGGGCTATCCGTATCCGGGATGCCGTCCAGCTCAAGAAAACGCCCGACCGGGTGCCCGTCCTGCCCATGCTGAGCTTTTTCCCGACCTACTATGCCGGTGTCAGTCCCCGGGAGGCCATGTACGACTACGATAAGCTGGCCGAAGCCACCAAGAAATACCTCTACGACTTCGAGCCCGACGTGCAGTCCGGTATCGGTATCGCCTCTTCAGGCAGAATCTTCGATATTCTCGACTACAAGCTCTACGCCTGGCCCGGCCACGGGGTTTCCGAAGACAGCACCTACCAGTGCCTGGAAAAAGAGTACATGATGGCCGACGAGTACGACGCTCTGATTCGGGACCCTTCCTACTTTTTCACCAATACCTACTTCCCGCGCATATTCGGCAATCTGCAGGGTTTCAAGATGCTGCCCAATTTTGCCACCATGCAGGAATTGCCCTTCGTCGGCCCCAACGTCCTCCCCTTCGGCCTGCCCGATGTGCGCGCCGCCTACCAGTCCCTTTTCGAGGCCGGGGAGGAGGCCCTGAAGTGGGCGGGGGCCGTCGGTGCTTTCGGCGTCGAGGTGGCGTCGCAGGGTTTTCCCGGAGTCGCCGGCGGCTTCACCAAGGTGCCCTTCGACGTTATCGGCGACACCCTGCGCGGCACGCGGGGTATCATGCTCGATATCTACCGCCAGCCCGACAAGGTGCTGGCCGCCATGGACGCGCTGACGCCGATAATGATTGACATGGGGGTGGCGGCGACGCAGATGGCGGGTAACCCGATGGTGATGATACCCTTGCACAAGGGCGCCGACGGTTTCCTTTCCGACGCGCAGTTCAAGAAGTTTTACTGGCCCCACTTCAGGCAGGTTATCATGGGCCTGGTTAACGAGGGCTGCGTTCCCTTCTCCTTCGTCGAGGGGGGCTATAACACCCGCCTGGAGGTTATCCGCGACGTGCCCAAAGGCACTACCTTCTGGACCTTCGATACCACCGACATGGCCCGGGCCAAAAAGATATTGGGCGATGTCGCCTGTATCGGCGGCAACGTACCCACCGACCTGCTGGCGGTGGGCACTGCGCAACAGGTGGAGGACTACGTCAAGAACCTGATCGACACCTGCGCCCCCGGTGGCGGCTATGTGGTGGCCAACGGCGTGGCCGCCGACCAGGTCAAGCCGGAAAACATGAGGGTGATGATTGACTACACCAAGGAGCACGGCGTCTATAAATAGCCGGCCCTGAAGCGCTATTTAGCCCGGAGGAGGTTTGAGGCTTTCTCCGGGTTATTTTTTCTCGGCCTTTTCGGGCTTCTGGTACAGGGAAGTATGCACCCCGGCGATATCAGCGCCCACGTAGCTGTAGCCGGTGTTTTCGCCCACCTCGTTGGGGTCGAAGGCTTTCTTCAACTTGCCGAACCAGATATGGTAGTTGGAGACGTGCTTGCCGATAACCTCAACGGGGATAACGCCCATCGAGGGCACGGCGAAGCAGCCTTCCAGCGCTCTTTCGCCTATCTTTTTCATCCATTCCTCGACGGCCTGGGACGATTTTTCGTCGTAGGGGTTGAAGCGGCAGAAGATTTCGGTGTGCCCCAGGTGCCCCTGTTCCTCACCCCAGCCGAACTGCTGCCCGTCGTCGGCGATGACCAGCCCCTTCTTTATCAGCTCGCGCTTGAGCACGGCGCCCTCTTCCAGCCAGCGCACGTGGTTGTCGTAGCGCTGTCCCTGCACCATCATCGAGGAGAAGGCGCCGCCGGCGCGGAAGGTCTCCCTGATGGAAGCGCTGACCCGCGTGCACTGGAAGAGCAGGGTGGCTTCGACCTCGGGGTCTTCCACCGTTTTCAGCGACTTGCCGCCGGTTTCCCTGATGATTTGCGCCAGCGCCTTCTTCTTGTAGGTGAAGTCCTCGTCGAAGTTGCCGGCGATGATGACCATGAAGCCGGGCCCCTGCACCTCCTTGGTGAACCTGTCCAGGGTGTCGAAGTCCTCTTCGTTGCTGGTGGTGATGTTGGAGGAAACCATCGAGGGGTTGAAGCCCATCAGCTCGAAGGCGATTTCGGCCTCGCCGATTTTAAGCTCGGCTTCGACCAGCTTTTCTATAGAGGGGAAGGAGAAATAGCGCACCATCATCCTTAAATCCGACGGCTTTTCGGCCAGCCGGTAGCGCGGTGAGGCGCCTTCCAGCGGGTATTGCGACGGCCCCGGCCAGTGGTAGACCTTGGTCGCCTGCTTGGTGATGACGCCACCCGCGCGCAGGATGCCCCGTAGCGATGGCCCCGGCCCGTCGCCGCAGAACCACTCGTCGGAAGCCCCCAGCGTGCCCAGCCGGATGATTTCGCCCTCGTCGGTGACCCACTCCGTGGCCAGGTCGTTGCGGTCGCCGGTGCTGGTGGTCAGCCCCATGTGGCCGTGCCCCGACATGGCCAGCGCCGTGCAGGTGGAGCCCGACCCCTTCACGTTGCATATCATGCCCCTTTTAAAAAGCTCGCCCTGTAATTCCGCCGAGATGACGAAGGGCTCGACCACGGCGTACATGTTTTTCTCGTTGATTTCGATGATGCGGTTCATCCGGTGCAGGTCTAAAAAGATGAAATCGTATTCGGGGGGCACGAAAGACCATCCCGTGCTCTGCGCCTTGTAGGGTATCCGGTGCTTGTTGCAGAGCTTGATTACTGCCGCTACCTCTTCCGTATCGCCGGGGAGAATAACGATCAAATGCGGCGAGCGATAGGCGGCTTTGATGGCCGGGTCGTCGGAGATATTGTCCTCTCCCACCACGTCTTCGAATTCCTTATAAACGACTTTGCTGATAGCCATGACTCGTTACCGCCTTTCTTAGATTGCCTTCTCGACCAGTTCCACGATGTCGTAAACCTTGAGGTTGCTGCCGCCCTCTTTGGCGGCTTGGCCCAGGTTCTTTTCGCACCAGGGGCAGGCGCTGGCGATGGCTTCGGCGCCGGTGGACTCGGCTTCCTCAATTCTCTCCAGCGCCGTCCATATCGCGAACTCGGGGTTGGACTCGTTGACGCCGCCCCCCGCCCCGCAGCACCAGGCGTATTCCTTGATTCTATCCATCTCGGCCAGCTTCAGGCCCGGAATGGCTTTGAGCACGTCGCGCGGCGGCTCGTAGACGCCGTTGGCGCCCCGCCGGTATTCCTTGGGCGGGTCGAAGACGAACTTGTAGCCCGGTATTCTTTTGCCTTCCCAGTGTATCCAGGGCTCGCCCAGCCGCCCCAGGTAGCAGGGGTCGTGGTAGGTGACGGTCATCTTCACCTTTTTGGTCAGCTTGAGCTTGCCCTCTTTAATCAGCCGGGCAATGTACTCGGATATGTGCAACACCTCCAGGTCGCCCTTGAGTCCGTACCTGTCGTATAAGACCTTGAAAGCCTGGTAGCCGTCGGCGCAGCCCGTGACCAGCGTTTTGACGCTGGCCTTTTTGAGCATGGCCATGTTCTTCTCGGCCTGGTTGAGGAAGTCCTCTTTATAGCCCATCTGGAAGGCGCGGCCGCCGCAGCAGGACTCGTTCTCGTAGCCGATGCCGAAGTTGACGCCCGCTTTTTGCAGTATCTTGACCGTGGCTTTAGCTAATTTCTGGTAGCTTTTATCATAGCTGGCCAGGCAGCCGGCGTGGTAATAGACGTCCACCTTCTCTTTGGTGGCGTCCTTGAGCCCCAGCCCTTTGGCCCAGTCGGCGCGCTTGCCTTTGGCGCCGGGCACCATCGTGCCCTGTTTGCGCAGCCCCTTGATGATTTTGTCCAGGGTGGGGTGGGTGTGGCCGTCCTCGACGCACTTGATGCGGAACTCGTTGATGGGCAGCAGCACCTCCATGTCCATGGCGTATTTGCAGGATATGTCGCAGGCGCCGCACATCTGGCAGTTATAGACGATATGGAGGAGTTTATCGGTATAGTTAAAGCCGTTGGTCAGCATCTCTTTAGCGATGAGCAGCCGGCCGCTGCCCGAGTAGGCGTGGAAGTTATACCTGGTGAGACTGGGGCAGGCGTAGGAATGCTCGATTCCCTTTACCTTCTGCAGGGGTATATGCTTGCAGGCCCCGCACCGGCAACACATCTCGACATCACCGCGGTAGTCTTCTATTGCCATCTTGGCTCCTCCTCGATTTATTCTTGTCGTTAGTTAAAAACAGAGCTTGCCCGGATTCATCACTTTGTTGGGGTCTAAAATCCGCTTGACGCGGTTCAGGGCTGCGACGTAAGCCGCGTCCCGGTTGACGATCATGCGGGCGTTCTTATCATAGGGGCGGGAGAAGAAGGCGCCCGTCGCCATCAGGGAATCCACGGCCATAGTGTAAAGCTCGTCCGCCCTTTCCACCTCGGCCGGGTCTGCGGGGTCGTAAAACAGGTTGAACTCACAGTGGCAGTTGGCCCCTTGCACGATGGGCTGCAGGTAAACGCCCAGCTCCGGGGCGGGGTAGCCGCAACCGTTGGCCAGCTCCTGCATGAGGGCTATCTGGCCTTCGAGCTTGTCGTAGGTGGTGATGAAAAAGATGTCCTGGCAGGCTCCCTGGTAGCGCAGCTTCCAGTAGGGCTCGGCGGAGGGGCGTTGCAAAGTTTTGAGCAACTCGCCGGCGGAAACCCTGCCCGCCGCCCTGGCCGCCTCCACGCCGATGCGTTTGGTTAAGTCAGAAATACCTTTTAGTTGGGCGCTGACCCGTTCTTCGGGGAAGTAATCATAGCCGGCCACATTGAAAAAGAGAACCCAGCTGTCCAGGTCGTCTTTCAGGTTCTGGTAATCGTCGGGCCACTTTCGGGCCATAATCGCCGCCAGGCCGGTGCTATTGAGCACCAGGCACTCGTTGACCAGTCTCAGCCTGACCAGCCAGTGCACCAGCTCGAAAAGGCGGCTTAGGTCGGGTGAGCCGACCAGGAAAGGCTCTTCCACTTTGGGCAGCAGCTCGCAGCGCAGCGATGCCCAGGTAACGATGCCCATCGTCCCCTGCGCCCCCTGGATGAGCCGGTTCCACTGCGCCGGCCCCGGCCCGTAGGGCGTTTTCTGGGCGCCGCCCGCCGCCCACTGCTCCTCTATAGTGCCCGGCCCGGCGGCCTGACCGGTGCGGAAGGTCTCGCCGGAGCCGAAGACGACCTCGACGCAGGCCAGCGGGTCGGAGATGTCCCACTGGTACTTGGGCATGACCACCGGCTCTCTCTCCAGCATGCTGCCGACGACGGTCTTCGCTTTACGCGGCAGCAGGGGCATGTTGAGCCTTAACCCCGCCTTTTCCACGGCCGGTATCAGTTCGCCGAAGGTTACTCCCGGCTCGACCATGGCCACCCGGTGAGCGCGGTCGACCCGGATTACCTTGTTCATGCCGGTCAGGTCGACGATAACGGCGCCACCGGTGCCGGGGACGGTATCGCCGTGAAAGTGGGGCGGGCCGGAGCTTACCGGCACCAGCGGCGTGTTTGTCTGGTTAGCCAGCTTGACCAGCTTGGCGATGTCGTCGCCGTTGCGGGGCTTGACCACGCAGGCGGGCCTTACCGCGTTGACGAAGCTCATGTCCCGGGAGTACTCTTCGAGCGTGGCCGGGTCGCTGCTGACGTTGCCGGCACCGACTATCTTGGCCAGTTTTCCGTCAATCATTTGCGCCTCCTCTTTGAGCGTAGTCGGATTTATGCTTAATCGTCGTAGGGCTCGGGGGGTGGCGGGGGGAAGATGTTGATGCGGTAACGGCTGTAGGGCAGGTAATTTGTGGCCGGTTTGTCGGGCTTGTTGTCGGCCAGGCCGGCGATGCTGCCCGTAATCGGCTCATCCACCCAGTTCGAGCCGAGGGGGTACATGTAGACGATGCGGTAGGCGAGGCGGAAGAATTTCCACTTACCGTCTTCCTTGACATAATCCATGTCGTACTTGCCTAGGCAGGACATGCAGTCCAGCTTGCCGTTGCGCAGGCCGCTGACGCTGCCGTGGGAAAACCAGAGTCCACGGGCTTCAGTGCCGTCCTTGTTTATCTCGATAATTGGGTTGCAGGTCATGTGTACCGCCAGCCAGCCCGGCGTGCCTTTGTAGCGCTGTTCGCTCAGGACGTTGTTCCAGAAGCGCTTGACCCCGGTCATGCCCTCGTAGATGCCGGCGTCCTCGATATCCATGGAGATGCCCGGCGTCTTCTTGGCGAAGAGGGAGGGGATTTCGGAGTTGCGCATCATGAAGTAGAGGTGGGCGTAGCGGGACTGGAGCTTCCAGATTTCGAGGTAATCCTGGGTCCGGGACAGTGCGGCGACCTGTTCCTTGAGCTGGGCGACTTCGGCCTTGAGGTCTTTAAGGTCCTGACTCATTTTTTCCTCCTCTCGACACGGTCGGAGTGGGGGAAGGGTATGAGGGGGTACCAAGTGCTTATTATTTACCCATATCCTACCGATGTCAATAACCTGTTGTAGAATGCGTTGACAAAAGAAGTTTTAAAAACTATGATAGCCACAGCCCGTTCTTCTTGCCTCGTTCTATCCTGACCTTTGTTTATCGTAAATTCTATTTATCATAAATAAAAGGAGGATATACCAAGATGGCGGAGACCAAGTACGGGAAGTACATTATTAGAGACCCCCTGGAAAAAGGCAAGTCGCCGATGTTGCACATTTGCGCCGAAAAAGGCTGTCATGGCGCCGCCTTTCCTAACTTTCCGGTTGAAGTCCAGCTACTTTGCATCAGCGAACCGGTTACCTTTCCCCACCCGCCCCACGTCCACTCTGTCGACGAAATCTTTTTCATCTTCGGCAGCAACCCCGAGAACTACTACGACTTCGACGCCGAAATCGAGATATGTCTGGGCGAGGAAGTTGAAAAACATATCATCGATTCCACGTCCATCGTCTATATCCCCGCGGGACTAGTCCACGCTCCCATTTCCGTAAAGAAGGTGAACAAACCCATCCAGTGGATGCACGTTCTCTTTACTCCTGAATACGATATGGAGCAGGGCGACGTTACCCAGCATCCCCCTCACCCCCGCGAAAAATATTCGCCCGAGGAGATAAAGAAGCTAAAGCGTGGCTAGCTTTCATATTCCTTCCTTAGCTCTTCAACCGTCTTCTTAAACTGGGCCTGCTTCTCCGCCTCGCTCAAGCGGTGCAGCGGCGGTACCCACTCCATGTCCTTGAGGTTATCGATAAGCATGGGCAGCGAGTCGTAGGGGAAGGAGAGCAGTATAAAGCCTTCGGGGAGCACCTTGCGCGCCTTCATGCCGAAGCCGAGCCCGGTGACGGTGTAGTTCATCTCGCCGCTTAAATACGGGTAAGCGTAAAGCCAGGCGCAGATGAGCACCGGGGTGCTTTTGGTGGTTATCATCTTGCCGCTGGTGTAGCAATAGGCGCGGAGCAGTATTTCGGCCTGGGGTGGGGTGGCGGCGATGATAAGCAGGTCGGGCTCGAAGGGGAGCTTGTCCATCGGGGAGAAGGCGACGTACCTGACGGTGCCCTTGCCCATCTTGGGTATGTAGTTATAGATGCGGCGGTTGGCGCGGGCTTCCTTGTAAATGCCGTCCTTGGCGCCGACCTGCCCGCTCTGGAAAATGGGGTCGGCCTCTTCCATGCCCAGTATCACCGGGCCCATGCAGGAAAAGTTATCCCGGGTGGCGTAAAAAGGTTGGCTTTTGGGCGCCTCTCCGAGCATCTCGCAGAAAGCCATCTCCTTGGCCAGCTTTTTAATGCCCTTGGGCCGGTTGAGCAGGAACTTGACGCCTATCGGAGGCTGTTTAAAATCGAACTTCTTGAAGATGGAATAGTCGAGCTTAGCCGGACTCATTTTCATATCTCCTTTTTCCGGAAGCGTTACGGCGGTTTATCATCAGCCTTTCATCATGCCGGGTAGCCAGAGACTTATCTCGGGGACGGCTATCAGTATGGCCAGGAAGATGAACAGGGCGATGAGGAAAGGCAGCACTCCCCGCAAAAGCTTATCCACCGGTATGTCGAAGGCGGTCCTCATCAAAAACAGCTCCAGCCCCATCGGCGGTGTAATCAGCCCTATCTGCATGTTGACCACGTAGAGGACGCCGAACCAGATGGGGTCGAAGCCCAGCGCCGTGATGACGGGGACGAAGATGGGTATGGTGAGCAGCATGATGGTTATGGCGTCGATGAAACAGCCCAGTATGAGGAGCAGTATGTTGATGCTGATAATCACCAGCCAGGGAGAGAAATCGGCGGAGGTGACGAAGCTGGTGATTATCTTGACCACTCCGGAGCTGCCGATAACGTAGGAGAAGAGCCAGGCGCCGACCATCATGAACAGAATCATGCCGTTGATAATCGCCGTTTCGATTAGCGCTCGTTTCAAGCCCTGCCAGCGCAGCCCGAAGACGGTGACGCCGATAATGAGCACCACCACGCAGCCGACGCCGGCGGCTTCGGTGGGGGAGGCGATGCCGAAATAGATGGAGCCGAGAATGGAAGCCATCACCACCACGATGGGCCAAACCCGCTTCAGCGAGGAGAAACGCACCCTCCAGCTGACGGGGCCCAGCGCGGGGCCGAGCGCCGGCCGGCGCCAGCAGATGATGATGGCTACCGCCGCCAGCATGAAGGCCAGCAAAACACCGGGTACCATGCCGGCGATGAAGAGGTGGCCGATGGATGTCTCGGAGAGGACGCCGTAGATAATCATGCCGGCGCTGGGGGGAATCAGGGGGCCGAGCACGCCGCCGCAGCAAAGCCCGCCCATGGCCAGTGCCTTGTCGTAGCCGTAACGCTTGAATTCGGGCTCGGCGACCTTGCCCACGGCCAGTATGGTGGCGGTGCTGGTGCCGATAGCGGCGGCCATGGCGGCTTCGCCCCAGATGCTGGTGACAATCAAGCCGCCGGGGACGCGGGAGAGCCAGTTTCTGGCGGCGGCGTATATATCTTCGCCGATTTTGGTCTCGGCGATAAGACAGGCGATAAGGACGAAGAGAGGCAGCGGCGTCCAGTTAATGTTATAGAGGGTGCTGAAGGTAGTCCAGCCTACTTTCTCCAGGCTCGAGGGCCCGAAGGTGAAGAAGGCAACGGCTATGGCCGTAAAGCCCAGGGCATAGATGACGGGCATGCCCATCAGCATCAAAAACAGCATGCCCACCACGCAAACCACCGCTGCTGTGGTAAAGTCCATAACTACCTCATTTCTTCAACTGCTGTCGGTGAGGGTTAAGGGCGCAGTAGTTCTATTCGGTTTGAGTCGGGGCTTTGCGGGCCCTTAACCCGCTGATGCCTCGACAGAGCTTGCTCACCAGCACGAGGCAAAGCAGGGTATAACAGACGGGTATGACGAATTTAATGGGGGCTAACGGCAGTGCCCACGGCGTTTTACTGACCTGGCCGATGTCGAGCGCGTATAGCGCGTTGCCGAAGCTCTTCCAGGTGAGCACGGCACAGAAAATAAGCGCCATGAGCGGGAAGATGGTACGGAGGACGATAGCCTTCATGCGCTCGGGGAAACGGGAGGCGATAAGGTCATTCCTGACGTGGCGGTCCAGCCTTTCCACACCGGCTACGGCCATCACGCCGCAAAAGAGGAGAAACATGGTGCTCAACTCGTAGGCGGCGGGGTCGGGGGAGTGGAAGATATAACGCTTGACCACCCCGTAGCTTTCTATCCAGGCCATCAGCAGCACCAGAATCCCGCTGACCAGCATGAGCCACTGGCTGATACGGCCAATTCCGTCATCTATCTTCCGTATCACTCGCATAAACACTTTAACATCACTCCCGCTCGAATTAGCGCTCTATTAACCTTTAAAACCGCGGGCACGCCGTTGGTTGTTCCGGCTAGCGAGGATATTGCTCGTTAGCGTCCTCGGCGATATCGATCACTTCCTGACCGAAGTCACCCAGTGTCGCCACCATCGAGTCGATGAAATCGCTGGCGGCGGCTTTCCACAGGTCGATCTCATCCTGCGGCACGACGTGTATGGTAACCCCGAGTGATTCCAGGTCGGCGAAGTCGGCTGCCCATTCCGACTTCAGCCAGGTATCGATGTCGTCCGACGTCGCCTTGGCTTCCTCAACCAATATGTCCTGGATATCGCCGGGCAGGTCGTTCCAGACATCCAGGTTGATGGTGAAGCCGTGTATGGCCGCTACCATGTAGCACGACGCTAGGTAGGGAGCCACGTCGGGCAAACCGAAGATGCGCCCGGCGGCCGGCGCCGTTATCACCGCTTCCACGGTTCCCTTTTCCAGTGCCCCGTAGGACTCGGTGTAGTCAAGCGGTACGGGGGCGCCGCCCAGTGCGTCTATCAGCCCCGAAGTCGTGGGCGAGATAGCCTGTACCAGCAGGCCGTCCCAGTCCGAAAGGGCGGTAACCGGGTCGGCGGAGAAGAGTTCCACCGCGGTGTAGTTGTGCAGGCAGAGTAGCTTCTGGTTGAATTGATCTTCCAGTAAATCGGCGTATAGCTCCTCTAGGGCCGGCATGGCGGCGATGTGGGCGTCGATGTTGTTGAACAAAAAGGGTATTTCGTTGGCGCCTAACCTGGCGTCATCGGCGGAGTTGGCACTGGGGGTGATGGCCCCCATCTCGGCGGCGCCCGTCCTCACTGCGTCGAGAAGCTCGGCAAAGGAGACCATCTGTTCGGCGCCATAATACTCAATGGTGTAATCGGGGCCGCAGCGGGCGTTGAAGTTGTCGGCGAATTCCTGCTCAATCTCGCCGTATTCGAAGAGGGCGGCGCTGGCCATCTTGAGGACCACCGGTTCCGCCGGACCTTCGTCCGAATCGCAGGCGGCGAAAAGACCGCCCGACATCACGACGAGCACCAGAGCCACGAGTAGGATTAACGCTTTCTTCATGATTACGTTTTACCTCCTTATGGATTCAACAGCTCTTCAGTTTGGCTTGTCTTAGTCGGCCACCTCCTTCAGCCGGAAAAATTCCCGGCAGTCGTTGGTTTTGGACGTGCGGTCTCCACAGCGGAGTACCGTTTTGGTTCGCGCTAAAGGGAAAAAAGGTGATGGAATTTGGGTGGGGAGGCGGGTTGATGAAGAAGGCTGGTGTGGAAGGTTGGAGGAAAACGTGGATGGTAGCGGAGGGTTGGCGGGCTTAACACACTCCGGAGTGAACGTCACTCGACCAGCACCTCGTTGCCTGGATGGCGGCTTTTGGGGAGGGTGATGGGTGGGGGAAAACTGAGGGAATAGCGGAGGGGAAAAGAGGAATGGCTGGTCGCAGCCGAGGTCGAGTCGGGGCGTGAGGAATGTATGTTATTGTTAAGCACATAGAAATTATAGCACACCGTGTCAACCCGTGGGGCTAAAAAAAGAGGTCGCTATGCCGGTATTCGGGTGGGGGCCGCAAGGCTGGCTCAATCCGTGCCGACGGTTAGCTCCATGCCGTCGCAGGCAAAGCGTACCCCCGGCATTTCGGCTTCCAGGGCGCGGTAGTCGTCGTAGCTGCGGTGCCAGTATTCCTCCAGGTGCATGAATAACACTTCTTTGGCCTGAATACGCTCCGCTATTTTCAGCGTTTCCTCGAAGGTATAGAGGTTGCGGCGGGTGGGGTGCTCCGCCGGGTATTCAAAGCCGTGCTTCAGCCCCGTTTCGAAGATGCCCGGCTGGGTAATGAGCAGGTCGGGGTGGCGTACTTCTGCGCGGTGCTCGGGGAAGGGCTTGATGTCGCAGGGGGCGTAGACCACCTTGGCTCCCGCTTGCTCGAAGACATAGAGGAAGACCGTCTGGTAACTATGCTCCACGGGGATGGCCGTGAGCCGGATGTCGCCGAGCTGTATTTTGTCCTTATAAGTCTTCAGCTCGACGAAGCCCCGTCTCAGGAAAAAGTCGATGAAAGGGCCGTACTGCGAGCTGACCTTTTCCAGGCTCGGTTTCAGCGCCTCCGGCAGCAGCAGGCAAATCCGCTTTTCGGGGTAGCCGTGCCAGGTGCGGAAGTCGAGCGCTATCTGCTCCACAACCCGCAGGCCTTCGCTGTGGTCGGGGTCGAAGTGGGTGAAGGTGAGGTAATCGATGCGCTCGATGTCGGCGCTGTTGAGCTGGCCGGCAATCTCGGCGGGGGTATCGATGAGCAAGTTGATATCGTGCAGAAAAGCCGAGGGGCCGGTCCTGGCGTAGGGAGCGCCCTTCTCCCGGGCTTCCCGGCAGACGCGGCACCGGCAGAGCGGTTTGGGAATGACGGCGCAGCCGCCGGAGCCCAGTATGGTCCACTTCATGCTATTTCGCCCCGGCGGATGTCTCCTCGCGTACGTGTTTCAGGTCGCCGTCCATGGTGCCCCGCACCCGCTCCCTTTCCTCTTCGAAGTCGAAGCCGGTCCAGATGCCGATGGAGCCGAGCACCGAGTCCTGCGGGTGGAACTGGCGGAAAATCTTGAAGTAGTAGGCCGCCTCGCGGCTGTTAATCGTCGCCTCGGGGTTTTCCGCCTTGATACGCTCGAACTCGTCCTGGCTGACCTCGCTCAGGGCCAGTTTTTCGCCCAGGCTCTCGCAGCCGGCGCCCTGGGTGTACTGCACCTTGTAGCGCCAGAGTATGTCCTCGGGTAAATAATCGGTGTCCTCGAAAGCCTTGCGCAGTATCCACTTCTCGATTGAGGCGCCCACCTGTTTCGATTCGCGTATCTTGAGCTCGGGTGGAATCTTCATGGACAGGTCGACCATAGCTGTGTCCAGGAAGGGAACCCGCAACTCCAGATTAAAGTACATGCCCATGCGGTCGGCGCGCTGCAAGTTTATATTGTGCAGGTTGCCGATGCAACGCCGTGCCTCCTTGTTGAGCATGTCGGTAGGGTAGTTCTTCATGTAATGATAGCCGGTGAAAAGCTCGTCGGCGCCTTCGCCGGTGAGCACCACCGTCACGTAGTCGGCCGCTAGCTTGCAGGTAAAGTAACAGGGTACGGCGCAGCGCACCAGTGAGGGGTCGTAGCTTTCCAGCTTCTTGATGACGATGGGCAGCGCTTCGTAGTATTCGTCCTCGGTAAAGATAAGCTCGTGGTGGGTGGAGCCGATGTGGGCCGCCGCCACCCGCGAGGCCTTGAGGTCATCGCTCTCGTCGCCGTTTTCGTCCTTCATGCCCACCACGAAGGTGTGCAGGTTGGGGATGTCCTCGGCGGCGATGGCGGCCACCAGGCTGCTGTCCAGCCCGCCGCTGCAGAAGGAGCCGACGTGAATCTCCTTGTCGGAGAGCAGCCGCTTCTTGACGGCGCTGATGAAGGTCTCCCTGATGAGCTGGGCAGTTTCCTCGATATCGGTGAGCAGGTGGTCGGCGATGCCGGGAACCCGGTAGAACTGCACGAAGCCTTCCTTGGGCGTGTAGTAATGCCCGGCGGGGAACTCGTGCACCTCTTTGACACCGGCCAGCGTCATCGCCCCCAGCTCGGAGGTGAAGTAGAGCTTGTCGCCCACGTAGCCGTAATAGAGCGGCTTGATGCCGATGGGGTCGCGCGCCAGCATGAAGTCGTCACCGTCGAAGATGGCGAAGGCGAACATACCGTCCAGGTCCTTAACGCACTCGGGGCCTTTTTCCTGATAGAGGTGCAGGATGACCTCGCTGTCGGAATCGGTGGTGAAGAAGTATTTGTCCTCCAGCTTTTCCCTTAGCTCGCGGAAGTTATAGACCTCACCGTTACAGATAATGCCGGTGCGGCCCCCGTTGGTCAGTATCGGCTGGTGCCCTTTGGCTACGTCCACGATGGAAAGCCGCGTATGACCGAAAACGGTGCTGTTGAAGGTATGAATACCGCGGTCATCCGGCCCCCGGTGGGGCAGGGCGTCCAGCATCCTGTTTATCGTCTCTGTGTCTTTTACGCCGAAACATCCGGCTATGCCACACATAAAAATCGCCTCCTTAAGCGTCCGAGTATACGTTTAACCGGGGCAAAAGCCCGGGTATCTCTTCGAAAATCTTGGCCGTGGTCTCGGGGTCGATATGCTCCACGGGTTTGGCCAGCAGCTCGTTCATCCTCTGGTAGGCCAGGGCGAAGACGTTGTCGCCCTCGCCTTCCCCCTCGAAGGGGTAGGAGCCCGAGATTTCCCCGCTGCGCAGTACCTGGCGGATGTAGCGGATAAACAGCTTTTGCTGTGTGGCCACCGTGTCCCGGATTTGCTTGAGCACGGTGTCCATCTCCGCCTGGTCGATGCGCGCCGGTTTTAAGAAGAACTTGAGCATCTGGAAATGGGCGTCGTCGAGCACCGCCTGGAGCAGGCAGAAAACGGCGTTGCAGTCGAGCAGCCCGTAGGCGCAGTGCAGGAACTGGGGCCCGCTCATCGTCACCAGTATGTCCGAGAACAGCCTCTCTATAGAGGCCTGTTGCCCCGGCGTCTTGGTGTCGCAGACGCCCGAGGTGGAATAGTTGGGTATGCCGTAGTAGCGCGCCATCTGGGCGCAATCGACGTGGTACTGGCTGGTCTCCACCGAGCCGTAGGAATCGCCCAGCGTGTCCATGCGCGCCCGCACCGGCACGCTGCCGTAGAGCATCGGCGTACCTTTATTTACCAGCTGCCCCAGCGTGATACCGGCCAGCACCTCGGCGTTTATCTGGGCCATCATGCCCGCTTCCTTAATGGGCGCCGTCGTTCCCGCCTGTGGCGATGAGGAAACGGCCACGGGCAGACCCCGTCGGCAGACCTCGATGAAGGTGTCGGTGGTGTCGCCGACGAACTGCAGCGGGCTCTTGACCAGGCAGGTGATGAAGGAGATGATGGGGTTTTCCTTGAGCGCCTCCTTGCCGCCGACGATAAGCTCGGCCATCCTGACCACGTTGTCCAGCTGTTCCAGGTTGGTCAGCCCTGTCATAAAGTGCTTGGTGGTGTTATTCAGCGAGGCGAAGAACTTGTTGACGTCTTTATTGTCGTCGTTGATGTCTTCGTCCTGTATGTTCACCGTCCTGATGTAGGCGTCCAGCGTTTCCAGGTGTTCGCATACGTGCGCCGACTGGCAGAGGTCGTTGACGGTGGCGCGGCGGGGGTGGAACTCGGCCAGCTGAATCTCTACATTCTTATCCGACTTCTTGACGTAGGTGGGGAACTCAACGTCGAGACAGGTATTGGTCTCCGAGCCGGAGACGAAAAAGACCCGCGGCTCGTCGCCCTTCATTATCAAAGTGTTTTCCGGGTTGCGCGCGCCCAGCTTGACCGTCTTGGGGGTGTTGGCGAGCGCCTCCGTTACCAGCTTTTCCGGTATCTTTATCAGCCAGGTGGGGTTGGCGCCGGAGGCAACGGCGCTTACCTCGGCGCCGTTGTCGCGGAATATCTCCGCCGCCTTTTTATTGAAGCAAATCAGACCGGGGTCGACCAGAATTTCCAGCGACGCGCGGTGGATCTGCTCTATCTGCTTTTTAGTAATCCTTTCGTAGGGTTGGGGTACTAATATTCCTTCTCTAGACAATTTCTTCCTCCCCCGGGCAGTCGGCGGAGCCGGCGTAACTAGCCCGCATTATTCAAAGATTCGATTAGCGCCAGCGCCTGAAAACCGTCGGCGCCATAGCCGTCGGCGCCGATGCTCTTGGCGAACTCGTCCGAGACGGGAGCGCCGCCGACGACGACCTTTACCCGGCTCCTGATGCTGCTCTTCTCCAGCGCCTCGATGGTTTCCTTCATACCGCCCATGGTGCTGGTGAGCAGCGCTGACAGCCCCAGGAACTGGGGCTGCTCTTTCTTCAGAGTGTCGACGATAACCCCGGGCTCGATATCGTTGCCCAGGTCCTTAACGGTGTAACCGGCGCCGCGGAGCAATATCGACACAATGTTCTTACCGATGTCGTGGTGGTCGCCCTGAACGGTGGCCATAATCACCTTGCCCTTGGGCTGGATGCCGCTTTTGACCAGTTGGGGCTCCAGTATTTCCATGGCTTTGCCCACGGCCTCGGCCGAGGCCAGCATGTCGGGTATGAAATACTCCTTGGACTCGAATTTCTTGCCCACCTCACTCATGCTTTCGGTCAGCCCTCTGTTGATTATTTCCTGGACGTCTATTTTCTTCTCCAGGGCTTCCTCGATAAGCTCAATTACGCCGGGCTGGCCCTCCATGCCTTCTTCCACGCCTTCGTCCTCCCGGGTGGCTCGGCCTTGGATGACGTTTTCCCGAATCAGGCTGATTATATCTTCGGTCATTCTTGACTCCCTTCTTCTGGTTAATGGCGTCGCCTTAATCGACGATGCCGGGTATTTCGGAGAGTATCTGCTCTCTTACCGCGTCGGGCAGGCGGTGCCTGGGCTCGGCGATGAGCCGCTTGGCTTTCTCCCCCGCCTTCTGCCAGACGGCTTTGCCTCCCCTCTCTTCCCATTCCTCGCGGCTGAGCTGGTCGTTGAGAGTGGGCCGGTAGTGCTCGCGGCGCATAAAACGCCGGGTATGCTTGGCGGCGACGAAGTTGCCCCCCGGCCCCACCTCCTTGATGAGGTCGAAGGCGAGGGTATCGTCGCTGATCTTGATACCGGCGGTGGCTCTCATTACCATGCCCAGTATCTCGTTATCAATAACAAACTTCTCGTAGCAGGCCGTCAGTGCGAATTCCATCATGCCGGCGGCGTCGTGGATAAAGTTAGACCCGGACAGGGCGCAGAGCAGGCTGCTTATCGCCGACTCGTAGCCGCTCTGGGCGTCGAGCACTTTGGAATCGGTCATACCGCCGGTGGCGTAGAAGGGGAGATGGTAAAACTGGGCCATCTGGGCGCCGGCGGCGTTGAGCAGCCCCATCTCCACCGAGCCCGCCAGGTAGTTGAGCGTCTGGAGGTCGGTGTTGGTGGCTACCGAGCCGAAGATAACCGGCGTCCCCGGCCTGACCAGCTGGCTGAGCATAACGCCCATCAGCGAGTCCGCCGTCTGTATCACCAGGTTACCCGCCAGCGTTATCGGCGAGGTGGCCCCGCAAAGCGGCTCGGAGGGACAGACCAGGGGCACGCCGCGCTGGGCGATTTCAATGATAAGGTCGCCGTACTTGGCGTCCATCTTGAGCGGGCTCATGATGCAGGCCACCATGGAGATGAGCGGGCGCTGGTTCAGCTTTTCGGCGGAGCCGGCGACAATCTCGGCCATGCGTAATGCCTGCTTGACCCCCTCCGGCGTATAAACGCCGCCCATGATGTGCTTGGTGGTGTTGTCCAGGCCGGCAAAGAAGCGGTTGGCGTCAACCTGCTCGTAGGGCAACTCGTTGGGGTAGGTGGGCAGCATGAAAAGGTGGATGTTGTCCAGGCGGTTGACCAGCCGGGCGATGCGTTTCAGGTCTTTCAGTGAAGCCGGGCGCTTCTTTTTGGTAGCCGGCTCGTAGATATAGAGGGCGGTACCCCCCGTGCCGGTGTAAACCCGGGCGTCGCCGAGGAGAATGTCTTGTTTCTCCTCCTGCCCGCAGAGCCTGACCTCGGGCGGCGCCATGCCTATCAGCTTGCGGGCTTTGGCCTGGGGCAAACGCACTCGCCGTTCATCTTTGTCCACCCAGGCGCCGGCCTCCTCAAAGAGCTCGAGGGCTGCCTCCGAGTTTACCTCGAAGCCTACCTCCTCGATAACCCTCATCACGGTGCGGTCTATTTTGGCTATAGAATCTTCGCTCAAGGGGCGGTAGCTACCGCCGGTTATGCCTCTTCTGGTAATCATTTTTGTTTCTATGTCCTATCTATACAATCAATTGTCCCTGGCGTTGCGGGCGAATGTCGGCGGAATCAAAGGAAAAATAGGCAAAAGGAATTAAAGGGGATAAAGTGACAAAAGGCTTAAATGCGTTCGGGTTTCAAACAGGGGAATAAAAACCGACAAGCCCGCTCACCGGGGACGGGCTCATCACTCGGATGTCAGTTGGAGTATGGAGAGGAAATATAAAGTCCGCAACCAGCAGGTCACCTGTTTTACCTTGTATCGTTTAACCACAACAAAACCTCCCCGTCGGGTTGGTTAGATCCGGACTTTGTATTAAATGATAACACAATAACCTCCCCCTGTCCAATCTTGCTTAAAGCCACCGCTACCATTGGCTCGGCGTGTGGGCATACCTTTAGGGAGCGCAGCCCGTTTTTACATTAACCAACTCATCTTATTGTCTCTAAATCGCTGTCAATGCTTTTTTGTTTATGCGGAAGCGGCGATTCCCGGCCACCCCGGTTTCCCCCGGATTTGAGTGTTAGTCTAAAAAATACTATAATCAGTTAGTCATATTACGCATCGGGATTTACCGCTTCTCCTCGGAGTTGTCACCTGAAAAAGTTAATAAAAAAGCGCTTTGGTTACTAGTAAGGAGATAAGCATGAAAACAGGAGATAACATCAGGCTCACCGTGAACGGCAAACTGCACGAGCTCATGGTGGGCAAGGACATCCAGCCTGAAGACACGCTGGTGCACACCCTCCGCGAAACGCTGGGTTACATGGGCACCAAGATAGCCTGTGACCACGGCTCCTGCGGTGCCTGCACCGTCATCATGGACGGCGAGGCGATTCTGTCCTGCATGCTGCTCACCATCGAGTGCGACGGCAGGAATATTACCACCATCGAGGGCCTGGAAGACGCTAAGACGGGCGAGCTGGACCCCATCCAGCAGGCTTTTATCGATTACACCGCTTTCCAGTGCGGCTTTTGCACACCGGGAATAATCATGACCACCAAGGCCATGCTGGATAAGAACCCCTCCCCCACCGAAGAAGAAGTAAAACAAGAGCTGGCGGGTCACTTCTGCCGCTGCGGCAGCCAGTACCTGGTTTTAAGAGCCATCCGCTCGCTGGCCGAGAAGGGCAGGTGATATAGATGGGCGGAAACTACCGACATATCGGCAAACCGACACAACGCAAGGACGCCCGCTCCATCGTCACCGGCCGGGCCGAGTATATCGATGACTTGAGGATGGCGGGGATGCTCTACGGCAGGGTGCTGCGCAGCCCCTATCCCCACGCCCGCATCAAGCATATCGATACCACCAAGGCAGAGGCGTACCCCGGCGTCATAACCGTGCTCACCTACAAGAACGTACCCAAATGGCTGGCCGGCGTTCCTTACCACCGGCCCGTTCTGGACAGCAAGGTGAATTTCGTCGGCGACGCCGTGGCGCTGCTGGCGGCGGAAACGGAACAGGCCGCCGACGAGGCTCTGGAGCTAATCGAGGTTGAGTACGAGGAGCTGCCCGCCGTCTACGACATGGAAGCGGCGAGCAAACCCGGCGCGCCCCAGATTCACGAGAGAATACCCAACAATATATTCCCGCGCGGCTTCAAGGCAATCGGCGAAAAGGCGCTGCAGGAGCTGGTCATGGGTGACGTCGAAAAAGGCTTCGCCGAAGCTGACATCATCGAGGAAGCCACCTGCGGCTACGAGAACATACCCAACCCGCTGCCACCGGAGCCGCCCGGCGTCGTTGCCCTCTGGGAAGACCCCGAGCACCTGACCATTTATGTAGCTTCACAGTCGGCGCCGATGAACCGCAACTTCGCCATGCCGGCTTTGGGGCTGGTTGATATCCGCGTTATCGGTATGCAGTGCGGCGGCAGCTACGGCACCAAGAACGCCAACTTCATACCCATGGCACACGCCGCGGCTCTGGCCAAGGCGGCGGGCAAACCGGTCAAGGTATACTTTAATAAGGAAGAGCACTTCAACGCTTATACATTGCGTTTGGGCTCGCGCATCCACGCCAGGATAGGCATCAAGAAAGACGGCACGGTGACGGCGGTGGAAGGCGAATGGTTCGTCGATACCGGCGCCGCCTCCGAGATGGCGCAGGTACAGGTCGCCGTCGGTCTGGGCGAGACGCAGCTGCTGATACGCTGCCCTAACTGGAACGTGCAACCCACCCTGGTTTGCACCAACCGCAGCCCATCGGGGGTGGTGCGCGGCTTCGGCGGGCAGGAGCTTAACTGCGCCCTGCTGCCGCTACTAACCGTGGTTATGGAAAAGGCCGACCTCGACCCCGTCGAGTTCTTCAAGAAGAACTACATCGGCCCCGGCGCTGGCTTTTTCTGGCGCGACGGCATCTGGTGGGACTACCGCGGCATCGACTTCTCCAAAGTCCTCGACAAGAGCGCCGAGATTTTCGGCTGGAAGAATAAATGGAAGGGCTGGAACAAGCCCACCGCGGTCAACGGCTCCAAAATCACCGGCGTCGGCGTCGGCCTGCACGGCAACGCCGACATCGGCGAGGACGAGTCCGAGGCCCACGTCAAGATAAGCCCCGACGGACGGGCGTTGGTTCACGCCTGCGTCTCCGAGTCGGGCATGGGCGAGCGCTCGTCGCTGTGCAAGATGGCCGCCGAGGTTCTGAACCTGCCCCTGGACAGGGTCAACATCGCTCCTCCCGACACGCTGGTCAACCCCTTCGAGTTCGGTCTGGTCGGCTCCCGCGGCACCTATACCGTGGGCTCGGCGGTGATTCAGGCCGCCGAGGACGCCCGCCGCCAGCTTCTGGAGAGGGCGGCCCCCATGCTTAAAGTACCTGCCGAAGAGCTGGACACCAAGGACGGCGTTATCTTCGCCAAGAGCGACCCCGCTAAGGAAATGGCCTGGTACAAGGCGATGGGCATCGCCCGCACCATAACCGGCCAGGGGCGCTTCGATGTCGACTTCTCTTTGAGCAACTGTATGATTATCTTCGCCGAGGTCGAAATCGACACCGACACGGGCAAGCTCGAGTTAAAACACATTGTCGCCTCCACTGACTGCGGCCAGGTTATCGACCCCCTCGTTCTCGAAGGCCAGCTTCACGGCTGCCTGGGCTCGGCGGGGCTGGATACCGCCGTTTTCGAGGAGACCATACTCGATAAAGACACGGGCCACATCGTCAACTGCAACATGATTGACTACAAGTGGCGCACCTTCGCCGATTTGCCCCCCTTCGATACCCTCATGATGGAGACGCCCATCGACAGCCACCGCTTCCACGCCGTCGGCGTGGGCGAAATCGCCCCCGCCCCCGGCGCCGCCGCCGTGCTCATGGCCGTCAACAACGCCATCGGCAAGAAAATAATGACTTATCCGGCCACGCCCCAGAAGGTTCTGAAGGCGTTGGGCAAGATATAGAGGAGAGAGCTATGAAAGCATTCGACCACGTTGACGCCAAGACCGTAAACGAAGCCGTTAAGTCGCTCGAAAAAGGCAAGGCCAGGCTCATCGCCGGCGGCACCGACCTGTTGAGCACGCTTAAGGATAAGATACTTCCCGAATACCCCGAAACCGTCGTCAATATCAAGACCATACCCGGCATGGACGACATCAAAGAGGACGGCAAGGGGCTGAAAATAGGCGCCCTGGCCAAGCTGGATAAGATAGCCGGCTCGCCGGCGGTCAAGAAGAACTATAAAATACTGGCCGAAGCCGCCCGGGCCGTGGCCACCCCCCAGATTCGGCGCATGGGCACCATCGGCGGCAACCTCTGCCAGGACGTGCGTTGCTGGTACTACCGCTATCCCCACAGCGTGGGGGGCAGGATACTCTGCTACCTCAAAGGCGGCAAGGGCTGCTACGCTTTAACACGGGAGAACCAGAACCACTCCATCTTCGGCGGCATGCGCGACGCCGACCCGCCCTGCACCTCGGCCTGTCCGGGTAGCGTTGAAATCCCCGTCTACATGAGCCAGATTAGAGAGGGCGATATTGAAGGCGCCGCCAAAACACTGCTCAAGAACAACCCCATCCCCGCCATAACGGGGCGGGTCTGCCCCCATTTCTGCGAGCAGCTCTGTAACCGCGGCGATTTCGACGAGGCGGTTTCGGTGAGGGATGTCGAACGTTTCATCGGCGACTACATCCTCGACCACGCCGCCAGTATCGTCAAGCCGCCCGCCAAAGACAGCGGCAAAAAAGTGGCTATCGTCGGCTCGGGCCCCGGCGGGCTCGCCGCCGCTTACTACCTTAGAATGGAAGGACATCGCGTCACCGTCTTCGAGCGCCGTGAGGAGGCCGGCGGCATGCTGGCCTACGTCATCCCCAACTACCGGCTGCCCAAGGATGTGGTCAGGCGCGTCATTAAAACGCTGGAAGGCATCGGTATCGAGTTCAAATGCAAGGTCGATGTCGGCAAGGACGTAACCCTGGAGAGCCTGAAGAAGGACTACGACAGCGTTTTCATCGGCAGCGGCGCCTGGGACCCGGTATCCATCGGGCTGGACGGCGAGGAGTCGACCCGCTTCGGTATGGAGCTCCTGGTCAATATCAACCGCGGTGTCAAAGAAGTCCCCGGTAAGAAAGTTCTCGTCATCGGCGGGGGCAACGCCGCCGTGGACGTGGCCGTCACCGCTTTGCGTCTGGGCGCCAAAGAGGCGACCATGGCCTGCCTGGAATCTAGAGAAGAGATGCCGGCGCTGCCCTGGGAGATTGCTCAGGCCGAGGAACAGGGGGTTAAGATAATGCCTTCCTGGGGGCCCAAGCGGGTGCTCAAGGACGGCGGTAAGGTCACCGGCATGGAGCTGGTGCGCTGCGCCTCGGTTTTCGATAAAGAGGGCCGCTTCGCCCCCAAGCTGGACGAGAGCACTAAAGAAACTGTCGAAGCCGACCAGATAATGATGGCGGTGGGCTACAGCACCGACCTCGACTTCGTTAAATCGTTAAAGGCTTTACAGACCGAGCGCGGCCTGATTGTCGCCGACCCCGAAACCCAGGCGACCAAGGTCGCAGGTATCTACGCCGGCGGCTCGATAACCCACGGGCCCGCCACCGTTATCGAGGCGGTTGCCGCCGGTAAACGGGCGGCGGCGGCCATGAATGCCTATTTGGGCGGCAAGCCGGCTCAAGCCGAAAAAGACGGCTCCTTGCTCAGTTTCAATAACGATTATCTTAAAGAGACCAAGCGGGTGGAGATGCCCCAGCTGCCGGTGTCGCAGAGAAGCCTGGATAAAGAGGACGCTCTGGGCTTAAAGCAGGGCGATATCGAGGGCGAAGCCAACCGCTGTTTTAACTGCGGCTGCGTTTCCGCCAGCGCCTCCGACATGGGCGTGGTGCTCATGGCGCTTGGGGCCAGCCTAAAGATTGCCGGCCCCAAGGGCGAGAGGACGATTCCCGTCGCCGAGTTCTACGGCGCTTTGCGGCCCACCCTCGCCGAAGACGAAGTTCTCACCGGCATCGAGGTGCCCAAGCCCGCCGACGGCGCCAAGCAGAGCTTTATCAAGTTCCGGCTGCGCGAGTCCGTCGATTTCCCCATTGTCAGCATCGCCTCTATTCTCAAGGTCGAGGGCGGCGTCTGTAAGGACGCTCAAATCGCCCTGGGCGCGGTGGCCCCTATACCCGTGCGCGCCACGGCTGTGGAAAAGGCAATCAAGGGCAAGGCGCTCAACGCCGAGACGGCGGCAGCGGCCTCAGCGGCGGCTGTCGAGGGCGCCATACCGCTGGAGAATAACGCCCACAAGATTGAGATAACCAAGACGCTGGTGAAAAGGGTTATCCTCGAATAGAAGCTAGCTTAGAAGATTTGGTTCACCGGCCCATCGGTTTTGGGTCGGTGAATTTTTTTGGGGGGGGAAAGTGAGCCGCGGAGGACTCGCATCCTCGGGCTCTATCTATTGAAGCGGGACATGTTCTTGCATTCTTCGACTTGTATTTCTTTTATGGATTCCCCGGGGCTGAGATATCCGAATGCTTTCTGCCTTACCGTCTCCAGCAAATCGCTAAGTACTAACTGCTCCTTCTCCGAGAGCGGCGATAGGATCTGCCGCATCAGCTCCCAGCTGGCTATGTTTGCTCCCTCGAAAACCTTGTTACCCTCGCTGGTTATCACCAGCCGCACCAACCTGCGGTCACGCAGGTCTCTCATCTTCTTGATCAGACCACGCTTCTCCATGCGGTCGGCTATGAGGCTGATGGTGTTGGGGCTCCGGTCAAGAAATCGGGCTACGTCAGTCACTATTGCCTGACTACCGATGAGCTTTATGGCCATGAGCACCGCATGGTGCTCGGTGGTGAGTCCTTCTTTGGCAAATACCGCGTCCTCACATTTGAGCACCAGATTGTAGGTCTGGTGAATAAGAAGCCAAGTACTGAGTAGGGGGCTATCAACGCCGAACTTAACCGCCACGCCTTCTCCTTAATTATATTATACAGTTTTTGTCAGCAAACTCTCCCGCTATTATACCAAAGTACCATCCAAAAAGTAATACTATATACCTATTTTTGTAAGATTCCTGTGTTGACAAAAGGAAAAAAGTGTGATTATACTTGTCATACACGAGCCTGTCATATACGAAACTATCGTATATGAATAATTTGGATTAAGCTAAAACGGATTCTGGAACAGCTGACCTGGAAGCAACGAGATGTTAATTGGCAGAAGGTCAAAATGTACAGGGGGGTGAAGTTGCCCTTTTCGGGGGCAGCCCCTCATCTAGAGAGAGAGGAGGTGGTCGTATGTGATTTTAGGGAGGTGGTTGTACGTGATTTTGAGGAAACGAAAATTAAGGAAACGAAAACCGGTGTATCTTCTTTGTTAAAGAAAGGAGAAAAAAATGATTGACAAATTCATGAAAGCTATGCACAGGCTTCACAAAGGACAGCGGGGCATGACCGGTCTGGAAACAGCCATTATCCTGATTGCCTTCGTGACAGTGGCTGCGGTGTTCGGCTACGCCGTACTGAGCGCCGGCATCTTCTCTGCGGAGCAGGGGAAGGAAACGGTCTACGCTGGCTTAGAGCAAGCCAAGAGTTCCATGGAGCTCAAGGGCTCGGTAATCGCCTACGGTGCTCCGGGAGATGAAGGGACAATCAACGACTGCGATGACGACAGCGACTGGACTGCCAGCGCAGGTGTGGCAATTACCCAGGCTATAGGTTACGGCGGTGGTCACAGCCTTCAGCTAACCCTTGATGGAACGACAACCAGTTCTGAGTTCGGCGGCGGTCTGGCAGCCTACGGCACCAGCTCTACCGCAGACTTGTCCCAGAAAAGCTATATCAACCTCTATGCTATGACGGATACTGATATGGCGGCTGGCGACTTGAAGTTACGAGTCAGTGACCAGGCTGATTGTACTGCACCGCTGGAGACTCTAGACCTGCCAGCGCTAACTGCTGGTACCTGGACGCTGATCACCCTCACCCTTGATAATCCGGGCGTGGATCTGGGTATCTTGACTGTCGGCATAGAAGGTCCTGACATGACCGGAGCTGGCTATGATGCGATTGTCTACCTGGACAGCATTGTTGCCGGACCTCCTTATAACCATGCCGAGCTCATTGTTTTCTCGGTGTCCAACGCTATCGCCGGTAAGCCGATAGACCTGACCCCAAGTCCAGACAACGTTACCGTAATCAGCTATACTGACCGCAATATTTTTGAGCCCAACATAACCTGGACTGTCAGCTTTGTCGGTCAGAACGACGGCGATTACCTGCTGGAGATGGGGGAGCAGGCACAGGTAGCGGTATCACTGGGTTTCCTAGCTGTTCCGCCAGGACCCAATGCTGAAATCGGCTTGCAGGTGAAGCCGCCTCATGGTTCCGTAATCAGCATTGAGCGGACGATACCAGCCAACATAGATGCCGTTATGGATCTGTACTAGGGAGACTTTAATCCCGAGATAACAAGATAACATGAGGCGCTCCCGGGGACGAGGGTAGGCAAAGTTCCCCGGGAGCGCCGCACAGTCTTCGAGGAAAGATATGAACCCTGAGCAGAGAATAAAGGCTCTGGAGGACGAAGTAAAAGTCCTCAAGAACGAGGTAAAAGCGGTGCTTTTGGATATAAGAGAGCACTACCTTGGGCTGGAAAATCCGTTCAGCCTGCACAGGGTAACTCCGGGGCAGGAGCATCCGGCGGACATTCCCGGAGGAGGTGCAGCGCAGGATGTGACGCCTCCCCCCGAAGAGACCGAGGCGAGGAAGAAGGAGCCGGCCACACAGGAAGTGAACGGCAAGAAAACATCCAGCGTCCCCCAGAATATAGACCTTATAACCATCGTCGGATTAACACAATGGTCGGCTAAGGCGACATCGAGACTGGGCAAGACCAAGACGGAAGCACTGATCGAGGTCTATCACACCACCGGTCGTCTTTCCCCCAGCCTCAGGGATGTGCTGATAAGATTGACTCGCCTTTCCGATAACGAAAACGGTGATGGACGGGTGGGATCGAGGGAATACCTGGCAATCCTTACCGAACTGGACAGCCTGATGAATAAAGAAGGTAGTCAGTTCGATGCCTCGCTCCTGTCCATTCTGGCTGATGGGGAGGGACGACCATAGATAAGGTAGTGGTAACCGTACTGCTTATTATCACCGGGGTGGTCTGTACCCTGGCAGTGTTTAACGCCGTTTACCCGGCTATAGGTTCTGCCAGCGGGGCAATGGTAAGCATCGCCGGAAATATAAACGACCGCATTAAGAGCAAGATGGAAATAGTGCAGGTATCCTGCGAAGACAGCGACATTACCCTCTGGGCAAAGAATGTCGGCAGCACCAGGATAGGGAGCATCGAGGACGGCGATGTCTTCTTTGGCCAGGAAGGTAATTTCGCACGGATACCCTATGATCAGGACGGCTCACCGAAACCATGCTGGAACTACAGCATCGAGAACGATTCCGAATGGGGGCCTACAGCCACGCTGAAAATAACCATATATCTAGCTCAGGCACCTTCCGGCGCCCATTTCGTAAAGGTCGTGGCTCCGAACGGAGTCTTGGATGAATATCAGTTCAGCAATTAGGGAAAGCCATGGAGAATGCCATAGTTTCGCTGCTCTGCATCGCTCTTTTTCTGACGGGGACATTGAACCTTGCCGAAACATCCTTATCGGTGGTAGACAAGATTTCGAGTTCCTGGAGACAGGCAGAGGAGCAGAGTTATGAGATCAGGCAGACCGGGATTGCCACGGTAAATGCCACCGTGCCCGATGCCAGCCATGTGGAGATAACCATCATTAATGAAGGGGCGGTTTCTTTAGGAGATTTCGACCGGTGGGACGTTATCATCCGCTACCAGGATGGTACCGCGGTGTGGCTGCCTTACAACTCCGTGCCGGGCTGGACGGTTGATAGTATATCTTTTGAAGGCAGTCCAGAGACCTTCGACCCCGATATTTTGAACGCCGGTGAGGAGATGCTGCTTGTCCTGAGACTTGACCCTCCTCTGCCCTCGGAGTCCACTGCGGAAGCGGCCATATCAACACCGAGAGGCATAGTAGCCAGAGCCATGTTCGCGATGGAGTAGAGCTATGAGTCACAATGAAGATGAAAAACGCCCTATAGGGAGCGCAATCTCCACCGGCCATGCCGAGATTGATAAGAAGGTCGGCGGAGGTATCCCGGTGGGGTCGCTTACCCTTATCGAGGGGCAGTCAGACGCCGGCAAGTCAGTGTTTGCCCAGCAGATGATCTGGGGCTCGCTGCGCGGTAATCACAGGGTGCTGGTGTTTACCACCGAGAACTCGGTCCGAAGCCTCAACACCCAGATGGAGAGCCTCGGTCTTGACATAATGGATGCTTTGCTCCTGGGGTGGCTTAAAATCTATCCTGTGGAGACATCAAGGCTGGAGCTAGTGGGCACTTTCGACGCTGTCTTGGACGCCATCGAGCACCACACTGCCTACGGCATGGTGGTGGTCGATTCCCTGACGCCGGTAATCGCTCACACTTCGGTAGGGGATATCATCAGCTACTTCGAGAGGTGCAAGCGACTGTGCGATGATGGTAAGACTATCATCAATATCGCTCACACCTATGCCTTCAACGAGGAGGTACTGGCCCGCATCAGGTCGGTCTGTGATGCCCATTTCCGGTTACGCATTGAGGAGGTGGGGGACAAGCTGATTAAGGTACTGGAGGTGGCCAAGGTCCGGGGGGCGGACAAGGACACGGGAAATATACTCAGCTTCGAGGTTGAACCGGGCATGGGCATGCGGGTAATGCCTATCTCTCAAGCCAAGGCTTAAGAAAGGAACGATATGCCACAGGTAAGCCTGCCATTTACGAAGGAAAACAAAGCCGATAAACACGGAGAGGACTTCTTTCAGTGTACTCTCTTCCAGATGTTGCCCAAGCCGGCGCAGGAAGCCAGCCAGCGCCATCCCCACCTGCTGGAGTACCTGCACATGGTGCCGGTGGCGGAAGTCGGCATGCCCAAGTACTACTCCCAGCTTACGCGCCGTATGCAGGACATCAGTCACCCCAACCTGATCTATCCGGTGACCGAGGGTGTCTTCGCACATATTTACCCGGACCTTCACGACGGCAGGGATATGTACATCTCCGTCGAGCCTGTGCTTGTCGAGAAGCTTGACAAGCTGATGCAGTCTCTGGAAAGGCGGATGCTGGATATGGGTGACCGTCTGGATACTGTGAGCACCGATGACGATAAAAAAGAAGCGTTCGTGAGGTGCGTAGATGAGAATTTTACCACGGGGAGGACCGGGGGGGGCTTGTTCAGACGGTCCGGCAAGAATGGAAAAATCAGGGTGACGCCGCACCAGATGGAGGGACTCAAGTATCTCATCGTGAGGGACAAGATAGGGCTGGGCATACTGGAGCCCATGGTTCACGATCGCTATGTAGAAGACATCAGCTGCAGCGGCCTGGGCACTATTTTTATAGAGCACAAGATCTTCCGCAGCCTGAAGACCCCGATCAGCTTCGCCAGCCTGGAGGAACTGGACGAGTTCGTCCTCAGGCTCTCCGAGCGAATCAAAAAGCCGGTGAGCTTCCGCAATCCAATAGTGGATGCCTCTCTCCCCGACGGCTCGAGAATAAACATCGTCTACGGACGCGATATTTCAAAGCGGGGTTCTAATTTCAGCATCCGTAAGTTCAGCGAGACGCCAATGTCGGTCATGGAGCTCATCGAACTGGGAACGTTAGACTACAGGATGGCGGCCTATCTTTCCCTCGTCATCGGCGAGGGGATGAACGTTTTCGTTGCCGGAGAGACCGCCTCAGGCAAGACAACCACACTGAATGCGGTGACCACCTTTATCCACTCAAATGCCAAGATAGTTAGCATCGAGGATACTCCTGAGCTTCAGGTACCGCACAAGAACTGGATAAGGGAGGTGGTACAGACTACCAAGGAGCAGTCGGAAACCGCGGTCACCATGTTCGACCTGCTCAAGGCGGCGCTCAGGCAGCGGCCGAACGAAATACTGGTGGGTGAGATTAGGGGCCCGGAAGGGAACATTGCCTTTCAGGCGATGCAGACCGGGCACTCGGTGATGGCCACCTTCCACGCTGCTTCGGTGGAGAAACTAATCCAGCGGCTCACCGGTAATCCGATAAGCGTCCCCAAGGCATATATTGACAATCTTAACGTGGTCGTGGTGCAAAGCGCGGTCAAGCTGCCTACCGGGAAAACCGGCCGGCGGGTGCTCAGCATCAACGAGGTGATAGGCTTTGACCCGATTAAGCAGTCGTTTTCCTTCGTGGAAGTATTCCGGTGGGACCCGGTCAATGATGTTTTTGAATTTACCGGGGATATGAACAGCTATCTATTGGAACAGAAGATAGCTTTAAAGCGTGGTATCCCTTCCCACAATAAGAAGCGGATTTATCTTGAGCTTGACCGCCGGACGCAAATTCTGGAGAGGTTGCATAAGGAACAGGGGGTTTCAGGATTCTATGAACTTCTTCAAGTCCTGGCCAAAGCGCAAAGAGAAGGGCTCTTTTAATAAAGACCTCCTCGGCGTAGACCTATTCTGCCAGATGACATATATGTCGGCCGTGGCTACGTCGGGGCTGACGCGCAGTCAGATATTTGAAAGCGCGGCGCGCCTTCCCTATACCTCGTCGCGTTACTTCAAGGACGTGCATTTTCTGGCCCAGAAGCTGAATTATGACTATGCCCAGGCCTGCCGCATTGTCGGTGATGCCACTAAAGAGCCGGAGCCAAAAGCGCTTCTCCTTCGTCTTTCAGGCTGTGTCGCCTCGGGGGAGCCTGAGGCTAACTTTCTGGCCCGCGAAGCCTCTGTGATGGGGGAAGTATACGGCAATGGGTACGAGCGGTCGGTGGAAACGCTGCGCAAATGGACTGATGCCTATACCGCCCTAATCCTGTCGGCGGCACTAGTCATCGTTGTCGCCGTGGTCTCCATGATGATATACCCGGTGGCGCCGACCTTCGTTATAACTCTCTGCGGGCTGGTGCTGATGGTAACCGCACTCGGCTCCTGGATTATGCACCGGGCCTCTCCCAAGGAGGTAAAGACACACTCACTGGCCGATACTTCAGCGGAGCGTAAACTATCTCATCTCCTGGTGAAAATATTCCTGCCGGTGACCGCATTAGCCTGCCTGCTTATGGTCTTGGGAAATATGAGCATGGGAAGCATAATGCTGGTGGCTGCGGCGCTGCTGTTCCCGCCCGGTGCGGTAATTATGTGGGAAGACCGTAAGATTGATAATCGGGACCAGGACATCGCCGGCCTGCTGCGCTCCTTGGGTGGAATTACCAAGGCAATAGGAACGACGGTCTCGGAGGCTTTGTCCAGGCTGGACCTCCGCTCGGTTGCCTCACTGCGGGGGGGAACCAAGAGGCTGCGTGACCGGCTTGGTCTGGGAATCAAGCCGGAACTCTGCTGGGACAGGTTTATCGCTGAGACGGGGAGCGAGCTGATTAACCGGAGCGTGCGTACCTTCTGGGATGGGGTCAGCCTGGGAGGCGATCCCCAGGAGGTTGGAAACCGTTCGTCCCTGTTCGCCATGAGGGTAGCGCTACTCCGGGCGAAGCGGAGGATGGTATCATCCAGCTTTACCTGGCTGTGCATTACCATGCATGCGGCTATCGTCGGCCTGCTGGTGTTCATCTATGAGGTGATGCAGACATTTTCCGGCGCGCTGCAGAATATGGGGAGTGTAGAGAACGGGGCTTTGGGCGAAATGCCGAGCCTGCCCAGTTTTACGTTTCTGCTCGGCGGCAGCCAGTTGGAGCTGCTGCACTATGTGGTCATAGCCGTGATAATAGTGCTCACCGGCGCTAATGCCGTAGCCATTAAGGTGACCGGCGGCGGGCACAGCTATAAGCTCTTTTTCTTCCTGAGCATAACACTAGCCATATCGGGTGCATGCTTTATCTTTATTCCGAACGTGGTAGACATGATATTCGGTAGCCTGCCGCCGATGCAGTAGAAAGGAGGACGCTGTGGATTCAATGGTAGCTGCTGCGGTCGTCGCTGCTTCAGCAGTGATAGTCGTTCTCATTATCGTGGTTATGAGCAAGGTACGGTCCAGACGGTTGAGTCGGACTCAAGTCGAGACAGAGCGACAGGAGGTCACCAGCTTTGAACGCCGCACCTGGCTTGAAAACCAGCGGCAGCAGCCCAAGCCGAGGATGGCTGGGGAGAACCTGATACCTTCGCTGGATGAGCAGCCGGAAGAGCAGCCGGATGAGTTGCGGCCAAGTGCTCCGGTCTCTCCGGGCACGAAGCCTGGCGTTGCTTCTCCATACCCGGCAGAGGAGCCAGTAGGCGCCGGTGTAGCTAAAGAGGTTAAGGTTCCAGCGGCAGGAGAACCAGTAGGCGCCGGTATAGCTAAAAAGGCTGAGGTTCCAGCGGCAGGGGAGCCGGAAGGCTCCGGTCTGGCTAAAAAGGTTGAGATCCCAGCGATAGACGATGAAGCGGAGTTTGCCGAAGAAACGGTGAAACGGGGAGCCGATGCCGGACTGAGCGCCTTCATGATTGAAATGTCCGAGGACGACGGGCTGTCCAAGCTGGCCGAAAATCTGGAGGACCTTGATGTCGGCGATCTGGCCGAGATAGCAAGGGATATCCTAAGTAAAAGGGCGAAATGAACAGAAGCAGAGTGTACCGTGAAGCGAGACGCTTTCTTCAGGCTCTGGTAGTGACAGTCATACTGGTTTTGACCATGTCGGTACCCGTTGTCGCCGATGACCCTGAGGTTGATGTTTATGTCGACGTCAAGCCTACCTCGGGGCCGGTGGGCACTACGGTTCAGGTCATAATAACCGGCTTGGTCGGTGAAGGGCAGGTGGCCGTTTCGTTCGCCAACAAGAACAACATAGTGGCCACGGCGGAGCCTGATGACTGGGGCTACTGTATGGTCAGCTTCAACGTCGATACCTATCCCGCCGGTGTTTACGGCATCTGGGCAGAGTTCAATACAGAGGAATACGATACCCAGTTCGTCCTGGAGCCGTCCATCGAGCTCAATAAGCCCAGCGGTGGCGTCGGCGATAACGTAGTCGTCAGCGGCAATGGTTTCGGTAGGGAAACAGGGATAACGGTTTACCTTGATGATATTGAGGTGAGCTTCGAAGAAGTGGAAACAGACGAGGATGGCACTTTTACCAACGTTTCCTTCACCATCCCGGAGGCTTGCAAGGGGGAACATGAAATAAAGGTGAAAGACAAACGGGGGAACGAAGCTGATGCTTCCATATTGGTAAAGCAGGCGGCGGAAATAGCGCCCATGTCAGGAACCCCTGGCTCCGAGGCGAGCATTTGCGGCACCGGCTTTGGGGCAGACGGCAATATCGTCGTCTATTTCGATGACGAGGATGTTATGGGCACGATTGCTAGTGACCGCGGCAGCTTCTGTATCGAGTTTCCCATTCCATCGTGCGAATATGGCGAACACACGGTCAAGGTGAGCGACGGGACCAACTCGTTCTACATGGACTTCGCTATCACTGCAAGCATGGTCTTAACGCCAAGCACGGGCCATGTGGGGGGATATATCACTGTCCAGGGAATGGGCTTTAAAGAGGGTCTGCCGGTTACCATTACCTACGACAAGGACATCATGCAGACCACTAACGCCGACTTGCAGGGAGGCTTCTCGGTGACTTTTCAGGTGCCGCCGAGCATTGCCGGGGAGTACCTGGTGAAGGCTACGGACGGCGATACAACCGTTTCCGCAACTTATACCGTTGAGTCGACCCCCCCGCCGGTACCCTCCCTCCTTCTGCCCAGCGAAGGGGCAGATATGACGCAGGGGGTGTACTTCGATTGGCAAGGAGTGAGCGACCCGAGCGGCGTCTCCTATAGTCTGGTCGTGGCCGCGGACGCCGATTTTTCTAATGCATTGTTGATTAAAGAGGGACTGACCGAATCTGAATACAGCCTCTCAGGTGAGGAAGCGCTGCCCCCAAGCGAGACCGCCTACTACTGGCGGGTGAAAGCAACCGATGGTGCTTCCAACGCCAGCGAATGGTCGGTTACGCGTACGTTTTTTGTCAGTCCTGTTTCCGCCACGGCCGGGTTCATAGGCTTCTTTTCCGATATGCCCGGATGGGCCAAGTACAGTATGATGGCACTCGGTCTGGTACTTCTCGGCTTTATCTGTTTCTGGGCGGGAAGCATGAGGGCCTCCTGACTACATGTAGTGCCTGGATTAGAATCAGCGAGGTTAGAAAAGCTGGGTCACCGGCCCATCGCTTTTGGGTCGGTGAATTTTTTTGGTGGGTCTAGTCGAGGATGGTGAAAGTCTCCAGGATGTGCTCGAAGTGGACTCCGTCTTCCTCGGCCAGCCCTTCCGTCGACTCCAGAAATATTGGCCACGATTCTAGAAATATTGACCAGACGAACCCGTCATGGTCGAAGCAGACGTACCTTACGATTGACGTAATGGGTAATTCAACGTACGGCCCTTCGTATTCTATAAACGGGTCACTTTGAAATTGGCAATAAGAGAATTCCACCCGCTCCCCCACCACGCCGGCGATAGTGACCGGAGACCGGTCGATAATCTCAAAATCACGATTGTTTTTACTTGTAGCAAATTTCGCAATCTCATCCTCGAGGGCAGCTTTTGCGTCAGAGTTATCTAACGAACTAGCCTCACGTGCAGCTACATGAAGGTAGGAGCGTTCCAACAACTGGTTTTCCTCCACAATAGAACGGTCAAAAGACACCGCTGTATACCTGCCAAATACATAGGCAGGTGTTTCATCTCCCACATGTAAGTAGGTAACCATTTCTTCGTAGTTTGTAGGGTATTCGAAGGAGAAACGGGCATCGCCTTCGCGTAGAGTGAATTTATTATAGTTCTCGTTGATTGCGTCGATTGTGGAGCTGGTGGGTTTGGCACAACCGACGCTCATAGCGAGCGCTATCAACATCATGGCGAGCAACAGGCAAAGGCAGCGGTTTGAACTTTTTGCAGACAATTTCGCTATTTTCCCTTCGCACCCCGCTATGCGCGGCTCTATTATAGCAGAAGATTTTGCCGATGGGGGCTATAGGTAACGCTAAAAGCAGGAAGAATTGTAAAGGTGGTGGGGAAAAGGTACAAAGGACGAGGACTGGGGAGGGGTAAAGTGGTGAGCCGCGGAGGACTCGCATCCTCGGAGGCGTGGCGGGAAAAGGTGGCAGAGGACGAGGACTGGGGAGGGGTAGGGTGGTGAGCCGCGGAGGACTCGAACCTCCAACCGGCTGATTAAGAGTCAGCTGCTCTGCCAGTTGAGCTAGCGGCCCAAGCGTGTTCCAGTCTGCCTACTATTTTAGGGGGTACGGCCGTTTTTGGCAAGTGCGGGCCGTGGCTGGAGCGCGAGTTACAACTAACGGGTCAGGAAAAAGAAGAGCCGTCTGGGTTTTGTCCCAGACGGCTCCTTGGTTTTAACTTTTAGCCGTTAAAGGTCGGCTTAGCCTCTACTCCTTCGGTAGCGCAGTGCCGTGAAGCCCAATCCGATGACCACGATGGCGATGATGACGTAGAGCCACCAGAGGCTACCCGACTTCACGGTGAAGACACCGGTCAGTCCGGCCACGGAGGCTTCGTAGGTGCCGGTGGTATCGGCGCTCACGGCGAAGCTAACCGGTTGGCTCTGGCCGCCGCTAAGCGTCACGACCTTGCTATCGACCACGTCGCCGTTAATCTGAAGCTCGGCGGTATAGGTGCCGGACTCTTCGCCGTCGTTAGCCACGTTGAGGCTGATGGTGACGGTCTCTCCCGTCGAAGCCTCGGAAGGCGAGATGTTCAGGCTGCTGGCCGTGAAATTGGCCGGTGCCGGAGGTGTGGCCGGAGGTTCGGGAGTAGGTTCGGCCTCGGGCATGGTAGCCAGTACCACGAACGGGGAGGCGAAGTATTCGGCTACGCCGGTGGCGACACCGACTTCAGCAACACGGCCCGGGTCGGGCGGTAGTATCACCCAGTGACCCTCGGCGTGGCTGTAGAAGGCGATAACCGGGTCGGTAGCGCCTATCGGTAACAGTGCCGGGTCGTAGTGGAGCAGCACCGAAGCCGTCGGGTTGAAGTAGGTGACCAGCTGGCATTCCAGTTGCTGCATTCTATCCTTGTAGCCGGTGAAGTCGTAGATGGGGCCGACTAAGGTCATGCCCTCGGGCGGGTCGAGATTCTCTTCGGAGAGGCTCATGACGATGATCTTCGGGTAGCAGTCGCAGCCTTCGCAGTCGCCGCAGAGCACTACCGTATCCTCTTGCAGCTCGAGCAGGTGCAGCAGGTTCTCGTCGTAAGCCATGGCCTGTTCGAGAGTGCAGTTCTCGCAGCAGTCTATTTCGACCATCGTTCTCTCACCGAGCATGTCGATGATGAGGTAACAGCGGTCGACGTCAGGACCGCCGCCGCCGCCGCCGCCGCCACTTCTGACCAGTATGGTTACTTCGTCAGTGGCGACGCAGCCGTTGGCGTCCGTTACGGTCACGGTGTAGGTCGTGGTGACCGTGGGCGAAGCGACGGGGTTAGCCAGCGCGGCGTCGTCCAGGCTATCGGACGGCGTCCAGCTGTAGGTATAGCTTGGGGTTCCACCCGAAGCGGTGGGATCACCGCCGATTGCTGCCGAGCCGCCCAGTAAAATGACCTGGTCGGCACCGGCATCGGCTACCGGCAACGGGTAGACGGTGAAGTCGGCGGTATTTCTGCATTCGCAGCCGTTGGCGTTGGTAACGGTAACCCCGATGGTTACGTCACCGGCGGCGCCAACATCGAAGGTCATGCTATTGGTGTCAGCCCCGGAGGTAATGGTGGCGTCTCCGGAAACGATAGTCCAGGCGTAGGTGGCGTCAACGCCGGCATCGGCTACCGAAGCGGTAATACCGGTGCTGTCGGCGCAGGTGCCTTCACCCGGCAGGGTTATTTCGCAATCGGGGCTCTCATGAACGGGAATGGTGACACTGTTCTCGCAGATGCAGCCGTTGGCGTTGGTAACCTGGATCGCGATGTTGATTTCGCCAAAGTAATAGGCATCGGCGTCGAATGTCATGCAGTTGTCGGTCACAATGACATTGGTAATGTCACCACCATGCTTCCATTCGTAAGTAGCGCCAGTACCAGCGTCGGGCACGCAGACGAGGTGTCCGGTGCTGAGTTCGCAGACACCAGCCTCCGGTTCGAAGTTGAAGCTAAAGGTGCAGTCGGGGTTCTCGTTGATATTGACCACCTTGGTGCAGGTGCTGGAGCAGCCGGTTGCAGGATTGGTAACCGTCACCTCAAGAGTGAGGGAAGTACCAAGGTCATAGTCACCGGCGGTAAAGCCAACCGAGCTTTGGTCGGTGGGGCCGTCAAGGGTACCGTTACCGCTAATCGACCAAGCGTAAGTGTAACCCGATACCTCTGTTACCGAGGCGGTATCACTATTGCCCTCGCATATGGCGTCGGGAGCGGTGATGTCGCAATTCGGGTTGGGGTTGACGGTGATATCGGCGCTGCTGGTGCAGAAGCATTGGGTCTGGGTGTTAGTGACCGTCACCTCGAGATGGATGTTGCCGGTGGTGGTAACGTCATCGGCATTGAAGGTTACCTCTCTGGTACCCGTGCCGGTGACGCTGTTGACATCGCCGGTAACCGTCCAGCTGTAGTCGGCGTAATTGCCGACGGGCACCGAAGCGGTGATGCCCTGTGCGCCGCCGCAGACTTCAGACGGAGCGGTGATGGTGCAGTCGGGGTTGGGCATGATGCTGACCGTCTTGGTGCACGTCTTGGGGCAGTTGTGGTCGCTGGTAACCGTCACCTCAAGAGTGAGGGAAGTGCCGCTGGCGTAGTCACCGGCTTCAAAGGTAACCGAACTGCCGGTGGTGGAGCCGACAATAGAGCCGTTACCGGCGCTAACGCTCCAGCTATAAGTGTAACCCGATCCCGGCGTTACCGAGGCGGTAGCCTGGTTGCCCTCGCATACGCTATCGGGAGCGGTGATGGTGCAATCAGGCAGCGGGTGAACGGTGACAGTAGATGTATAAGGCTCGCTGTCGCCGCAGGTGTTGGATACGACCAGTTTAACGGTGTAAGTACCGGGGGTATCGAAAGTATGTTGCGGGTCCTGTTCGGTGCTGTCGACGGTACCGTTGTTATCGAAGTCCCAGGCCCAGCCGGAGACCGAGCCGACGGGGGAGGTCGAAGTGTCGGTGAAGTCGACCGTTAGTTCCACACAGCCCTCGGTGGGGTCGGCGGTAAAGCCGGCCGTGGGGAGCTTATCCGGGTCGGGTACGCAAGCGTCGTTCTCGCACATCTCGCACTCGTCGCAGCGAGGCGTGCAGTAGGTGATTTCAATTTCGTATTTCAGCCCGCCGGGGTTGCTTTCCACGGTGCCTGCATCCTGGCCGTCCAGGGGGCCCATGTACTCGTTGGCGCAGTCGAATTCGAAGTAGTTGGCGCCGGTTTGCAGCAGGCTGGTAATATTCCAGCTCTCCACGTTTTGCCAGCCGGAGCTATCGACGTAGGCCGAGGTCAGGTTACTGCTCCTCCAGGCGTCGTGTACCTGGGCGCTGCCGACGGAGGTGGAGTTGAGGGATACCTCGTAGCCGTTGTCGCAGGTGATGTGGAGGACGCCCTGGATGTTGG
This sequence comes from Dehalococcoidia bacterium, assembly GCA_050123275.1. GTDB lineage: Bacteria > Chloroflexota > Dehalococcoidia > Dehalococcoidales > BS750m-G39 > E44-bin88. Next base: position 58,584 of record JASFHK010000005.1, read on the forward strand.
TGGCGTCGGCGGGTATGGTTATCGTTCTATCGAAGTAAACGACGTCACCGTCCACCGGGTGCTCGACCTCGTAGGTCGTCCAGACCCATTCGGCTTCGGTGGGGAAGGTGTAATCCAGTGAGCTGTCCCAGCCGGAGGGGTCGTAGGCGACTACGGCGTTGCCGCCGCCGACTACGCCGGTAGCTGTGTCGCTAACGTAGGTATCGGTTACCGGGTCGTAGCAGTCGTCGCAGGAGCAATCGATTACGGTGATGTAGGCAATCTTCTCCTCGGTATCGTCACCGCAATCGTTATGAGCAATCAGGGTTACGGTGTAGGTACCGACATTGTTGTAAGTATAGGACGGGTTCTCATCAGAGCTTACGCCCGTACCATCACCGAAGTCCCAGTTCCAAGAGGTGGAGTCGGTGGAAAGGTTGGTGAATTGTACCACTAGGGGCGCGCAGCCGCTAACCGGGCTGGCGCTAAAGTTAGCTTCAGGCAGCGGGTCAATAGTAACATCCCCGGTCGCTTCGCTGGTGCAGCCGCTGTTTTCACAGTTTACGGTGTAATGGTCATCTCCGGGGGTATAGTGTATCTCCGTGGAGTCGCAGGGGGATGCGCCGCAATCACAGCCGGCGCCGGCCGTTGTAGCGGCAGCCTGTACGTCCTGCTCGGTGGCGCCCTCGCAGACGGTAATCGGCGGGGCGGTACCGATGGGCGAAGTATTGACGGTGACCGTCATGCTGTCGCTGCTGGTGCAGCCCTCATCGTCGGTTACGAGCACGGTATAGGTCGTGGTGCCGTAAGGCGCGGCGTTCGGGTTGGCCGCGGTCGGGTTGTTCAGGCCGTCGGTCGGAGTCCAGCTGTAGGTATAAGGAGGGGTGCCGTCCGAAGCGGTGGGGCTGCCACCTATCTGGACGGAATCACCCGCGCAAATTTCTTCATCGGGGCCGGCATCGGCGACCAGGTCGCAGATTACCACCTGGAACTTTTCGCAAATGGTAGCCGCGAACTCTGAAGCGTCATCGACCACTCTCACCCAGCCGGAGCTGGCGGGCGGCCAGGACTCTGGCGGATGCAGTGTGCCCGGCGTCGGCCAGACAATCGAATCTCTCAGCCATTCGCTTTCGCCGTTGGATTCGCCGATAAACTCGGCGTCTATTTCATCCTGGTCGGTGGTCATGCCCAGTGTGCTGAGGAGGTAGTTGCGGGCAGCCACCGCGCTGGCGTTGGCATCGTCGCAGCCATCGGTAGAACAGTTAGGGCAGGCGTTTTCGACATAGGAACCGCTGTTGCAGCAGCGGTTGGGTATGCCGTCGGTTACTACGTTAATAGCCTGCTTGAGGCTGGTGCTGAAGCAGGGGGAACCGGCCAGTGTGTCGGCGGCCAGGTTGAGGCCGCAGGCCAGCGGGGTGTAGCCGGTCATCTGGGTAATGCCCTGAATCTGGCTGGCCACAGTGCCGGCGTTGGCCGCGGTGATAACCACCGGGCCGACTTCAAGCACGGCGGAAGCGTCTGACATACCGCCGAACTGAATCACGGTCAGCTCGACCGTGCCGTCGTGCGGGACGCAGGAGCCTTCGTTTACGGCGGCGGCCAGGCCGTTAATCATGATGCTCCAGTTACCGGAAGTAATACTGGTGGAGCCGTCGAGAATCATGGCCAGCTGAATTTCCACGCCGCCGCAGGTCTCAATAAAGGTAGCGGTGACGTCTTTGTTACCGTCCATAACGATGGTTTCGGGGTTGGTGGTGCCGCCGAGGTCGCCCGCCCAGCCGGTAAAGCTCCAGCCGGGGGCGGGGTTGGCGGTCAGTTGTATCGTGTCACCGTAGTTACAACCTTCGAAGCAGTCGCCGGGGCAATCGATGCCGGCCGGGACGCTGGTGATGGAACCGCTGCCTATAACGTTTGTCGTCAGGCTGTAGGTGACGGGGAGAAAGACAGCGGTAACCGTCAAATTATCGGTCATAATAATAGAAGTAGGATTGGTGGAGCCGGACAGGGCGCCTTCCCAGTGGTCGAAGCCCCAGCCGGGAGGGGAAAGAGCTTGCAGCTGTACCACATCATCCGGGTCGTAGACGCCGCCGGGAGGGGTAAGATTAACCGAGCCGCTGCCACTGATAATCGTGGTCAGCGTATAGCCGGCAGCGGTGGAGTAGCAGACCTCGACCGGAACCCAGTCAAGGTTAACACTTGCCCACGACCCTCCTGATACCGCTGCAGTCAGGCGAACCTCCAGGTCGTTGACAATCTCGTCGCGGGTCCAGGTGTGCCCCCAGGTATCGGTGGAGCCACCCACGGTATAGGTAGCTTCGGAATCGGTGAAGTCTCCTGCAGTATAGCCCACTGTCGTCCAGTCGTAGCCTTCGTTCCAGGAGAGGTCGACAGTGAAACTGCCATTAGGCCAAGAACTATTGCCCCGAGCATCCAGCCTGACGGTGATGCCGTCGATGGTGGCGCCGGAGGGTATGGCGGAGAAGTCGTAGCCGTAGTAGTAGTGGGTCTGGTTGTTCTCGGCTGTCGCAGACCCGGGCCAGCCGCCGTCGGCGTAGGCACGTTCAGGGTCATCGAATGAGCCTGCATTAGCGGTGGGGCTTTGCCAGCCGATGCAATCGGAGCCGGGTCCGCCGCCGGTAACGGTAACGGCGTTGTAAAGAGTGGTTTGGTCATACCAATAACCGCCGCAACCATTATCTTCGTATGCTCGGAAATCCACGTTGTAGGTGCCGTCGGTCATGGGGGCGGTGATAGTGAAGGTTTCGCTGTAGCTGCCATCGCCGCTATGGTCGGCATGGTCCACGCAGGCGTAACCTCCGCCGCCGATTTGCCAACTGGTGGATCTCCAGTCGTCGTTGCCTCCGTAACCACTCGTTGTCACGTTCATGACAACGGTGATGGTGGCTCCGGGAGCCACGGTGACGCTGCTACCGCCGTCCAATGTCACCGAGTCAAAGGAACGGGCGGCTGCCGCGGGGACAGCCGTCAGGAACATAGACAGCAATATCAGGACACCAAAAATTGAAAAAAGGGTACGTTTCATGTTCGTTCTCCTAACATGTGAGTGGTCGGTTTTGTGCGTGTAGTACTTTTGGTATTCAACTAGAACCATAGTACCCCACCCACCAGTTTAATGTCAAGAGTACTAAAACTGTATTAAAGCCACATTACCCACCGTTTTCTGACGCCATCAGGCATATAAAGTACCAGTACTATAGGGATATTTTTGCCACCGGGCATCCCACTGCCGTAATGCCCCTTCCGTCACCCTACCGGAGTAAGCCCTACCAGAGTCATCCTACTAAATACCCCTCCAATCTACGACTATCTCGCTATTCTTCGCCAGGCACGCCTGTGGGAAAATTTAAGTGTGATGAGGATAGGTGTGATGAAGATACTACGGATAATAATACCGGGACTGGTAATCATCGTCGTACTGGCGATTATGGCCAGTATCGCGGGCCAGGACGACGCTGTGGCCGCCCGCCTGAAGGTGATAGCCCCGGCAGAGACCGAAGCCGACACCGTTACCGCTGTCACCGCCGAAGAGACAGATGGCAACGCCGCTATGGTGGTACCGGTTGTCGAGAATTTAGCCCTCAACGACAGCTACGCCGATATGCAATGGGCTTTGAACTACATTAATATAGCCTCCCTGTGGCAGACGGACGGGGGCGGCGGGGTGATTGTGGCCGTGCTGGACACGGGTGTGGACAGCGACCACGAGGACCTTAGCGGCCAGGTGGTCGGCGCGGTCAACTTTAGCGCCAGCGACGGCACCGAGGATATTCACGGCCACGGCACCCATATCGCCGGCATTATCGCCGCCAACAGCGACAACGGGCAGGGCGTGGCCGGCATCGCGCCGGGCAGCCGCCTGCTCAACGTCAAGGTCGCCGACGACAACGGCTATTGCCAGTCATCGGCGGTAGCCGAGGGTATTATCTGGGCGGTGGACAACGGCGCGCTGGTTATCAACCTCAGCCTGGAGCTGAAAGAGCCGACGCCGGAACTGGAAGCGGCTGTCGATTACGCCTGGAGCCGGGGGGCGATAGTTATCGCCGCCGCCGGTAACGAAGGCACCCAGACGCCGGTATACCCCGCCCTTTACGAGAATGTTATCGCCGTGGCGGCCACCAGCCAGAACGACACGCTGGCCCCGCTTTCCAACTACGGCCAGTGGGTTAATATCGCCGCCCCGGGTAACGAGATATACTCGACATTGCCCGGCGACAAATACGGTTTCAAGACGGGCACTTCCTTCGCCACCGCCCATGTCAGCGGTCTGGCGGCTATTCTCTTTAACACGGTGAGCGACAGCAACGGCGACGGCCGCCTCAACGACGAGGTCAGGGCGGCGCTGGAAACGGGCTGCCAGCAGGTCGGCGGTGTGGTGGAGTGGGGCCGGGTTGACGCCGCCCTGCTCGCCCTGAATGTTTAGCCGACCCAATTTAACTTAGGGTTACACTCCGTTTCAGGCAGCGGGGTTAACCAATTTAGAGTACCGGAGTTTGAACCTTACCATCTCCGGTGCTCTTTTTTTACCGCCTTTTTCCCTGCCTGCGGGGTAGTTAAAGTAAGCTAAAGTTATCTTGACACCAACCTTTCCGACTAATTATGATGATGAAGATTATCCCCGGGTGGTGTGGCGGGGGTGGGTTTTTACCAATTTCGAGGTGGGTTGATGCCAGCAGCCTTGTTCGTAACGCTCAACGTGGTTGATGCTTTTTTGACTAAAACCGCGCTCCAGTCGGGAGCGATGGAATACAATCCGATAATGTCCAATGTGGGCAGCAGCATGCTCGCCAAGGGCGTTATCGCTTTATCCCTCGCCTTTCTGCTCTACTACTTCCGGCAGCGGAGGGCGCTCTGGTTTCTCAACATCGGCCTCCTCTGCGTCGTCCTCTGGAACATGTGCACCTGCTTCATCATGGAAGGGGCTTCGCCTAACTCCGCCGTGGCCCTCTTTGCCCTCTTCGGCTAAAAGCCTCAATGCTGGCTATCCAGCAAGTCCTGCAATTCCTGCCGGCTGGTCATGCCGGCGACGGCGTTGAGGAACTCCTCGATGGAAGCGCTCCTGGCCCGCAGCTCTTTCAGCTCGGCGCCGATGGGGCTTACCGAGGTCGGGTCGTCGGCATAGGCCCCGTGGAAGGCGAAGTAGGCCTGGTTCAGCTTCCGGATGTAATAGCCCATCGAGAGCAGGTATTGCCGCTTTTGCTCCATAAAGGCCTCGGCCTCTTCGATTTCCCCCTCGGCCAGGTAGGCGTCCACGGCCAGCCTTATCTGCCGTATCTCGGCGTTGAAGTCGAAACCGTCTTCGGCGGGTGGTGCGCCGGCATCGTAGTTGGGGTAGTACTTTTCCAGGACGAGGGCGCCGATTTCGCCGCTGACAATGCCCGCCAGCGTTTCGTTCATGGTGGCGATTTCGTAGTTGCGGTCGAGGCCGGTCAGGTCGAGCACGTAGCGGAAGCCCAGCGGTTTGAGCGCCAGGTACTGGTGCAACCACTCCTCGACGGCGGTGTCGATGGTGACGGGCAGGCTCCTGTCCTCAAGGACCAGGGTGGGGTAGAGCGCACCGGCGCCGCCCAGCGCCACCACCAGCGAGGAAACGCCCAGCGCGTCGGCCTCGGCCTCGATGCTCTCCCTTTCCTCCAAAGTCAGGTTGCCGCGCAGGTTTATCTCCCGCATACTCTCGATATGGTCGCGGGGGGAAACGACCAGCAGGTAGGGCAGCTCGCCCAGGATAAAATTAACCGGCGGGAAGGTGACTTCGATGCTGATGCTTTGGTACCAGGGGTTGTAGATGCCCTGCTCGTTGAGGACATCTTTTATCTGTCCGGCCATTATCTCTTCGACGCTGCCCGCCAGTGCGGTGCGTTGCTCATCGAGGTCAGCCAGCTCGGCTTCTAAAGCAGCGGTGTCGCCCGTCTCGTCGGTGCTAATCCACCACTCCAGCGCTCTCATCTGCTCCACCAGTTCGAAATAGTCCAGCACCGCGGCCGACGGGTCGGCGACATCATCGCCGCTGAAAAACTGCCGGGTCTCGTAGGCGAGTGCGTTGAACTCCCACTTGACGAAGTTGAAGCGGTAGGGCTTGACGATGTCGTTGAGGCTGTCGTCCAGTTCCGAGCCGGCGCAGCCGCCCGCGAGCAGGCATACCGCCAGCAGGGTAAAGACAATCGCTTTCAGTTTCAACCTAACTTCGCCCTGACCCTTTCCGTTATTGCCGAGAGCACCGGCCCCGTCTTTTCGTTGATGACGACATCGGCCCGGGGGTCGTGGGGGGTGGGGGTGAGGTTAATGATGACCAGCCGCGCGCCGCTTTGCCGGGCGATGAGCGGCATCTGGGCGGCGGGATAGACTACCAGCGACGAGCCCGCGGAGATAAACAGGTCGCAGGCGGCGGAAGCCTCCACGGCCTGTTGCGTCTCCCTTTCCGGCATGGGCTGGCCGAAGGATATCGTGGCCGGCTTCATGATGCCGCCGCAGCTGTCGCAGCGGGGCACTTTGGTTCCGGCGTCCAGCCTTTGCTGAATCGGCTGGCGGGGATATTTTTGACCGCACTCAAGGCAGAGCACCCACCTCACCGTGCCGTGCAGCTCGATTACTTTATCATCGGGGAGCCCGGCGCGCTGGTGGAGGCCGTCTATGTTCTGGGTGATGACGCAATCGAGCTTGCCCATCTTATCAAGCTCGACGACGGCGTGGTGGCCGGGGTTGGGCTGGGCCTGGGACATCTCCGGCCAGAGCTCCCGCTGGAACTGCCAGTACTTTTCCCGCCCCGCCTCGCTGGCCATGAAGTTCTGGTAGCTCAGCTCGTCGGGGTCGAAGCGCTCCCAGATGCCGCCGGGGCTGCGGAAATCGGAAAGGCCCGATTCGGTGCTCAGCCCGGCCCCGCTGAAGACGACCACTCTTTTCGCGGCCATAATCATGTCGGCGACGGCGTTAATCTCTTCCATTAATAACCTCCCGGGCTGCGCGACGTTAACCTTCAGTGCTATAATAACCCTAATCATACCCCGTTGTTAAGTTTTTAGATAGCTAATGAAAGACTACTACCAGATTCTGGGCGTGCCCAAGGACGCCAGCCAGGCGGAGATAAAAAAGGCTTTCCGTAAGCTCGCCTTCCAGCACCACCCCGACCGCAATCCCGGCCACGAGCAAGAAGCCGCCGAGCGTTTCAAGGAGATAAGCGAGGCCTACGGCGTGCTCGGCGACGAGAACAAGCGCCGCCAGTACGACCGGGGCGGACCGTTCGCCGGCGCTTACTCACAGGATGACATCTTCCGCCAGACCTTCAACAACCGCGCCACCTACGAGGACCTGGAGCGGATGTTCGCTCAGGCCGGGCTCCGCTTCGACCGCGATTTTCTCAACAACATGTTTTTCAGCGGTAGGGGCTTCGCCTACCGGACTTACCCCGCCGATGCCAGCGTTTCCACCTACAAGCCGGGCTGGCTGGAAAGGCAGCTAAACAAGGCGGCGGCGGGTATGAGCCGCTTCGTCCTGAAGCGGCTTTTCGGCTTAAAAATCGAGCCGCCGGTGGTGCTCGACAAGCACCTGGAGATTGAGATTAAGCGGCGGGAAGCGGATGAGGGCGGCGAAAAGAAGATAAGCTACAAGCGCAACGGGCGCAAGAAAAAGCTGGCGGTCAAGATTCCGGCGGGCATCAAGTCGGGGACTAAAATCAGGCTGCGGGGCATGGGCGACCAGAAGAACAGGAAATCGGGCGACCTCTACCTGCACGTCAAAATCAAGGACTAATTTCTCACCCCGAGCGTATTGACAATGGCTACTTTCAATGACACAATAGGTAGTAATTCTATATAGACGATAACGATATACCATGCAAAGACAGTACATCGAACAGCTGAAAAAAGGCATCACTGAGACGGCGCTGCTCTACATCATCAGTGAAGTGCAGACCTACGGCTATAACATCATCAAAGAACTGGAAAAGCGGACTACCGGCTATCTTCTCCTCAAGGGGGGCACCATCTATCCCGCCCTCCAGCGCCTGGAAATCAAGGGGCTGGTGAAGAGCTGGCAACAGCGCAGTAACGAGCGTCGCTCCCGAAGATACTACGAGATAACCGACCAGGGACGGCAGTTCCTGGCCAAGAGACTGGTGGAGTGGCGTGAGTTTTCGCTGGCGGTTAGCAACCTCATGGGAATCGGCGATGTCGCCGAAGCCGCCTCCCGCAACACTGCCTGAATTCACCCGGACCTGGTATCGCGGCTAAATATTCCTGGAGGTTAGAGCTATGAGGAAGGTTGGCATAGTTGCCGATACGGCGGCTTCCATTCCCCAAGACCTTATCGAGGAATACGGCATTGGCATGGTGCCCCTGATAACCGTCTCCAACGACAAGACCTACCGCGACGGCATTGACCTGAAAGAGGCAGCGGACCTTTTCGAGCTGGTCTATAACACGGACAAATTCCCCACCTCCTCCGCGCCGCCCCCGGCCGACTACCTCGAAATATACCGCAAGCTGGCCGAAGAAAAGATAGAAGCTATTCTATCCATAACCATATCCTCGGGCTTGAGCGCTTGCTTCGACGCCGCCGGTCAATCCAAGAAGATGGCGGAAAAGGAGCTGCCCGGTGTTGAAATCGAGGTCTTCGACTCGAGGACGACGGTGGGCGGCTTCGGCATGATAGTGCTGGCGGCAGCCCGCGCCGCCGCCGAGGGTAAAGACCTGTCCCGGGTTATCCAGGCCGCCCGCGAGGCCAGGGACAAGTTGCACTGCATTATCCTCTTCGACACGCTTTCCTACCTGGCTAAAAGCGGGCGGTTGGGGCGGGGTTCGGCTTTGATGGGCACGATACTGAGCATAAAACCCATCGCCGAGGTACCCCCCGCGGCGGGAGTGGTGGAACCGGTGACCAGGGTCAGGACGCGTCCCAAGGCGCTGAAACACCTTGTGGAGATAGTACGCCGCCGCTCCAGGCCCGGCGATAAAATGCACTTCCTGATAGAACATACCGTTACGGCTAAAGAAGCCGATAAGCTGGCCGCGATGCTCGAAGAGGAGTTCGATTGCGCCGAGGTGCTGACCTGCGATACCCAGCCCGTGGCGGCGCTAAAGATAGGCCCCAAGAGCGTGGGCTTGAGCTTCTACAGCGATTAGCGCTGAGGCCACGTCCGCGGAGGTGATGCTATGGCTAAAGTAGGCGTTGTTATCGACAGCGGCGTTAGCCTTCCCGACGAGCTGCTCGATGAGTACGGCATCGAAGTGGTGCCGCTGGTTACCGTCTTCGGCGATAAGCTCTACCGCGACCGGCTTGACCTGAAAACCCCCGCAGAGCTTTTCCAGCTCATCAAAAAATCGAATACCTTTCCCACCACCTCGGCCCCCTCGCCTACCGACTACCTGGAAAAGTTCAAGCGCCTCAGTCAAAAAGTGGACAGCATTCTTTACGTGGCCATGTCCTCCAAACTGAGCGTGAGCTTTAGCTCGGCGACGATGGCCAAGGAAATGGCCGGAAACGAGCTGCCCGATGTTAAAATCGAGGTCTTCGATTCTATGACCACGGTGGGGGCTGCGGGCAAGAGTCTGGCGCAGGTGGTTAAAACCGCCGAGGCGGTGCGCTCCAAGGTCACCATGATTTTCATCATGGACACCCTTTCCTACCTGGCCAAAAGCGGGCGCATCGGCAGGGCACAGGCGCTGATGGGCAACATGCTGAGCATAAAGCCCATCGTCGAGATTCCGCCCTCAAGCGGGCGCGTGGAGCCGGTGACCAGGGTGAGGACCAAGCCCAAGGCGCTCAAGCAGCTATTGGAGATAGTGGAACAGAGGGTAGGCACGGAGAAACCGGTGCACATGATGGTGGAACGTACCGCCGTTCCCGGTGAAGCCGCCGAGCTCAAGGAAATGGTCGCCGGGCGTTTCAACTGCGCCGAGGTTCTCCTCTGTGAATTCAACCCCACCGGGGCGGTTACCATCGGCCCCGGTAATCTGGGCTTGAGCTTCTACTGCGACTAGATTTCGACCTCGTTGTGCTCGGCGTCGAGCAGTACGTGCTTTACCTCGCCGCCGCAGAACTGCCGCACCAGATTGGCCAGCTCTTCCGTGATGGCACCGGCTTCGCCTCTGGCTACCGGGGGCAGGCAATCGACATTAATGGCCACCTCCGTCGTCTCCGGTAGCAGCTTGGTGTGGTCGCCCTGGCGCCAGTTCCAGCGCCGGCACATCACCCGGCTGTTGTCCACATAGATAACCTCGCCCGGGGGCGGGTATTCCACCGTGTCCCCGTTGAGTGGAGTGAAAGGCTCGTCGCCCCTGGCGATGGTTAGATGTAAGTCGCCGTCGGCGAGTTTCAGGTCGTCGCCGCCGCTGGGCACCATGTGCTTCAGTGAGAAATAGTTAAAGAGCGCCACCAGCGTGTTGATGTAGGGCAGCTGGTCGCCGCGCCGCGCCCGCCGTCCCAGCGACTCGATAGAGCAGTAGAACTTGTTGGGGTTGGTGCCGAAGTCGGTGTAAGCCTGCCGCCAGTTGGCGATGCGGGGGTGGCTCTTGATTTGCTGCAAGGACTCGTCCTGCGTAGCCTTGGCCACCACCTCGCCCAGCATTTTGATAAGCTCCGGCTTCTCGCCGTGGTTGTCCACCCCGCGGGCGATAACCACCCCCCGCACGTAGGCGGGGAACTTGGCAAATACATCCGTGGATATGATGTCTTTCACCTGCAAATACCTCCTAAACCCTGGCGGTAGACTTGGCTAGTTCCCAGGAGTATTCGTAGAGGTGTAAACCCTTGCTCAACGCTAAAATCTCGCCGTCCTCGACGCCGATTTCGCTGGCCATGTATTCCTTGAGCAGCTGGATGCCGGCCAGGTTCGAGGGAAAGCCCGCCCACAGGTCCCAGGAGCGGAAATAGACGATGAACTTGAGCTTGTTATCGCGGATGCGGGTGTCGATGGCCCTCAGGCAAGGCGGGTCTGCCTGCGTGATGGACTCCTTGCCGCCCACGGCCATGAAGGCCTGGTTGGTGTCGTAGCCGTCATTCTTATACATCTCGATGACTTTGGGTATCTGCTCTTCCAGGTACTGGCCGTAGGTGTACTGCTCGCCCTCGCGGCGGTGGGCGGTCATCAGGTAGGGCAGGTATTCTTCGATGTAGTCCATCGAGGTCGGCGGGGGAACGCCCTGGGGGGTGGAGGGGACGAGGGGCCGGGTGCCGGGGTTCATAATCTGGACGGCGGCGAAATCCAGCTCCTTGCGAAACTGACCCTGGTAGCTGCCACGCTCGACCTTGTAGTCATGTCCATCGGTGAGTGTGTGGCGCAGGCAGAGGAACCAGGCTTCGGAAAGGTCCCTGGCTTCGATTTGCGTGATTTTCAAGTCGCGTCCTTTCTTAAAGCGCCCGGGTGAACTCGGGGCGGAGTCGGGACATATCCTTGCTTTCCAGTACCTCGTTGATGAGCTTGAGCATGGCTTCTTTCTGCTTGGGCAGCCGCGCCTTGATGGGCAGGTAATTGGAGGCGTGGTTGGCGGTGAAGAAGCAGTCGGTGAACTTAGCGTTCTCGACGATTATCTTGAGCTCGGCCAGAGACTGGAAGGGAGTGATAATCTTAAAGCGGCCCTCTTCCCAGTCCTTGTGGAGGGGGGTGCCGGGGACGAGCATCAGTGTCAGGGCGCCGGCGAAGTCGGGGTCGAGGTCGGTCAGTATTCTGGCGGTGCCCAGGGCATGCTTTTCGGAGCCTTCGGGGCCGCCCAGCCCCAGCAACACCGTTACCGAGAGGGTAATGCCCGCCTGCTTTATCTTGCGCCCGGCTTCCACAATCTGGGCGTAGGTGGCGCCCTTGTCAATCTTCTTGAGCAGCTCCTCGTCGCCGGTCTCCACACCCAGGTAGGCGATGGTCAGCCCCAGCTCGTGCAGCTCTTTAAGCTCCTCGACGCTCTTTATCACCCCGGACTGGGGGCTGGCGTAGGTGCCCACTTTTTTTAGGTTGGGGAACTTTTCTTTGAGGTATTTAAGCACTTTCACCAGCAGCCGCTGGGGGGCGATAAGTGCGTCGCCGTTCTCTAAAAATATGCGCTCCAGGCTCCAGCCGTAGTTTTTGGCCACGGCGTCGATATCGCGCTGGATGTCCTCGAAGGGCCGGATGCGGAACTTGACGTCGGAATAGGTGCCGCAGAAGGTGCAGGTGTTGTGGGAGCAGCCGAAGGTCACCGGCAGCAAAAAGCTGTTGGCCTCGCTGGGTGGCCTGACTCTGACCATGTCCTCGACCATTAAAATACGCGTCCTTTCTTGAAGATGCCGAAGAAACGGTCTTCGTATTCCTCGAAAAGCCCCCAGCGGTCGAGCTCCTTCTTCAGCTCGCCGGGCTCCATGTCGCCTTTGTCCACCAGCCGGAAAGATTCCTCGATTCTGACCCTGGCGTCGGCGGGGACGCCGCGAGCGTCCATGTCCAGAAGCCCCCTGGTTTCCATTTGCATCAGGTTGTCGGGCATCGAGCTTCGCGTCATCTCGTAGATGAACTTCATCAGCGAAACGTCCCAGAGGTCGTCCTGCCCCTTGATAATGGAAGTCAGCGGGTCGCCGCGCTTGTCGATGTCGCGGTTGAGCTTGTCCACCACCGCCATCAGATTATTGGCGACGATGTTGAGACCCTTGGGCTCGTTCTTGTAGGTGTAGTAAAGCCCCGGGGCGTGGGAGCCGAAGGCGTGGATGAGGTTTTCCATGTAGTGCCTCGCCTCCGGGCTGAAGCCCTCCAGGTGGGAGAGGTAGAAGGGGGTGACAATCTTGGGCCTTTCGGCGATGACTCGCCCCTCTCTGATTACCGTCTCGTCGTCGGGCTGGGCCGGCTCGGTGACCAGATAGTAATAGATGTTGGTCGTGCCGAAGGTGGCCAGGTTCCGCTTGGGCGGCCTCAGGATTTCGGTGTGCTCGACGGCTTCCTTTATTCTTTCGTCGTCAATCTTCATGGCTCTAGTCTATCGCCGCCAGCTCCTGCTTGTATTCGTTCAAGAGGGTCAGGTACTGCGCGTCGAACTGGAGGCGCACCTGCCGCCACTCTTCCTGGAACTGGGGCTGGTTTTCGATATCAATATTCAGCTGCGCGTCGGTGCCCATTTGCTTCTTTACCGCCTCGCGCACCCTGGCGCCGAACTCGGCTTTAAGCTGCTCGTAGGCCTGGCGGCGCTGCGGCTCGCCCTGCTCGGCGTAGTGGTTGAAGATGTTCTGTATTTTGCCGAAGACGTTTTCCACGGCTGCCTTGTCCTGCTTGATGGCTTTCAGTCCTTCCATCGCCTTCCCGTTTTTCTGGCGGGCGGCTTCAGTCGCGGGCAGGTCAATATTGCGCAGCAGTATCTCGCTGGCACCTTTTTTGACGTAGGTGGCTGCCTTTGCGTCGTACTTGCCCAGCGCGGTGGACAGGTTGGCGTTCTTGGTCATGTAAGCGGCGGCCAGTTTTTCCCCCTCGGGGAGGTACTTCCAGCTCAACCGCTCCGCCTCGGTTACCTCGCCCATCGCCGCCACCTTTTCCATGGCGATTTCGCGGGCGCTTTTGATGTGGTCGCCTTCGTTTTCCAGATTCATAATTCTATTATACTAGATAGGCGCTTCAGGCACAAAGGGTTTAGCTTGTCTTTGGCAGCACAGATGATATAATTTAACTGACAGGGAGCCGTGATGGGAAAGTTCGGGGTTTTGGCCTTGTTGCTGACGGCAGCGCTGACCTTACTAGCGGGCGCCTGCGGCGGTAACGGCGGGGAGACCTTGCCCCCCGCCGGGGTCGAGATGGAATTGACCAGCGCCGCTTTTACCGACGGGGGGACGATACCGGTCGATTATACCTGCGACGGGCAGGACATATCCCCGGAGCTTAGCTGGAGCGGCGCGCCCGAGGGGACGCAGTCCTTCGCGCTGATAGTGGACGACCCCGATTCACCAAGCGGCGATTTTACCCACTGGATTATCTTTAACATCTCCGCCGACACGTCGACGCTGGTAGAGGCAATTGCCACCGTTCCTCTGTGCGTCCGTCTCTGGCAGGGCGAGAACGACTTTGGTGAAATCGGTTACAACGGCCCTTGCCCGCCGTCGGGGCAGACGCACCACTATCGCTTTACCATTTATGCGCTCGATACCATGCTGGAGCTGGACATCGGCGCCACCAGAGCGCAGCTGCTCGACGCCATGTCGGGTCACCTGCTGGCCCAAGGTGAGCTTATCGCCGTTTACCAGCGTTAGCCGTGTCTTTAGGATTATCATGCCCGAAGAGTTCGAAATACTAGACCATACCGCCGACGTCGGCATTATCGCCTACGGCGCCGATTCGAAGGCAGCCTTCGCCAGCGCGGGGAGGGGGCTTTTCAGCCTGATAACCCGGCTGGACGACATCAACGAGTCGCTCTACCGCGACATCGAGCTTAGCGCCGCCGACGAGGAGAGCCTGCTGGTGGACTGGCTCAACGAGCTGGTCTATTACTTCGACACCGAGGGCATTCTCTTCAAGCGTTTCGACATCACCGAGCTGGCCGATAACCACCTCAAGGCCAGGTGTTACGGGGAGAAGGCGGACGGCTCGAAGCACGAAATAAAGAGGGGCGTCAAGGGCGCTACCTACCACATGCTGTCCATCGAAAAGAGGGACGGCTGCCGGATACAGGTGCTATTCGACATATAGGAGGCATGAAATGGCTGAAAAATCGGTAATCATTATCGGCGCCGGCATCGCCGGGCTTTGCGCCGGCTGCTACACCCGGATGAACGGCTACCGCACCCAGATGTTCGAAATGCACGATAAGCCGGGCGGGCTTTGTACTGCCTGGGAGCGCAAGGGTTACACCTTCGACCTTTGCATTGACTGGCTGATGGGTTCCAAGCCGGGCGTTGGTATCTACCCGCTCTGGCAGGAGCTGGGAGCCCTGCCGGGTCAGGAAATAATCAATATGGAACGCTTCTATCGCGTGGAGACCGTCGACGGCGGGGTAGTCGAGATGTATAACGACATAGACCGCCTGGAAGCACATCTCCTGGAAATAGCTCCGGAGGACGAGAAGACGATAAAAGAGGTCGCCCGGGCGATACGGCGTTTCACCAAGCTGGACATGTCGGTGGAGAAACCGCCGGAGCTTTCTAATTTCTTCGACGGGATTAAGATGATGTTCAAGATGCTCCCCTTTATGGGCGACTTCCGCAAGTGGGGCAAGATGACGATGGATGAATTCGTCCAACGTTTTAAGAATCCGCGGCTACGGAGCGCCTGGAAAATTATGCCACCGGAAATGAGTGGCACGGCGATGGTGATAACCATGGCCGGCTTCGACCAGAAGTCGCAGGGCTACCCCATCGGTGGTTCGCTGCCCTTCGCCCGGGCCATCGAAAAGCGCTATCTGTCTCTGGGCGGCGAGGCGCACTACAAGTCCAAGGTTACTAAAATACTGGTCGAAAACGACTGTGCCGTGGGCATAGAGCTGGCGGACGGCAGCCAGCACCGCGCCGACTACGTTATCTCCGCCGCCGACGGCTACACCACTATCTTCGAGATGCTGGAGGGGAAATACGTCGACGATACCGTTCGCGGCTACTACAAAGAGCTGCCCATCTTCGAGCCGCTCGTTTTCATGGGGCTGGGGGTCAACCGAGATTTCGCCGATTTCCCCCAAATGGTTACCGGGCTCATACTCCAGCTGGAAAAGCCGATAACAGTCGGCGGCAAGGAGCGCCGCTGGCTGGAGGTGCGTATCCACAACTTCGACCCCACTTTGGCCCCGAAAGGCAAAACGACTATTACCGTCATGTTCGATTCCAACTATGCCTACTGGGAGAAGTTGCATAAAGACCTCAAAGCCTATAAGGCGGAGAAGGCGGAAATAGCCAGGCTCGTCATCGAGGCGCTGGACAGGCGCTTCCCCGGGCTGGCCGCCCAGGTGGAGGTGACCGACGTCTCGACGCCGGTTACCTTTAAACGCTATACCGGTAACTGGCAGGGAAGCTTCGAGGGGTGGATGATTACCCCCAAGACGATGATGCTCCGTATGAAGAAGACACTGCCCGGGCTGGACGCTTTCTATATGATAGGGCAGTGGATTCAGCCGGGCGGGGGCTTGCCCACCGGCGCCATCACCGGGCGCCACGTGGCTCAGATTCTATGTAAGCGGGATAAAAAGGAGTTTGTCACCACCGTTCCCTGAACGACTTCAGGAATAATTAAGGAGTAGCCGATAATGGCGGCCCCCTGGAAGAGTATAGTCAAGAAGATAGACGACTACCGCTGGGAGATACCCACCGGCTATAAAGCAGGTATGCGGGTGCCGGGGCGTATTTTCGCCAGCGAGGCCATGCTCGACCACATCTGGGAGGAGCAGGTCTTTCAGCAGGTGGCCAACGTGGCCTTCCTGCCCGGCATCGTCCGCCACTCGCTGGCCATGCCCGATATTCACTGGGGCTACGGCTTCCCCATCGGCGGGGTGGCGGCGACGCGGGTCAAAGACGGGGTGGTTTCGCCGGGTGGCGTCGGCTTCGACATCAACTGTGGCGTCCGGCTGCTGCGCACCGACCTTACCGAGGCGGAGGTCAGGCCCCGCATCGACTCGCTGGTGGTCGACCTTTTTGCTAACATACCCTCCGGCGTCGGCTCGGAGGGCAAGATAAAGGCCACCAGGAAAGAGCTGGACGAGGTCATGGTGCAGGGCAGCCGCTGGGCTCTGGAAAAGGGCTATGGGCTTCCCGATGACATTATCGCCACCGAGGAGTCGGGCTGTATGAAGGGCGCCCGCGCCGACAGGGTTAGCGAACGGGCCAAGAAACGGGGCTTGCTCCAGCTGGGTACGCTGGGTTCGGGCAACCATTTCTTGGAAGTGGCCGTCGTTGACGAGATTTACGACGCCGATGCCGCTAAAGTGATGGGCATCGAAGCTTTGGGACAGGTGCTGGTGCTGATACACACCGGCTCGCGCGGCTTCGGCCACCAGATTTGCTCCGACTACGTCGAGTTGCTGGGTCAGGCGGTCAGGAAATACGGCATCGAGCTGCCCGACCGCCAGCTCGCCTGCGCCCCTATCGAGTCGCCGGAGGGCAGGGACTACCTGGCGGCAATGGCCTGCGCCGCCAACTACGCCTGGACCAACCGCCAGTTCATCCTGCACTGGGCGCGCGAGTCATTCGCCCGCGTTTTCGGTAAGAGCCAGCGGGAGCTGGGCATGAAACAGATTTACGACGTTTGCCACAACATCGCCAAGCTGGAAAGCTACGATATCGACGGCAAGCAAGAACGGCTTTGCGTCCACCGCAAGGGGGCGACGCGCGCTTTTCCCGCCGGCCACCCCGATGTACCCGAAGCCTACCGTAAGATAGGCCAGCCGGTGCTCATTCCGGGAGATATGGGTCGTTTCTCCTTCGTCGCCTTGGGCACCGAGACGGCGCTGGCCGAGACCTTCGGCTCTACCTGCCACGGGGCGGGGCGGCTGCAATCGCGGGGGGCCGCCAAGCGCAGCCAGAAGGGCGCCGACGTCGCCCGCTCGCTGGCCGCCAGGGGCATCACCGTCAAGGCGGGGAGCATGGCTTCACTGGCCGAGGAAGCGCCGCAGGCGTATAAAGACGTCAGTGAGGTGGTTGACATAACCCATAAAGCGGGCATATCGCGCAAGGTGGTCAAGACCAGGCCGATAGGTGTAATCAAGGGATAGCTTGCCGCCGCCGGCAGGGGGGAGACAACGGGGGCGGTTAATGTTATATAATACAGACTAATACGGAAAAGGATAAGAGGTATGTATTTTAAGAACATCGTCGACGCCGTGGGACACACTCCTTTAATCGAGCTGAACCGGATGAGCCCCAGCCCGAAGGTGAAAATCATGGTCAAGCTGGAAGGCCAGAACCCGGGCGGCAGCGCCAGTATCAAGGACCGGGTCGCCAAGTACATGATTGAAAAGGCGGAAGCCAGCGGCGAGCTGACCAAGGAGAAGACCATTATCGAAGCCACCAGCGGCAACACCGGTATCGCCCTGGCCTGGCTGGGTCGGCAGAAGGGCTACAAAGTAACCATCGTCATGCCCGAAAGCATGAGCATGGAACGACGGCAGCTGCTCAAGATTAACGGCGCCGAGCTTATCCTCACCGAGGGGAAGCTGGGAATGGGGGCGGCTATCGCCAGAGCCGGCGAGATGGCGGCTAAGGACAAGAGCTACTTCATGCCCGACCAGTTCACCAACCCGGCCAACCCGCTGGCGCACTACGAGACCACCGCCGTCGAGATAATAGAAGACTTCCCCTACGATAAAATCGATGTGCTCGTCGCCGGCATCGGCACTGGCGGTACCATTATGGGCATCGCCAGGAGGCTTAAAGAGAAATACCCCGATATCAAGGTTATCGGCGTCGAGCCGCCGACGGGCGACGAGATACAGGGTTTGAAGTGCCTGGGAGAGGCTTTGCCGCCTTTCTGGGAACCGTCGCTCATCAGCCAGAAGACGAGCGTTTTAAGCAAGGACGCGGCGGAAGCCGCCGCCGACATGCTCAAGAAGGAAGGTATCTTCACCGGGCTTTCTTCGGGGGCTTCGACCTACCAGGCGATAAAGACGGCCAGGGAGATAGGCGAGGGTAACATCGTGGCCATACTGGCCGACGCCGGCTGGAAATACCTTAGCCTTGATATGTGGAATAAGTAGGCGTGCGTTATTCTGAATACTCTACGGCTTCTTCGGCTCCCGGGGGCAGCTCGATAGAAAGCGGCTGGTTGTAATCGTAGGCCATCAGGGTCAGCTTGGTATCTATTTTGACTTCACCCTCTACATCGGAACTGCCCGTCATTTCAGGGGTCAGCTCGACGGACATCGTTATCTCCGCCTTCATCAGGAAATAGCTGTCCTTGGCTATCCACTGTTTAGCCGAGCAATGCTTAACAAGCTCTTTCAGCAAATCATCGTCGGCGTCGTCCGCCGTACCGCCGCTCATCCCCATTTGCTGCATGAATAGCTCCCAGAGGTGTTCCTCGGCCGGGCTTATTTCCAGAACGTAGCAGTCCACGCCGTTCACCGTCTCGCTGCCGATGACCTTGGCCTTGGTTGAGGCTTCCAGCATGGCTAGCTCGAAATCAACCTGGTTCATGTCTTCCCAGAATCCCTCCGGTATTTCTCCTGACGACCAGCTGAATTCCCCGAATTCGTTATCCGAGGCCACGTAGCCCTCATCCTCGATGACGTAGGTATCCATGGTCGTGTTTACATCGTAGCTGCCGGTCATGGTTGAAATCATCGTCTGGATGTAATGCATCTTCAGGTTGGCCGGGTCGAACTCGCCGTTCTGGGTGATAATCAGCGAGCCTTCGATAGCTTCACCCTCGGTTTCGCCGGCCATCTCCATGGTCGAGGTTGTTTCGAACCGGTAGCTGTTGATGTCGTCCTGTACCTGGAGGGCGCTTTCGGTTATCTCCTGCGCTTGAGCTTGCGCTTCTCCATCGCAGGCGCCGAAGGCGAACACCATAGTCAGTAGCAATAGCGATATACCCAGAGTTTTCTTAATCATTTTATCTCCCTCTAGGGGCCGCTGGTGTTTCCGGCTACCAGGGCACGAAGGACGAGCCCATGGCAAAGGCGATGATAATCCAGAGCAGCGAGAGGACGACGCATACCCCCAGGCTGATGAGAGTAAAGCGCCACCATATCGCCCAGACCAGGCCCCAGGTCACCTTAATCTCGTTCATTTTTCGGCTCCCTTTTTCTTGAGCAGCCAGTATTCCAAACTATCGGCCAGCGCCAGCCAGCTGGCTTCGATGATGTTGGGCGAGCCGCCGACCGTGCGCCAGTCCTCGGCACCGTCGCTGGATTCGATGAGCACCCTGACCTGGGCGCTGGTGCCTATGGTCTCCTCCAGAATGCGCACCTTGTAATCGACCAGCCTGACGTTGGCGATGTCGGGGTAGAATTGCAACAGCGACTTGCGCAACGCCTGGTCGAGTGCGTTGACGGGGCCGTTACCCTCGGCGGCGGTGTGCATTATCTGGTTGCCCACCTTTACCTTGACCATCGCCTCGGAAAGCATTTCCTCGGGGTTGCCCTGGCTGGGTGGGCGCCGCCTCTTTTCCACCACCACCATGAAGTCCACCAGCTCGAAGGGCGGCTTATAGCCGGGCTTGGCCCGCTGTATTAAAAGCTCGAAAGAGGCTTCGGCGTTCTCGTACTGGAAGCCGCGGCTCTCCAGCAGCTTGACCCGCTCCAGCAGCTCCTTGGCCTCCTTGCCGGTGGGGGGCAAATCCAACCCCTTTTCCTTGGCCTTGTAGAGGATGTTGCTTTTGCCCGATAGCTCGGAGACGACTACCTTCTGTTTGTTGCCCACCAGTGAGGGATCGATATGCTGGTAGCTTTCGTTCCACTTCGTTATGGCCGCGACATGCATCCCCCCCTTATGACTGAAAGCGCTGGCGCCGACATAGGGCAGGGAGGCGTCCGAGGCCAGGTTGGCCGTCTCGTTGACGAAGTGGGATACCTCGGCCAGCTTGCCCAGCTGCTCGTCGCTTAGGCAATCGATGCCCATCTTGAGCTTCAGGTTGGGGATGATGGAGCAGAGGTTGGCGTTGCCGCAGCGCTCGCCGTAGCCGTTGATGGTGCCCTGCACCTGGGTGGCGCCGGCGGCTACCGCCGCCAGGCTGTTGGCCACCGCCAGCTCGCTATCGTTATGGGCGTGGATGCCCAGCGGCACCGGGGTCGCTTTCCTGGCCGTGGCCACGGCCCCGGCTATCTCGTCGGGGAGCATGCCCCCGTTGGTGTCACAGAGCACTAGGCAATCGGCGCCGGCTTCGGCGGCGGCGGTCAGGCAGCGCAGGCTGTAGTCGGGGTTGGCTTTATAGCCGTCGAAAAAGTGCTCGGCGTCGAAGAAGACGGTCAGCCCCTTCGCTTTGAGATAGGCCACCGAGTCGGCAATCATGCTCAGGTTTTCCTCCAGTGTTGTCTCCAGCACGCGGGTAACCTGCAACTCGGCAGCCTTGCCGACGATGGTGGCTGCCTTTGTCCCCGCTTTGGCCAGCGCTTGAAGGATTACATCATCCTCCGCTTTGGTCTTGGCTCGCCGTGTGTTGCCGAAGGCGACCAGCACCGAGTTGGCCAGGGGCAGCGCCTTGGCCTTCCGGAAGAACTCGTCGTCCTTGGGATTGGAGCCGGGATAGCCGCCTTCGATGAAGTGGATGCCCAGCTCGTCCAGCTTGCGGGTGATATTCAGTTTATCGACCACGGAGAAGGAAACGCCTTCCATCTGCGTTCCGTCCCGCAGCGTGGTGTCGTATAGTTCAACCTTGGTCAATTTCTTATGCCTTCACCTTCCCGGCGATGAGGTCTCCCATCTTCGCCGTGCCTACCTTGGTTTTGCCTTCCGTCATTATATCATAGGTGCGGTAGCCTTCTTTGAGAACCTCGTCCACTGCCTTCTCGATAAGGGCGGCTTCCTTAGCCAGCCCGCAGGAGTGGCGCAGCATCATGGCCGTGCTCAGGATGATGGCGATGGGGTTGGCCATGTCCAGCCCGGCGCGGCGGGGGGCGCTGCCGTGAATCGGCTCGTACATGCCGAAGGTCTTGACGCTTTCCTTGGGCACGCCGGCCAGACTGGCCGAGGGCAACATGCCCATCGAGCCGGCCAGCATCGAGGCTTCGTCGGTGAGTATGTCGCCGAAGGTGTTTTCGGTGACCAGCACATCGAAATAGGTCGGGTTTTGAATCAGGCGCATGGAGCAGGCGTCCACCAGCATGTGGTCGAGCTCCACGTCGGGGTAGTCTTTAGCCACCTCTGTGGTCACCTGCCGCCACAGCCGCGAGGACTCCAGCACGTTGGCTTTATCCACCGAGGTCAGCTTCTGGCGGCGCAATTTGGCCAGCTCGAAGCCGACGCGGACGATGCGCTCGATTTCCTGCTCGGAATAGCTCATCGAATCGACGGCGCGGCGTCCCCGCGAGGTCGTCCACCTTCGCTTGGGCCTGCCGAAATAAAGCCCGCCGGTAAGCTCCCTGACGAAGACGAAGTCGGCGCCCTTGATGACGTGGGGTTTGAGGTTGGTCTGGTCCACCAGCATCGGCGAGACCCTGACCGGGCGCAGGTTGGCGAAAAGCCCCAGTCCCTTGCGCAGGTCGAGCAGACCGTCCTCGGGGTGAACCGGGGCCAGGGGGTCGTCCCATTTGGGGCCACCCACCGCCCCCAGCAACACCGCGTCCGTCTTCTTGCACATTCTTAACGTTTCTTTGGAAAGCGCCGTGCCTTCGGCGTCAATGGCAGCGCCGCCCACCAGCCCTTCGCGCAGGTTAAAGCGGTGGTTGAAGCGCTGGCCGATGGCTTCCAGTACTTTAACGGCTTCGGTAATGACGTCGGGGCCGATGCCGTCCCCGGGCAGACTTGCTATTTCGAATTTCACCTAGGCTCTCCTCCTCGCCAGTCTTTTCTTGGTATGCTCGACTAACCCGCTGTTGGCGATAAGCTCGGCCATGAATTCGGGGTAGGGCTTGGCCTTGAACTCGGCGCCCTTGGTCAGGTTCTTTATCTTGCCTTTGGCTAAGTCCACTTCCAGCGTGTCGCCGTTATCGGTCTTGGCTACCGCCTCGTCGCATTCCAGCAACGGCAGGCCGATGTTGATGGCGTTACGGAAGAAGATGCGGGCGAAGCTACGGGCTATTATACAGGAAACGCCCGCCGCCTTGATAGCCAGCGGCGCGTGCTCACGCGACGAGCCGCAGCCGAAGTTGGTGGTGGCCATGATGATATCGCCCGGCTCGACCCGGTTGAGGAACTCGGTGTCGATATCCTCCATGCAATGCTTGGCCAGCTCGTCGGGGTCGGAGACGTTGAGATAGCGCGCCGGTATGATGGCGTCGGTGTTAACGTGAGCGCCGTATTTATGTACCTTGCCTTTTAGCATGTTTTTAACCTCTTAACCGTTAGGTTATTTTCTAAAGGGGTGTAGCCTTTTTTAGTTCCCTTAATTTAAAGAGTACTTTGCAGACCTGTCCCATCGAATTTCGTTTTTACATTTTTTGCGTTGAAGAATATTGCGGACATTTCTTTTCCACTTTGGTTCATCAGATGTAGGAGATTGTCCTTCGAAATCCTCAGTATCTAGATTGCCGTATTCCTCCACCATGTTATATATTTCCTTAAGCGGAACCCATCGCCTTCTTGGTAGACGTGTTTGAATAATGCCCCAAATCTCTTGAGCATGTATCATATTACACCTCCACCAAACTCCCCTCGAAATCCTTTACTTTTTTTGGGTTGCCTTTCCTGTCCGGCAGAATGGTGTGCCCTTCGGCCTTGAGTTTGGCGGCCTGGGCCTCCACACCGCCGGGGAACTTTTCGCTTAACACACCGCCCACCTTTAACGTCCGCCAGTAGGGAGTAATGTCCTTTTTCCCTGCGGCGACGTCCTCTTCGGCGGCGCGGGCGGCCATATTGGCGAAGATGCCGGTGGTGATGGGGCAGCCGATGCTGGCGCCGTGTTTCCTGGCCAGCTTTTCCCGAATACGGTTGATGGTGATGAGCTTGCCCTCGGGTACGCTGCGCATGATTCCGTCCACCTCCATCGGGTCGGGGATAATCACCGTGCCCGTGCCCCACCGTTGGGACATCCTGTCGTCAATCTCGACCACTTTGGGC
Organism: Dehalococcoidia bacterium; assembly: GCA_050123275.1. Classification (GTDB taxonomy): domain Bacteria; phylum Chloroflexota; class Dehalococcoidia; order Dehalococcoidales; family BS750m-G39; genus E44-bin88. The sequence continues at coordinate 82,146 of JASFHK010000005.1, forward strand.
AGGTTGTTCCGCTGGCCCGTCGTCTCCATCTTTTCCCGCCAGGTCTTCTTTAGCTTTACCATTGCCTTTTACCCCCTAACAGAGTTCTTCGGGGCTGGTAATTTTGCCGGTTACGGCGCTGGCGGCGGCGACGGCGGGATTGGCCAGGTATATTTCCGACTTGGTGCTGCCCATCCTGCCCACGAAGTTGCGGTTGGTGGTGGAAACGCACCTTTCGCCGTCGGCCAGAACGCCCATGTGACCACCCAGGCAGGGGCCGCAGGTGGGTGTGCTCACGGCGGCGCCCGCCCTGATAAAGGTCTCGATAAGCCCTTCGACGAGGGCGTCGAGATAAATCTGTTGCGTGCCGGGGATGACGATACAGCGCACGCCGGCGTGTACCTTGTTGCCTTTCAGTATCTGCGCCGCCAGCCTCAGGTCTTCGAGGCGGCCGTTGGTGCAGCTGCCGATTACGGCCTGGTTTATCTTTATATTCTTCAGCTTGCTGATGGGCTGGCTGTTGGCCGGGGAGTGGGGCAGGGAGACCTGCGGCTCTATCCGGCTGACGTCGTACTCGATGACGCGGGCGTACTCGGCGTCGCTGTCGGGCTCATAGACCAGGTAGGGTCGCTCGGCGCGTGATTTGACATAAAGTTGTGTCTTGTTGTCCACGCCGAAGAGCCCGGCCTTGCCGCCGGCTTCGATAGCCATGTTGGCCATGGTGAAGCGCCCGTCTATGGGCAGGGCCTCGATGGCCTCTCCGCAAAACTCCATCGCCGAATACAGGGCGCCGTCGACGCCGATGTCGCCGATGGTATAAAGTATCAAATCCTTGCCGCCGACCCACTTGCCCGGCTTGCCGTTATAGACCAGCTTGATGGTGGGGGGCACCTTCATCCAGATGTCGCCGGTGGCCATGGCGACAGCGATATCGGTGGAGCCCATGCCGGTGGCGAAAGCGCCCAAAGCGCCGTAGGTGCAGGTGTGGGAATCGGCGCCGATGACCACCTCGCCGGGCAGCACCAGCCCCTGCTCGGGCAGGAGCACGTGCTCGATGCCCATCTCGCCCACCTCGAAGTACTTTATGCCCTGCTTACGGGCGAACTCGCGCATCAGCTTGGCCTGCTCGGCGGAAGCGATGTCCTTGTTGGGAGTGAAATGGTCGGGCACCATCACCACCTTTTCCGGGTCGAAGACCCGCTTTACCCCCAGCTTTTGAAATTCCCGTATGGCGATGGGGGCGGTGATGTCGTTGGACAATACCAGGTCGACCCGCACGTTGATAAACTCGCCGGGGCTTACCCGTTTCTTATTGGCGTGAGCCGCCAGTATCTTTTCAGCTAGAGTCAATGCAGCTTCCTTTCTCCCCAGAGATCCATGGTGTCGGGTGGGGTGGTCTATCCCTGGGCTTAGCTCCGGGTGGCCAGCAGCCGGTTGAGGGCGTTCATGTAGGCCTTGGCGCTGGCGACGATAATGTCGGTGTCGGCGCCGCGGCCGGTGTAGGTGATGCCCTCGCTTTCTATTCTTATCAAAACCTCGCCGATGGCGTCGATGCCCTCGGTCACCGACTTGACGGTGAACTCGGTCAGCTCGTTGGGCACATCGACGATGCGGTTGATGGCCTTGTAAACGGCGTCCACGGGGCCGGTGCCCAGGGCGGCGTCGGCCAGGACCTCGCCCTTGGGGCCGATGAGGGAGACGGCGGCGGTGGGTATGCCCCGGTCGCCGCAGGAAATCTGCACCCGGTCGAGGTGGTATTGCTCGGAGACGGTGCGCTGCTCCTCGGCGATAACCGACTCGATGTCCCTATCGGTGACGCCCTTCTTCTTGTCGGCCAGCTCCTTGAAGGCGTTGAAAGCGCGGTTCAGGTTCTCGTCGTCTAGGCTATAGCCCAGCTCGGCCAGGTGCTCCTTGAAGGCATGGCGGCCGCTGAGCTTGCCCAGCACCAGGCTCGATGAGGGTATGCCCACCTTCTTGGGGTCCATGATTTCGTAGGTGATGGGCATCTTGATAACGCCGTCCTGGTGTATGCCCGACTCATGGCGGAAGGCGTTAGCCCCCACGATCGCCTTGTTGGGCTGGACGACGAAGCCGGTCAGCTCGCTGACGAGGCGGCTGGCTTTATATATCTGGTTGGTGTTTATCTGGGTGGTCAGGTGGAAAAAGTCCTGGCGGGTGTTGATGGCCATGACGATTTCTTCCATCGAGGCGTTGCCTGCCCTTTCCCCGATGCCGTTGATGGTGCATTCCACCTGGCGGGCGCCGCGCCGCACCGCCTCCAGGCTGTTGGACACCGCCATACCCAGATCGTTGTGGCAGTGGACGCTGACGACGGCCTTGTCTATGTTGGGCACGTTCTTAAAAATGCCCCCGATGAGGTCGCCGAACTCGTCGGGCATGGCGTAGCCCACCGTGTCGGGTATGTTCACCGTGGTGGCGCCGGCCTCGATAACCGCCTTCAGTATCTGGTGCATGTATTCCGGTTCGGTGCGGCTGGCGTCCATCGGCGAAAACTCGATGTCGTCGGTATATTTCTTGGCCCGCTTCACCATCTCGGTGGCGGTGTGCAGGATCTCCTCGCGGCTCTTCTTTAGCTGGTAGCCGAGGTGTATGTCCGAAGACGACAGGAAAACGTGGATGCGCGGGTGGGCCGCCTCTTTAATAGCTTCCCAGGCGCGGTCTATGTCCTTGGGGTGGGCTCGCGCCAGCCCGCAGATGACGGGCTTACGCACCTCTCTGGCGATGAGCTTGACCGCATCGAAATCGCCGGTGGAGCTGACGGGAAAGCCCGCCTCGATAACATCGACGTTTAGCCTTTCCAGTTGCTGGGCTATCTCCAGCTTTTCCTGGGCGTTGAGCGTTCCCCCCGCCGCCTGTTCCCCGTCGCGTAGCGTGGTGTCGAATATGATAACCTTATCTTTTGGGTATTTTGACTTAGCCATTGGTTCCTCCTCGGGAGAAAATTTCGTTCACGGCGGTGTATCCCCTCCCCGATGATAGGGAGGGGCCGGTAAGGATGAGTTTCTTTCTCCCGTTAAAGGAACGCTTATCGTAACGCATTGTTTTGCCGGTTTTCTTTATTTCTTCTTGAGCCAGGGCATCATGTCGCGTAGCTGCTGGCCCACTATCTCCAGCGGGTGCTCCTCGTCCATTCGCTTCAAGGCGTTGTAGACGGGGCGCCCGGCCTGGTTTTCCAGTATCCATTCCTTGGCGAAGCTGCCGTCCTGAATCTCGGCCAGGATTCCCATCATCTCTTCCTTGACCATGTCGTCGATGACTCTGGGGCCTCGCGTGTAGTCGCCGTACTCGGCGGTGTCGCTCACCGAGTAGCGCATATAGCTCAGGCCGCCCTGATAAATCAGGTCGATGATGAGCTTCAGCTCGTTGCAGACCTCGAAGTAGGCGATTTCGGGCTGGTAGCCCGCCTCGATTAACGTCTCGAAGCCGGCCTTTATCAGCGCGGTAACGCCGCCGCAGAGCACCGCCTGCTCGCCGAAGAGGTCGGTCTCGGTTTCCTCGGCGAAGGTGGTCTCGATAACGCCGGCGCGGCCGCAGCCGATGCCCTCGGCGTAGGCCAGTGCTAAGGCCAGTGCCTGGCCGCTGGCGTCCTGCTGGACGGCGACGATGGCCGGCGAGCCGGCGCCCTCGGTATAAAGCTGCCTCAGCATGTGGCCGGGGCACTTGGGGGCAATCATGGTCACGTCGACATCGGCGGGGGGCAAAATCTGCCCGTAATGAATGTTAAAGCCGTGGGCGAACATGAGCACCTTGCCCTTGACCATGTGTTTTTCAATCGAGCTGCGGTAGATAGCCTGTTGCAGGTTATCCGGCGCCAGCATGATGATGATATCGGCTTCTTTAGCCACCTCGTCGGCCGATTTCACCTTAAAGCCCGCCTCGCTGGCGCTCTTCCAGCCGGGGCTGCCCTTGGCCTCGGCGACGATTACCTGGACGCCGCTGTCCCTCAGGTTCTGGGCGTGGGCGTGTCCCTGGCTGCCGTAGCCGACGATGCCGACTACCTTGTCTTTGAGCAGTTTCAGGTCGCAATCTTTGTCGTAGTATATCTTGGCCATGGTTAGACTCCTTTTATTTAGTCGTTTTTTTCTTATCTTTAGCCTCGGCTTTAGGCGGCTTTTTTATTACCGGCAGCGGCCCCGCGCCGCCGCGGGTCATGGCGATGCGGCCGGTGCGGGCGATTTCCTTGATGCCGAAGCCGCGCACCAGGTCGAGCAGCGAGTTGAGCTTGTCCTCGTCGCCGGTGGCCTCAATAATCACCGAATCGGGGGCGACATCGACGATGTTGGCCCGGAAGATATCCACAATCTGGATAAGCTCGCTGCGGTTGGTCGAGTTGGCCTTTACCTTGATGAAAGCCAGTTCCCGGGTGATAACCTGGTCGCCGGTAAGGTCGGAGACCTTGACCGTCTCCACTACCTTGTCCAGCTGCTTGCGCACCTGTTCCACAATGGTAGCCGGCCCGTTGACGACGAAGGTCATCCGCGACAGGTGGGGCGTCTCGCTGTGTCCGACGGCGATGCTCTCGATATTAAAACCCCGCCGACGGAAGAGACTGGCCATGCGGTTGAGTACGCCGGGCTTGTCCTCCACCAGAGCTACCAGGATATGCTTGGTCGTGGCCATGCTGCACCCTCCTAAATATTGCTCACCGGAAGCTTGGCCGAATCCTTGACGGCCTTCGCCTCTTTCCGCGGTTCCTCGAGGACCTCGGCCAGAGACGCCCCCGGCGGCACCATCGGATAGACGTTCTCCTCCGGTTCGACGATAAAGTCAATCAAAAACGCACCCGGCTCCGCCATCGCCTTCTGGATGGCCGGCGCCGCGCCCTCGCGGCGGGTCACCCTCATCGCGGGGATGCCGTAAGCCTCGGCAATCTTGACGAAATCGGGGCTGGACAGCGGCGTAGCCACGTAGCGCCTTCCGTAGAAAAGCTCCTGCCACTGCCGCACCATGCCCAGATAGGTGTTATGCAGGATGGCTATCTTGACCGCCGTCTTCTCCTGGGCGACGGTGGCCAGTTCCTGTAGCGTCATCTGGAAGCTGCCGTCCCCGTCGATGCACCAGACGGTGCTGTCGGGGCAGCCTATCTTGGCGCCGATAGCCGCCGGCAACCCGAAGCCCATCGTCCCCAAACCACCCGAGGTGATGAAGGTGTTGGGCTTGTCATACCAGTAATGCTGGGCGGCCCACATCTGGTGCTGGCCCACGCCGGTAACGACGATGGCTTCGCCGTTGGTCGCCTCGTAAATCTGGCGCACTACGTATTGTGGCAGCAGGCTGTCGCCGTCCTTGATCATCAGGGACGGGTGCTCCTTGCGCCACTGGTCGAGCTGGTGAATCCAGTCGTGGTGTTCGGTCTTGTCCGTTATCTTGCTCAGCTCGCCGAGCACGGACTTAACGTCGCCGACGATGGGTACGTCAACGCGGACATTCTTGCCGATTTCGGCGGGGTCGATATCGATATGGATGACGTGGGCGTGGGGGGCAAAGGCGCTCACCTTGGATGTCGCCCGGTCGTCGAACCTCATGCCGATGGCGATAACCAGGTCGGCGGCGTCGACGGCCAGGTTGGCGTAGGCCATGCCGTGCATGCCCAGCATCCCGTAGCTCAAGGCGTGGGACTCGGGGAAGCAGCTGGTGCCCAAAAGCGTGGTCACCACCGGTATCTGCGCCTTCTCCACCAGCGCCTTTAGCTCGTCATAGGCTTTGGAGATAATAATGCCCCGCCCGGCGATAATCAGCGGCCGCTGGGAATCGTTGAGCAGCTTGGCCGCTTTCTTTATCTGCGCCGGGTGCCCCTGCAAGGTGGGCTTGTACTGGGGCAGGTTGAGGCGGTCGGGGTAGTTGAACTCCGCCGTCTCCTGCTGTACGTCGCGGGGTATGTCGATGAGCACGGGGCCGGGACGGCCCGTGCCCGCCAGGTAAAAAGCCTCTTTCATTATCCCGGGTATGGACTCGGCGTCCATAGCCAGGTAGTTATGCTTGGTGATGGGCAGGGTGATGCCGGTGATATCCACTTCCTGGAAGGCGTCCTTACCGATGAAGGGACGCGCTACCTGGCCGGTTATGGCCACCATGGGCGCCGAGTCCAGATGGGCGTTGGCGATGCCGGTGACCAGGTTGGTGGCGCCGGGCCCCGAGGTGGCGAAACACACGCCTACCTTACCCGTCGCCCGGGCGTAACCGTCGGCGGCGTGGGCGGCGCACTGCTCGTGGCGCACCAGTACATGGTGAAGCTGGGGGTACTGGGGCAGGGCATCGTATAAGGGCAGCACGGCTCCGCCCAGGATGCCGAAGATAACCTCGACCCCTTCCTTCGCCATGCTTTCACATACCAGTTGTGCTCCCGTCATCTTCATAAGCCGTTTAAGCCTCCACTACAGTCTATAGAAACACCGCGCCGGTGCTGGCGGAGCTTACCTTCTCGGCATAGCGCCGCAGGTAACCGCTCTTCACCCTCGGCTCGAACTCCTCCGAGTGCAAGAGGCGCTGTTCGATTTCCTTATCGCTGAGCTCTACGTCGAGCCGCTGGTGGGCGATATCGACCTTGATGATGTCGCCGTCCTTGAGGGCGGCGATGGGCCCGCCGGCGGCGGCTTCGGGGGAAACGTGGCCGATGGCCGCCCCCCGCGTCGCTCCGGAAAAGCGCCCGTCGGTGATGAGGGCGACTTCTTTATCCATGCCCATACCGCTCAAAATAGAGGTGGGGGTGAGCATCTCCCTCATCCCGGGGCCGCCCCGGGGTCCCTCGTAGCGGATGACGATAACGTCACCCGACTTTATTTTCTTATGCATGATAGCCTTGGTGGCCTCTTCCTCGGAATCGAAGACGCGCGCCGGGCCCTGGTGGAACATCATCTCGTCGGCGACGGCGGCCCTCTTGACCACGGCGCCTTCTGGGGCCAGGTTGCCGAAGAGCACAGCGATGCCGCCCACGATGGAATGGGCGTGGGCGATGGGCCTTATCACCTCGGGGGCGTTATTGCGCGCCTCGGCGATGGTTGCCGTCAATGTTTTACCGCTGACCGTCTTGGCCCTCAGCTGCAAAAACTTTTCCAGCTCTTTCATCACGGCGGGTATACCGCCGGCTCTATCCAGGTCCTCGATATGGTGCTCGCCGGCGGGCCTCAAACGGGCCAGGTGAGGCGTGCGCTGGCTTATCTCGTTAACCGTCGCCAGCGGGAACTCGACACCGGCCTCGTGGGCGATAGCCATCAGGTGCAGTACGGAGTTGGTGCTGCCGCCCAGCGCCATGTCGACGCTGAAGGCGTTATGAAGCGCCTCCCTGGTGACGATATCGCGCGGGCGCAGGTCGGCTTCCAACAGCTTCATCACCTGCTGCCCCGCTTGGTGAGCCAGCTGTAATCGGCGGGCGTCCACGGCGGGTATGGTGCCGTTGCCGGGTAAGCCCATGCCCAGTGCCTCGGTGAGGCAGTTCATGGTGTTGGCGGTGAACATGCCCGAGCAGCTGCCGCAACCGGGGCAGGCCAGCTCTTCCAGCTCGGCCAGCTCCTCTTCTTTCATGGTGCCGGCGGTTACTCGACCTACCCCCTCAAATATGTCGTTGAGGTCGAGCTTTTCCGCTTTGCCGTCGACCTCGTGCCTGCCGGCAAGCATGGGGCCGCCGCTGACGAAGATAGCGGGTAAATTCAACCTTACCGCAGCCATGAGCATGCCGGGGATTATCTTGTCGCAGTTAGGTATGAAGACCAGCGCGTCGAAGGCGTGGGCCTCGGCGGCCGTCTCCACGGAATCGGCAATCAGCTCGCGGCTGGGCAGGCTGTATTTCATGCCCGGGTGGTTCATGGCGATGCCGTCGCAGACGGCGATGGTGTTCACCTCGAAGGGAACGCCGCCCGCGCTCCAGACACCGGCCTTGGCCGCCCGGGCTATCTTGTCCAGATGGATATGGCCGGGGACAATATCGGTAAAGCTGTTAACGATACCGATGAGGGGCTTGTCAATTTCAGTACGGCTCCAGCCCACCGCGTGCAACAGGGCACGGTGCCCGGCGCGCTCTAAACCTCGTTTGACGGTATCGCTTTTCATTTGTTATCCCCTTCGTTATAGCCGAATTTTAGTTTATAAAAAAAGCCGTCCCGTGGGGACGGCCCCTTAAACCTAGGGAGACGCGACCCACTGGCCGATTACGTATGGATAACCAGAATTACAAGGTCAATATTCATCGTGCAGATAAAGTAGCACAGTTAGTAGGCAAATGTCAAGGCTGGCCAGACTGGTCGGTCTCTATGGCCCTTATCTTGTCTAAACGTCGCTGGTGGCGGCCCCCCTCGAACTCGGTGCCGAGGAAGGCGTTGACGATTTCGGCCACCGTTGCGGCGGCGTTGCCCGTGCCCAGACAGAGCACGTTGGCGTCGTTATGCTGGCGGGCGCGCCCGGCGCTGAAAGCGTTGTGGCAGAGGGCGGCCCTTATCCCGTTGAACTTGTTGGCGGCGATGCTCATGCCGATGCCGGTGTCGCAGATCAATATGCCGTAGTCGAAGTCGCCCCCGGCCACCGCCCCGGCCACGTCACGGGCGATATCGGGGTAGTCCACGGAGTCGGGAGTGTGACTGCCGAAGTCCTCATAGCCGTGTCCCTTTTCGGTAAGTATCTGTATGATAGCCGCTTTAAGCTCCAGACCCCTGTGGTCGCTGCCGATGGCGATGCGCATCTTAGCCTCCTTTAGACGTAATTTCGGGGCACACCCGCTTCAGTTCGGATAACGATATGGCGCCTTCTCGTAAAATGACGGGGCTGGCCCCGCTCAAATCGACGATGGTGGACTCTTTGCCCCCCGGGCAGTCGTCCTCGATGATAAAATCCACCTTATCTCCCAGCTGCCTTCGGGCTGCCTCGGCGTTGAGGGCGCTGGGCTGCCCGCTCAAATTGGCGCTGGTGCCGATAATGGCGCCGCCGGTTCCCCGCGCCAGCGCGGTGGGGACGGGGTGGTCGGGGACGCGCACGGCCACGGTTTCAGCGCCGCCGCTGACGATATCGGAAACGGCCTTGGATTTTAAGAGCACCAACGTCAGCGCCCCCGGCCAGAACTCTTTGGCGAGTAGTCGCGCCTGCTTTGGTATCGAAACGGCGATTTCTTCAAGCTGTGAAATGTCGGCCAGCAGCAGGGGCAGTGCCATACGGCGCGGGCGCTCTTTGATACGATAGACTTTCTCCACCGCCGCGTCTATAGACAGGCTGGCGCCCAGCCCGTAAACGGTATCGGTGGGAAAGGCGACCACGCCGCCCTCGGTCAGGACGGATACGCCTTTTTCGACCTGCTCGCGAACGGTTGACGAAAGACCGGTGCCCATAGCCCCTTTCCTGACTGAAGTATAGCATAGTGGCGGGGCATAGCTAAAGAAAAGGGGGTAGTGGCAAAAATGGTAACTTTTTCAGGCGTAAAACCACTTGAAGAAAAGCGGTTACAGTGGTAATCTTTATTCAACAATATGGCGAAAGAAAAAGCGAAGCAAAGTTCCCCCAAGAGTCCCAAGAAGGGACAGCGCGTTACCACCAGCGGTGATATCGAAGTCTCCACCTACCTGGAGATTGCCAAGGAAAAGGGCGGCCAGCAGCCCGAAGCGGCCCGAGCCGCCATCCCCAGCGCCGAGCGCGAAGCCATCATCGTCATCGATTTCGGCTCCCAGTACAGCCTGCTCATCGCCCGCCGCATAAGAGAGTGCCAGGTCTATTGCGAGCTGGTCAACCCGGACACCCCCTGGGAAAAGATTGCCCACCTCAACCCCAAGGGCTTCGTCCTTTCCGGCGGCCCCGCCAGCGTTTACGCTCCCGACGCGCCGCTGGCCCCTTCCTATATTTACGAGAGCAAGCTGCCGGTGATGGGCATCTGCTACGGCATGCAGGTTTTGGCCCACCAGCTGGGCGGGCAGGTGACGCCGGGGGCCAAGCATGAGTACGGCCACGCCGTGCTGCACCTGAGCCGCGCCGACTCGCCGCTTTTCGCCGATTTGCCCGCCTCGACGCCGGTCTGGATGAGCCACGGCGACAAAATCGAAAAGTTGCCGCCCGGTTTTACCGACCTGGCCTACACCGAGAACTCGCCCTTCGCCGTTTTCGGCAAGGATGATAAGATGTTCGGGCTCCAGTTCCACCCCGAGGTCGCCCACACGCCCGAGGGCAAGAAACTCCTGAAGAACTTCGTCTACCAGGTCTGTGGCTGCAAGGGCAACTGGACAATGAGCAACTTTATTCAGGACAGCCTGGCCAGCGTCCAGCAGCAGGTGGGCGACGGCAAGGTCATCAACGCTCTCTCCGGCGGCGTGGACTCGGCGGTGGTAGCCGTGCTTATCCACCGCGCCATCGGTGACCAGCTTACCTGTATCTTCGTCAACCACGGCATGCTCCGCCGCGAAGAGGTGGAGCGTACCTTTAACGTTTTCCGCCTCAATCTGGGGATGAACATCGTCTATGTCGACGCCAGCGCTCGCTTCCTCAAGCGTTTGGAAGGGGTCACCGACCCGGAGACCAAGCGCAAGGTAATCGGCGAGGAGTTCATCCACGTCTTCGAGGAAGAAGCTAAGAAAATCGGCAAGGTGGACTTCCTGGCGCAGGGGACGCTTTACCCCGACGTCATCGAAAGCGCCTCCAGCGGCAGCACCGCCGCCAAGATAAAGACCCACCATAACGTCGGCGGGCTTCCCTCCCGGATGACGCTGAAGCTGCTCGAGCCGCTGCGCTACCTGTTCAAGGACGAGGTGCGTAAGGTGGGGCTGAACCTGGAGCTTCCTGAAGAGATGGTCTGGCGGCAACCATTCCCCGGCCCCGGCCTGGCCATCCGCATTATCGGCGAGGTCACCAAGGAGAAGATAGACATACTCCAGGCCGCCGACTGGGTGGTGATGAGCGAGATTAAGAAGGCGAACCTCTACCGCCAGCTCTGGCAGAGCTTCGCCATTCTCACCGATGTCAGGAGCGTGGGGGTGATGGGCGACTACCGCACCTACGGCTATCTGGTGGCCGTCCGCGCCGTCACCAGCGACGACGCCATGACCGCCGACTGGGCGCGCCTGCCCTACGATGTCCTGGCCCGCATTTCCAGCCGCATTGTCAACGAGGTGCCCGGGGTCAACCGGGTGGTCTATGACATAACCTCCAAGCCCCCCTCCACCATTGAGTGGGAATAAAAAAAGGGGAGGTCGGGCTATGCCGGACCGGAGGCAGAGAGATAAGGGTTGGTGGAAGGGTATTGAGGCCTATCCGCCAAAATCCTGCTTCATCGCCACGGCGGCCTTTGGTACGGACGCGGCGCGGGAAATAGATGTCTTGAGAGATTTCCGGGATGAGGTTCTGCTGCCCAATAGCTGGGGTGCCAGGTTCGTATCTTTCTACTATAAAAACAGCCCGCCGCTGGCGGATTTCATCGCCAGGCACGATACCATAAAATCCATCGTCAGGGGTGGCTTTATTTATCCGCTGGCGGGTGCGCTCAATATATCCCGCCGTCTCTGGTCGTAGCGGCTATCCAGCGCAACCACCGATTTTTGGAGTAACCATGGGTGACGAAGCTTACATAGAGAGCCTGCTGGTGTCCGACCCGCTGAGAGTGCCCACCCTGCGTGAAATGGTCGGGGCACTGGAGTTGCCCGCAGGTAGCCGGGGTCTGGATGTCGGTTGTGGCATAGGGCTGCAATGTGTCTTGCTGGCCGGGGTGGTGGGAGCCAATGGACACGTCACCGGCCTCGATATTTCGGCGGATATGCTGCAACGCGGCGGGGAGATGGTAGAGGAAGCCGGGCTTTCGGGGCGGGTTTCTTTTCAGGAAGGCGACGTCCGCCAGTTGCCCTTTGAGGATAATAGCTTCGACTGGGCGTGGAGCGCCGATTGCGTGGGCTACGCGCCTATGGAGCCTTTGCCACTGCTCAGAGAGATGGTTAGGGTGGTAAAGCCCGGCGGTATTATCGCCGTCGCCGCTTGGGCTTCGGAAAACCTGCTGCCCGGCTATCCCGGACTGGAGGCTCGGCTAAAGGCAACCTCGGTGGGCATCGCTCCTTTCGTACAAGGGAAGAATCCGAAATTACATTTCCTGCGCGCGCTGGGCTGGTTCCGCGAGCTGGGGTTGACGGAGGCCAGGGGCAAGGCCTTCGCTGGCAGTTTCTCCGCCCCGTTAAGCCCTGAAATACGGGAAGCACTGGCGGCTCTCTTCGATATGCGCTGGCCCAACGTGGAAGCCGAGCTTTCAGCGGAAGATAAGGCGGAGTTCCGGCGCCTTTGCCTGCCCGGCTCGCCGGACTTTATCCTCGACCGGCCCGATTACTATGCCTTTTTTAACTACGCCATGTTCTGGGGACGCAAACCCCGTTGAGCCGGGGTTTACCCGGAGTATATAATTGGAAAACGCAATCTTAAGGGGGTGGTTTCAATCAAAATACTAGTCGTCGGCGGCGGAGCCAGGGAACACACGCTGGTCTGGAAGCTGGCCCAAAGCCCCAAGGTTAAAGAAATCTACGCCGCTCCGGGTAACGCGGGCACGGCGCAAATCGCCCAAAACCTGGATATCAAGCCCACCGATATCGAGGCGCTGGTCAAAGCCGCTCAGGAAAGGGGCGTCGACCTCACCGTGGTCGGGCCCGAAGCGCCTCTGGCCGGGGGTATCGCCGACCTTTTTTGGGTCCGGGGGATGCAGGTTTTCGGCTCTACCAAACAGGCCACCGAGATTGAGTCGAGCAAGGTCTTCGCCAAGGAGCTGATGCAAAAATATGATATCCCCTGCGCCCAGAGCGCCAGCTTCTCCGACTACGCCGAGGCGAAAGAATACCTGCAAAAGCAGAAAGCGCCTATCGTGGTCAAGGCCGACGGGCTGGCGGCGGGGAAGGGGGTCATCGTCGCCCAGACCATTGACGAGGCGATGGACGCCCTGAACAAGATAATGCAGGACAGGGCCTTCGGCGCCGCCGGCGACCGTGTTCTCATCGAGGAGTTTTTAACGGGTCGGGAGATGAGCGTCTTCGCCTTCAGCGACGGGGAAAGCGTTATCCCCATGATGTCGGCCTGCGACTACAAGCCCGCCCTCGACGGCAACAAGGGCCCCAACACGGGGGGCATGGGCAGCTATAGCCCGCCGCCCTTTTCCACACCGGAGCTGTCGAAAACGGTCAGTGAGAAAATCATGGAGCCGACGATAAAGGCGATGCGCGAGGAAGGACGGCCTTACCGGGGCGTCCTCTACGGCGGCCTGATGATTGGCGACGGCCAGCCCAAAGTCTTGGAGTTCAACGCCCGCTTCGGCGACCCCGAAGCCCAGGTCACCCTGCCCCTGCTCGAGACCGACCTGGTGGATATCATGCTGGCGGTCAACGATAACCGCCTCGGCGAGATGGAGATTAAGTGGAGTGAAGACGCCTGCGTGGGGGTGGTCATGGCTTCGGGCGGCTACCCCGGCGGCTATAAGACCGGCTTCCCCATCGGCGGGCTGGACGAGCTGGACAAAGACATCGTCGTCTTTCACGCCGGCACCAGGCTCGGCGACAAGGGCGAGGTCCTCACCAGCGGTGGGCGGGTGCTCACCGTTATGGCGCGGGGCCGGAGCCTCAGAGAGGCCAGGGAGAAGGTTTACGCCAACGTCTCCCGTATCAGCTTCGAGGGCTGTTACTACCGCAAGGATATCGCCTTGCTCTAAATAAGCCTGGCGCAGGCGTAAACTACTATATACATTAGCTAAAATCTACATTATTATATATACCGGGTTCCATTCTCCGAGGGAGGTAGTTGAAAATGCCTTTGGTCGCTGTCGTTATGGGTTCTAAGTCCGATGCCGGAACTATCCAGCCCGCGCTGGACATACTTGAAGAGCTGGGCATCGAGCACGAGGTTAACGTTATCTCCGCCCACCGCACCCCGGAAAAGGCGCGCCAGTACGCGCTTTCGGCGCGGGAGCGGGGCATAGAAGTTATTATCGCGGCGGCGGGCGGGGCGGCGCACCTGCCCGGAGTGCTGGCCAGCTGGACGACGCTGCCCGTTATCGGCGTGCCTATCGCCAGCGGCGAGCTCAAGGGCGTCGACGCCCTCTACTCCATCGTCCAGATGCCGGGAGGAATACCCGTGGCCACGGTGGCTATCGGCAGCGCCGGCGCCAAGAACGCCGCCTATCTGGCCGCCGAAATACTGGGCATTAAACACGACAAAATACTACAGGCCTACGAACAATACCGCCAGGGCTTGCAGGGAGACAAAAAATGATTGAGCGTTATTCCAGACCCCGGATGAAGCGAGTATGGTCGGACGAGAACAAGTTCGCCAAGTGGCTCCAGGTGGAAATTGCCGTCTGTGAAGCCTGGGCGGACATGGGCGTTATCCCCCGCAAAGACCTTTCCAAGATAAAGCTGGCGCGGGTCAACTTGAAGCGAATGGAGCAAATCTTGAAAGAGACCCACCACGACGTTACCGCTTTCCTGGGCTCGGTTTCCGAGAGCCTGGGCGAGGAATCGCGCTTTATCCATCTGGGGCTTACCTCCAACGACGTTATCGACACCGCTTTATGCCTGCAGATGCTGGAAGCCGCCGAAATCCTGAGCGAGGACATCAAGGCGCTTATCGGGGTGCTGGCGCAGCAGGCGATGAAGCATAAATTCACCGTGATGATCGGGCGCACCCACGGCATTCACGCCGAGCCGATTTCCTTCGGGCTGAAGATGGCGCTCTGGGTCGAGGAGATGCGGCGCAACCTGCAAAGACTGTCCGAGGCGGAAAAGGTCATCTCGGTGGGCAAGATTTCGGGGGCGGTGGGCACCTACGCTACCGTGTCCCCCGAGCTCGAAGAGAGAGCCTGCGCCAAGCTGGGGCTGACGCCGTCGCCCATCTCCAACCAGATATTGCAGCGCGACCGCCACGCCCAGTTCTTGACCACGCTGGCCATCATCGCCAGTTCGCTGGAGAAGTTCGCCACCGAGATTCGGGGGCTGCAAAAGACGGAGACCAGGGAGGTGGAAGAGCCATTCGCCGCCGGGCAGACCGGCTCCTCGGCCATGCCCCACAAGCGCAACCCGGAGCTTTGCGAGCGCGTCTGCGGTATCGCCCGGCTGGTGCGGGGTTACGCACTGACTTCTATGGAAAATCTCGCCCTCTGGCACGAGCGCGACATCAGCCATTCCTCCACCGAGCGTATCACTTTGCCTGACGCCTGTCTTATCCTCGACTACTCATTGAGCATATTCACCTCGGTGGTGAAGGGGCTGCTCGTCTATCCCGAGAAAATGAAAAAAGACCTGGACGTCACCCGGGGCCTGATTTTCTCCCAACGGGTGATGCTGGCCCTCATCGACAAGGGCTTAAGCCGCCAGGACGCCTACAAGATGGTGCAACGCAACGCCATGAAGTCTTGGAAAGGGGGCAAGAGCTTCCTCAAACTGCTCAAGGCCGACGCCGAAGTTGTCGCCGTCCTGCCCGACGATGAGCTAGAGCTTCTTTTCGATGAGCAGTACTATCTGCGCTACGTCGACGTTATTTTCACGCGGCTGGGTCTGACCGAAACCCAGTGGAAAGGGGGAACGGCGGGGCCGTCTGATTTCGCCCCCCGCTCGATATGATGACCGATAACACCCCGGTTTTACTCAAAACAGAACTGCCCCTGCCCAGGTTCGTCAAGGGCAAGGTGCGCGACAGCTATGACCTGGGCGATAAGCTGCTCATTGTCGCCACCGATAGAATCTCCGCCTTCGACGTCGTTTTGCCCTGCGGCATACCTAACAAGGGCAAGGTGCTCAACAAGCTCTCCGCTTTCTGGTTCAACCAGACCAAGGAGTTTATGCCCAACCACATGATAGAGCCCATCGAGGACGCGGCGGCGCTTACCCCCTATCTACCCGACGGCAAGCGTTTTGCTCCCCCCGTCTATCTGGTGGGGCGTTCCATGGTGGTGAAAAAGGTGAAGCGCATTATGATTGAGTGCGTGGTGCGGGGCTACCTGTCCGGCTCAGCCTGGGCGGAATACCGCGAAAAGGGCACCATCTCCGGCATGAAGGCGCCGTCGGGGCTGAAAGAGAGCCAGGAGCTGTCCCAGCCTATGTTCACCCCCACCACCAAGGCGGAAGAGGGGCACGACATGCCCATGTCCCGTAAGGAAATGGTCAAGATGGTGGGCGAATCATTAGCCGACGAGCTTGAGGAGAAGAGCCTGGCTATCTATAACTACGGACGCGGTTACGCCATGGCCCGCGGCATTATCATCGCCGACACCAAGTTCGAGTTCGGTCTGGACGGCGACAAGCTGGTAATCATCGATGAGATGTTGACCCCCGACTCTTCGCGCATCTGGGAAGTCGACCTTTATAAAGTAGGCCAGCCGCAGCCCAGCTTCGATAAACAGCCGGTGCGGGACTGGCTGGCCGCTTCAGGGTGGGACAAGACGCCCCCGGCCCCCATGCTCCCCGAAGACGTTATCGAGGCTACCGCCAAGAGGTACGAAAGGGCTTACCGTCGGCTGACCGACCAGAAGCTCTAGATAAATCTGAACAGGAGAGGGAATATGCCTGAAGATAAAGAAAAAGAAGTCCCCGAATTCTACTCCGACCACTTTATGATGGCCGGCGGTCCCTACGGCGTGGCCATTAACTTCGCCAAAAGCCCCCCGGAGCCCGGCCCCGGCAAGACGCCGGAAACGGTGGCCCGCATCCGGATGAGCTACGAGCACGTGAAGACGCTGACCTTCGTCATGGCGCGCCACGTGAAAAAGCTGGAGAGGGAAAACGCGGTATCTTATCCGATACCGGCCAAGGTTCTTTCCGGGCTGGGCATAGCCAAGGAAGACTGGGACGCCTTCTGGGAAAGCTCGAATTTCCCGATGTAAGCGGCTACCGGGACTGCATCCGCCGCTCGATACCCGAGATAGCGAGCTGTTCCTCGATAAGGTAGAGCCGCCCGTCGGTGGTGCCCTTGACGATACCCGCTTTCACCAGTGCCTCCAGTGCGTAGGGCTTGAAATCGCGCGTGTGCATCAGCCTTTCGGTGAAACCGCGCGGCCTTAATCCCAGCTCGTCAATGCTCTTGGCCGATTTCTTGTCGAGGGCGCTGTTGTGGCGGAAAATCTTTATCACCTGGCGCATGGCTCTCTTCAGCCGCCAGCGTGGAATGACGTATAGTCCCAGTATGAGCAGTATTATTATCAGGACTATGGCCGCCAGCGTGTAAAGATTCAGCGCTATTCCTCCAGTAAGCCCTTGGTGGTGGGCAGCTCGCCCGCCAGCTTGTCGTCTATTCTAGTGGCGATATCCAGCGCCCGCCCCAGCGCTTTGAAAAGGGCTTCCGCTTTGTGGTGGTCGTTAACGCCGTAGAGAATGCGCGCGTGCAGGTTGAGCCTGGCTTCGATAGCCAGCGCCTCCAGAAAGTGGCGGATGAGGTCGGTGGCGAAGCCGAGCATGTCGTTCTTGGCGAAGGACAAGTCGAGCACGGTGTAGCCCCGCCCCCCGATGTCCACCGAGACGGCGGCGATGGCGTCGTCCATGGGCACGGAGGCATCGCCCATCCGGGTGATGCTCCGTTTTTCGCCCAGCGCTTCGCCCAGGGCTTTGCCCAGGCAGATGGCGACGTCTTCGGCAACGTGGTGCTGGTCGTCGCCGCCGGCGCTTATCTTGAGGTCGAAGCGGCCGTGCCGCGCCATCTGCGACAGCAGGTGGTCGAACATCTTGATGCCGGTGTCAATCTGCCACTGGCCGCTGCCGTCGAGGTTAAGTTCCAGGTCGACCTTGGTTTCCTTGCTCTCTCTTTTGATAGTGGCTTGTCTCGGCTTTTTCATCGCTTAAACCGCCTAAAGCAGACTTCGGCTCCAGTTTAACACATTTTAAGCCGTTAATTAATCCCCCCCGATTTCCTTGAGCGCTTTAATCACGGCGTCGGTGTGCCGGGGTAGTCCCACGCTGATGCGCAGCGAGTTTTGCAATAGGGGAATATCGAAGTAGCGAATCAGTATGCCTCTGTCTTCCAGTTCCTTCTGAATCTGGGCGGCCTTGCCGTTGAGCACGTGGCAGAAGATAAAGTTGGCCTGGGAGGGGAAGGGCTTGAGCCAGCTAATCTTGGCAAGCTCCTGATAGAGCCGTTCCCTTTCGGCGACGATGGCCCGCACGTTCTTCATCAAATAGTCGACGTCCTTGAGCGATTCGCGTACCGCTACCCGCGCCGCGATATTGACGTTGTAGGGCTGCTTGATGGTCTGCAAAAAGCCCACCAGCTTGGGGTGCATGATGCCGTAGCCCACCCTCAGTCCGGCCAGGCCCGCCCACTTGGAGAACGTCCGCAACACAATCAGGTTGTCGTACTTTTCCACCAGTGGGGTGACCGTTTCGCCGCTGAACTCGACGTAGGCTTCGTCGGCCACGATGGGCACGCCGGTCTCAATCAGCTCCACCATGTCCTCCCGGGGGGTGGGGGTGCCGGTGGGGTTGTTGGGGTTGGCCAGTATTATCAGCTTGGTCCTTTTGGTGATGGCTTTCTTCACCGCGGCCACGTCGACGCGGTATTCCTCGTCGCGCGGTACCTCGACCAGCTTGCCCTGGCAGAGTATGGTGCCGAAGCGGAACATGTCGAAGGTGGGTACCATGTTGATTACCTCGTCGCCGGGTTCGAGGAAGAGGCGCAGGATAAGCCCGATAAGCTCGTCGCTGCCGTTGCTGACGACGATGCGCTCGGGGGTGGTTTTGGTATAGTCCGCCAGCAGCTGGCGTATCTCGGTTTGGCCGGCGTCGGGGTAGATGTTCAGGTAGGGGAATTTGCCCAATATCTCGTTGACCTTGGGCGAGCAGCCGTGGAGGTTCTCGTTGGCGTCCAGCTTGGAGATGCCGTTGATGGGCATCTTAACCCGCTCCGCCAGCAGCTTTAGCGCCTTGCTGGGGACGTAACCGCCGAAGCCGGCCAGGTCGGACCGTATGAATTTGGTTATCCCTTCTCCAGACATTGCTTCCTCTTCCTTTCTAAATCCCTCTATAACAAAAAGCCCCTCCGCCGGGAGGGTTTTTTGCCGAGTTTTTTCTTTTGTCAGTTATTGCCGTGCACTACCCTCCAAGCGCTTAGTTGCGCCCGGCAAACATGTAAGTGTAATAATAGCCGTGGAGGATAGTTACGCTCATCATTTCGCCTGGACTTTAGCACAAGCTGACATAATTTGTCAATATTCTATTTAAGGCGCTTCTCCGCCGCCCGGGCGTGAGCCTCCAGCCCTTCGGCGCGGGCGATGGTAGCGGCGGCCCTGGCCAGCTTCTTGAGGGTGCCCCTGTCCACGTCGACGACGTTGATGAGCTTGATGAAGTCGAGTATGTTCAGCGGCGAGCTGAAGCGGGCGTTGGCGCTGGTGGGCAAAACGTGGCTGGGACCCGCCGTGTAGTCGCCCAGCACCACCGTCGAGTTTTCGCCGACGAAGATGCAGCCTGCGTTGCTGATGCGCTCGACGTAGTTTTCGGCGTCCTTGAGCATCAGCGAAAGGTGCTCCGGGGCGTAGAAATTAGCCAGCTCTATGGCTTCGTCGAGGCTGTCGACGACGGCAATCAGCCCCTGGTTCTTGATGGCCTCGGCGGCAATGTCGCGGCGCGCCAGATCCTTCATCTGTTGCTCCACCTTTTTGGATACCTCGGCGGCCAGCCCCACGGAGTCGGTGACCAGAATCGCCGCCGCCAGCGGGTCGTGTTCCGCCTGGGCCAGAATGTCGGCGGCGCAGTAAGCGGGGTCGGCGTATTCGTCGGCCACAATCAATACCTCGCTGGGGCCCGGCAGGCTGTCGATACCCACCGCGCCGTAAACCAGTTTCTTGGCCAGGACGACGAAGATGTTGCCGGGGCCGCAGATTTTATCGACGCGGGGTATGGTCTCGGTGCCGTAGGCGAGGGCGGCGATGGCCTGAGCGCCGCCGATGGAGAAGATGCGGTCGACGCCGGCGATGTCGGCGGCGACCAGCGTCGGCACCGGCACCGTGCCGTCGGCGCGGGGCGGGGTGGCTAAAATCACCTCTTTAACGCCGGCGATGCGGGCGGGTATGGCCGTCATCAGCACGGTGGAGGGATAGCTGGCGGTGCCGCCGGGAGCGTAGGCGCCGACGCGTTTCATGGGGCGCACCAGCTGCCCGAAGCCCTTCTTGGCGGCCAGGCTCCAGATAGCCTCTTTCTGTTTCTGGTGGAAAGAGCTGATGCGCTCGGCGGCGAACTTCAGTGCGCCCAGCAGCTCCTTGTCCACCTCGACGTAGGCGCTCTTGATATCCTTCTTGCTTATTTCCAGCGAGCTGAGCTTGGCGCGGTCTATCCTCAAGGTATAGTTGAAGAGGGCGGCGTCGCCCATTTCGCGCACTTCGTCGATGATTTGCGCCACCGCTTCCTCCGGACTCATTTCGGCGCCGAACACCTCTTTTATGCGCTGCCTTAAAACGGGGGTGTCCAGGCTGAAATCGGCGCCCGGCTGGCGCTCCAGCAGCTCTCTGGCCGGTTCAAAGCCTTCGATAATTCTCAATTCATATCTCCTCGGCGGCTTTACGCAGGATTTGGGTGATGGACTCTATTCTCTTCTTTTTCAACGGGCTGGCCGTCCTCCGGGCGCTGCCGACGAGGCAGGCCGTGGATTCGAAGAGGGTGTCGATAATCTTCAAATTATGCTGGGCGAGAGTGCGCCCGGTCTCGGTGTTCTCGATGAGCAGGTCGGCGTCCTCGGGGAGGAAGGCTTCGGTGGCGCCCCAGGTCGGGATGAGCCGGTAGCGGCTGAGGCGGTTTTCGCGGGCGTAGTTATCGGCGATGTTGATGTACTCCGAAGCCACCCGCAGCGGCAGCGACCGCTTCGCCTTCTTTAATCCCCGAATGTCGGCCACGTCCAGCTCCTGGCTGACCACAGCCACCACCCTTACCCAGCCTAATTTAAGGTCGGCCAGCTCTTTCACCGGGCTGGAGGGGAACTGGCAGAGGTGCTCGGTGAGCCAGTCCCGGCCCGTGATAGCCAGGTCGAAGTTGTCGTTGGCGACCTGTAGCGGCATGTCCTGGGGCCTGATGACCTTGACGCTGACGCTCTCAAGGTCAATGCCGGGGCGGCGGTTGCCCTTCTCGGAAGGGTAATCGTCCAGGCCGATGCCCGCCTTGTCCAGCAGCTTGCGGGTGTGCGCCTGCTGGTGGCCGTCGGGCAGTGCCAGACGCACCGCGTCTTTATCCGTTTCGGCTTTAGCATAACCGACTGCTTTGGTTTCGGTGCGCTTTGCCGTTTTCGGCCCGGTCTTTTCGGGGCTTAACGCCGTCTCGATGGAGCCGACCGTTTTTTCCAGCCCCTGGCTCTTCCAGCGGCGGCGGTTGGCAATCAAAAAGGCGCTGACGCCAAGGACGCGGCTTATCGGCGCCAGCTGGGAGAAGGGGAAGTCGTCGGCGCCGCCGCCGACCAGCGCCAGGTCGGCGCTCTCCGGCGGATAGACCTCGGCGCTTCCCCAGAGGGGAAAGACGCTGAAACGCTTTAGCTGCGTGTTAATGGCGAAGGACTCGGCCAGGTTGGGGTACTCGCTGGCGATGCGTATTCCCCCGGCGCGGTTTCTCATCGTTTCCAGCGTGTCGCCGGCGCTGGCGGCGTAGAGAGCGCCCTCGCCGTAGCGCAGGTTCTTCACCTTCATCAAGTCGCTGCTGGGGTATTTGGCGAGCAGCTCTTCAATCCAGTCCGAGCCGCAGATACCCAAATCGTAGTTACCGATGGCGACCTGGATGGGTATGTCCTTTTCGTGGAAGACGCGCGCCGAAATATTGGGCGAGGTCTGCGATTCGATGTGGTAGAGGCGCGTTTGCTCGTGGTAGCCGTCCAGTCCCCACCCCGCCCTTTTAAGCAAAGCGGAGGTCTCGGCCAGCAGGCGGCCTTTGGGCAGGGCTATTTTGAGCTTGGCATTCATTTTAATAAATCCAGAAGCTCGTCGGCGTTCTTGGCCGTCCGGCGCTTTTTAGCCCGGTCGGTCAGCGTAAATTCCGATTGGCCGTTGATGTCCACCGTCCAGTCGAAGTCGGCCTCTTTTTGCCCCAGGTAGAACTCGGCGCGGTAGCCGGCGGCGTGCAGGCGGCGGGCGATTTCAAAGCCCTTCCGGGCTTTAGCCTTTTCCATCCTTATTAGAATTCGGGTAGGCGGTGGGGCGGCTAACGCTTTGGCGTCTATCAGCCCCATGAGCCGTTCCAGGTAGAGGGCAAAGCCGGAAGCGGGCACGTCCTTGCCGCCCAGCGAGGGAATCAGCGCGTCGTACCTACCGCCGCCGCCGATTTTCTCCCCGCCCTTGAAAACCTGGAAAATGAAACCGGTATAGTACTCGAAGCCGCGCCCCGAGGCGATGTCGATGTGGTACCGGCAGCCCATCGCCTCCAGAAACTCGGCGATGAGGCGGCAGTTATCGATATAGGGCTTGCACTCGGGCAGGTCCTCGGCGAAAAGCTCTTTAAGCTTTTTGGAAAAGCCGGCGGGATTCCCTTTCAGTTCGAGCAGCGAGGTCAGCGTTTTTTCCAACTCGGGCCGCTTCAGCTTCAGCTTGTCCCGCGCCTTCGTGTCGCCGTCCAGTATCTGGTCGAACATGCGCGTCTGTTCCTCGGCGCTAAGGCCCATCCGTTTCAGCAGCGCTTTTATCAGCCCGGCGTGCGACAGCCGCAGCTCGATGCCCTCAATCTTCAGATCTCGCAATACCTCCAGCGCCAGCGTCACCAGCTCGATGTCGGCCAGCGGCGGTTTGGCGCCGATAAGCTCCGCGCCGCACTGCCAGCGTTCCCTTGTCTTCTTGCCCGTAGCCTCGAACATGAAGACGTTGGCCACGTAGAAGAGCTTGGCCAGCTTTTCCTTGGCCATACAGTCGATATACAAACGGCTGATGGGAATGGTGCCGTCGGGTCTCAAGACCACCCTTTCCCCGCTCCAGCCGTCCCAGTCCAGGAAGGAATAGACCTTGGAGAGCATGCCCGGGGTGAGCGTGCCCGTGGCGGTGAAAAGGTGGAGGTATTCCAGCGTGGGCGTCTTTACCTCCTGGTAGCCCCATTGCAGGCAGCACTGGCGGAAGGCGCTTTCGATGATGCGAAAACGCTCCATATCCTGTGGGGACAGGTCGCGGGTGCCTTTTGACCTCTGGATTTTCATAGTTGGTAAATTTTAGCACTACTACTCTAGCTATTCAACCAGAGGGGGATTTATCGGTTGGTTTACCCATCCCCACTATGTCGGCGTACGTCATTTCTGACCCAGCCCA
>JASFHK010000006.1:0-100054 GCA_050123275.1 Dehalococcoidia bacterium
CAGGCGCTGGCTTTTCTGCATCCTTACCTAGTTGCTTGATTTTGTCCTTCCTTTCCCTTCCTCTACGACTAACGGCATTGGATATTCCCCAATACCCAAGTCCAATGATTATCGCGGTTCCAAAGAATGCGAGGGATCCTTGCCATAGCCCATGCAGTTGCCATTGCCACGCGCCGAATGCAATTGCTAGCGCGAAACCCCCAAAAGCAAACGTTCCTAGCATTATTGTCGTTATTTCTTCGTGTCTGCTTTCGGCTAACTCCTCTTTTAGTTTGTCATTTTCGTCATTCTTCGCCATGTGCGCACCCTCCTATTCTTATTATGCATAACTTGTTGTGTTTGACAAGTATTCAATCTCTCCCTTTTCTAAAGGGAGATTAAGAGGGATTTGGTGTAAGCGTGTGGTGGGATTGAAGGGGTATCTATCTAATCCCCAATCAGCTCCAAACACTCCCAGCAGAGTATTTCGCAATTCGAAAGCGAATCGTCGTTGGGGTCGTTGATGTGGCGGGCCTGCCAGCCGCCCCATCCCTCTTGGCCCCGTTTCCATCTCAGCAGGTCCTTGTGGCACTTGGCGAAGTGCCCGTGGTTGTGCCGGGCGCACTCGCAGGTCCCGTTAGCTCTCTTCCAGGCCTGCGCCAGCACCTCGTCGCTGAAAGCCATATTCTCTCTCTTTAACCTCTACTCGAACAACTTTACCGCGCTGGAGCCGAAGGCGATCACGGCGGCGCCGCCGACGGTGAGGGCGATAGCCATGGTCAGGTCCTCGCTGATAAAGTCGAGCGATAAGCTGCCGATGTTTTCCAGTATACCGAGATAGGCGAGCCAGCTGACCGCGATAACGAATACCCCGAAGGCCCTCAAGACCCAGCTAACTATCTGCCTGATAACGTTCCCCATCGCACTTCCCCTCCGGCTATACATTGGATTATAGCATACTCACCTGTCCGCTTCGGTATCTTTACCAATACCAGCCGAGGGGGTATAATAGGCTAGAACCCCGATTGATTCCAGCGGAGGTGAAACTTGGCTGCTTTATACATAACTTCTCCACAGGCGGGCGCGGGCAAAACACTGCTTTGCGCCGGATTGGGCAAGCGTTTCAAAGACCAGGGCAAAAAGGTGGGCTTCTTCAAGCCGCTGGTGGCGGACATCAAGGCCACGGCGGAGAAAGCCGCCGACAGCGACACCGCGTTCATCAAGCGCGTGCTGGCACTGAAAGAGCCTCTTGACGACCTCTGCCCCGTTATCAGCGGGGAGGGGAGTTTAAGCGCCCAGATCAAGAAAGCCTACGATAGGGTGGCCAAAGACAAGGATATCGTTATCGTCGAGGGCGTCTGGCGGCAAAGGCCCGGCGGCAAGGCGATTGAGGCGGCCTGCGAGATGGCGGCGGCGCTGGAGGCCAGGGTCATTGTCGTTGACGGCTACTCCACCGAACTGGTTAAGACCAGGCCCGCCGATAAATACCAGGCCTTCGGCGAACACCTGCTCGGCGTGGTCGTCAACAAGGTGCCCCAGAGCCAGATGGAAACGGCGCGGGAGATGGACGGGGCGGTGCTGGGGGTTATCCCCGAAGACAGGACTTTACTAAGCCTGACGGTGGCCGAGCTGGCGGAGCGCATCGAGGGCAAGATAATCAACGATGCCGGCAAGTCAGCGGAGCTGGTGGAAAACTACATGCTGGGGGCGCTGGGTGTCGATTCCGGGCTGGACTACTTCGGCCGCAAGCTGGATAAGGCGGTGGTGGTCAGGAGCGAGCGCCCCGATATGCAGCTGGCGGCGCTGGAAACCTCGACCAAATGCCTGGTTATCAGCGGCGACGGCGAGCCTATCTACGCCGTGCTTCAGAGCGCCGAGGACAAGGATATTCCTATCATCGTCACCGGCGGCAATACCGCCTCCGTAATCGAAAGCATCGAGCTGGCGCTGGGCAAGACCAAGTTCAACCAGGACCAGAAGCTGCCCCGTTTGGATGAGGTCATGGAGCGGCTCGACTTCAAAGCCCTCTACAAGGGTCTGGAATTAGCCGGTTAGTTCTCTCAAGAGAACCTTCTTCTGAAATACAGCGCCACGTTCACCAGCCCGATGAGCACGGGCACCTCCACCAATGGGCCGATGACGGCGGCAAAAGCCACCCCCGAGCCGATACCGAAGACCGCCACCGAGACGGCGATAGCCAGCTCGAAGTTGTTGCTGGCGGCAGTGAAGGCGATAGCCGTTGTCTTGGGGTAGTCGGTGCCTATCCTTTTCCCCATGTAGAAAGACACCAGGAACATGACCACGAAGTAGATGAGCAGGGGAATGGCGATGCGCACCACATCCAGCGGCAACTGAACGATTATTTCCCCTTTCAGTGAGAACATAACCACGATGGTGAACAACAACGCCCCCAGCGTGACCGGGCTTATCTTGGGGATAAACTTCTGCTCGTACCACTGGCGCCCCTTGGCCCGCATCAGGAAGAAGCGGCTTAACATGCCCCCGAAGAAGGGGATGCCGAGGTAGATGAGCACGCTTTTAGCTATTTGCCCGATGGTGACGGGGACAGCCGCCCCCTCCAGCCCGAACCACTCCGGCAGCACGGTGATGAAGATATAGGCGTAGACCGAGTAGAAGACTATCTGGAAGATTGAGTTCAGCGCCACCAGACCGGCGGCGTACTCGCTGTCCCCTTTAGCCAGCTCGTTCCAGACGATGACCATAGCGATGCAGCGCGCCAGCCCGATCATAATCAGCCCCACCATGTAGTCCGGATAGGCGCGCAAAAAGAGTATGGCCAGGAAGAACATGAGCACGGGGCCGATGAGCCAGTTCTGTATCAGCGATAACCCCAGCACCCGCCAGTTGCGGAAAACCCGTCCCATCTCCTCGTATTTCACCTTGGCCAGGGGCGGGTACATCATCAAAATAAGCCCGATGGCGATTGGTATCGAGGTGGTGCCCACCTGGAAGAAATTGATGAAGTCGGCGACCTGGGGGATAAAATAACCCAGCGCCACCCCCACCCCCATGGCCAGGAAAATCCAGAGGGTGAGAAAGCGGTCGAGTGTCGGGAGACGGCCGACGACGCCTTTGTTTTCAGTCATGCAGTGCCTCGGTTATTTCATCACAGCGGCTGTCCCGACGCGTTGGGCGCGCTTTAGCCTTTTTTTATCCTGGGCCATCAGCTCGTCGGCGATAGGGGAGTCCTTGAGCAGCTTGGCCAGTGAGGCGGCGTGGCTGTTGGCCGTCTGCCAGTCGATAGAATAGACTATCCAGACGCCGTCTCTTTTGGCGGTCAGGAAACCGGCGTCCTCCAGTATACCCAGGTTGCGCGAGGCCCGCGACTGGGATATATCCAGCGCCTGCATCATCTCACAGACGCAGCAATCCCTTTCCAGAAGAACGTTGAGCATGCGCAGCCTGGTCTTGTCGGAGAGGGCTTTGGTGGCTTTAATCAGCTCCTGCATGGCGACTCCTTGATATACCAATATATGCACATATCCGCATATATTCTACAACCTGGAGCGTTGCCTGTCAACAGCTTTCCACGCATACCCCCCCAATGGTATAATATAGTATAGATGGATATTCTGGACGGGCTTAATCCGGCACAGAAAGAAGCCGTTGAAGCCATTGAGGGGCCGGTGCTCATCTTAGCCGGCCCGGGCAGCGGCAAAACCAGGGTCATTGCCCACCGAGTAGCCTACCTCATTAAAACCTGTGGCGTCAGCCCTCACCGCATTATGGCGGTCACCTTCACCAACAAAGCCGCCCGGGAGATGGAAGAGAGGCTCAACCGGCTCATCGGCGCTTCCCTGGATAACCTTACCATCGGCACTTTTCACGCTATTTGCGCCCGCATGCTGCGCCGCGACGGTCATGCCATCGGTGTCGATTCCCGCTTCGTCATCTACGACGACGAAGACCAGATAAGCCTGCTCAAGAGGACGCTCCAGGAATTGGACCTCGACCCCAAGCAGTACGCCCCGCGGGCGATATCCTCCGCCATTTCCGCCGCCAAGAGCCACACCAAGGCACCCAAGGAGTACGCCAAGCATACCACCAGCTATTTCGAGGAGGTTGTGGCGCGGGTTTACGAGCGCTACCAGCAGCGGCTGGAGGAGAGCAATGCCCTCGACTTCGACGACCTGCTCATGAAAGCCGTTTTGCTCTTCCGTAAAAGCGACGAAACGCTGAAGAAATATCACTCCCGCTATCTGCATCTCATGGTGGACGAGTTCCAGGACACCAACGTCGTCCAGTACGAGCTGATAAAGAAGCTGGGCGGGGGCAAGCATAATATCTGCGTCGTCGGCGACCCTGACCAGTCCATCTACTCCTGGCGCTTTGCCGACCTGCGCAATATACTTTCCTTCGAGAAGGACTACCCCAAAGCGAAGCTGGTACTTTTAGAGCAAAACTATCGCTCCACCCAGCTTATTCTGGAGACGGCTTCCCACGTTATTTCGACCAACCAGAAACGCAAACCCAAGGAGCTCTGGACTCAGAACGAGACGGGCGAGCCGATAAACATTGTCGAGACCTATACCGAGCAGGAGGAGGCCCAGTTCGTCGTCAGCGAGGTGGAAAAGCTGGTGGGCGGAGGCAGCGCCAAGCCGGGCGATTGCGCCGTGATGTACCGCACCAACGCCCAGTCGCGCGCCCTGGAAGAAGCCTTCGTCCGCTACGGCACGCCCTACAAGCTGGTGGCGGGCACCCGCTTTTACGAACGGCGCGAGGTTAAAGATATTATCGCCTATCTGAGAGTTATCCAGAACCCCAGCGACAGCGTCGGCCTGCTCCGCATTATCAATATCCCGGGGCGTGGCATCGGCGAGCGCAGCCTGAGCCAGCTATCCAGCTGGGCCAAGTCGCTGGGTATCTCCCAGTACGAGGCGTTGAAACTGGTCAGCGAGGAAAAGAGTGACGGAGAAGAGGCGCCGCCCTTCGGTTCGCGTATCGTCAAGGCGCTGGTCGGTTTTCGCGGCCTGATGGATGAGTTTATCGCCCGCAGCCGCGAGCTCGACCTGGTCGACCTCTTAGACCTGGTGGTGAACAAGACGGGCTACGAGGCCTACCTGATGGGAGGCAAGGACGGCGAAGACCGCTGGGAAAACGTATTGGAATTGCGCACCGTGGCTAACGAGTACCGCCATTTGCCCGCCCCCGAGGGCCTGACCGCTTTTCTAGAAGGAGTGGCGCTGGTATCCGACGTGGACGGGTTAGACGAAACGGTTAACGCCACCACGCTGGTTACTTTGCACCAGGCCAAGGGGCTGGAGTTCCCCGTGGTCTTTATCGTCGGCGTCGAGGAGGGCATCCTGCCCCACTTCAGGTCTTTTGCCGACGCCGACCAGATGGAAGAGGAGCGGCGGCTTTGCTACGTTGGCATAACCAGGGCCAAACAAAAGCTTTACCTGGTGCATTCCTTCCGCCGCAACCTGATGGGCTCGAGCACGCCGAGCACGCCCTCGCGTTTTCTGGACGACATACCCCGGCGGCTGGTGGCCAACAGCGGCCTCTGGCAGGGCGAAGAGGGCAAGGTGATGTCCCCCCTTTATTCCACGCGCACCAAGACCCCGGCGCCCAATACCCCCAGCGCCGATGTTCCCGAGCTTAAAGCCGGCGACCACGTCCACCACGCCCAGTTCGGCGATGGGGTGGTGGTCAACTGCCGCGCCGTGAAGGACGATAAAGAGGCGGTGGTGGCTTTCAGCGGCGGGGTGGGGGTCAAGAAGCTGCTTTTGAGCTTCGCCCGATTAGAGAAGAAAGATTAGCCATGCCTATCCGGGCATTATCTCCCCAGCTGGTCGCCCGCATCGCCGCCGGCGAAGTGGTGGAAAGGCCCGCCTCGGTGGTCAAGGAGCTGGTGGAAAACTCGCTGGACGCGAACGCCAGCCGGATTGCGGTGGAGGTAGTGGGGGGCGGGGTCGGCCTCATCAGAGTCAGCGATAACGGTTCCGGTATTGCCTCCTCCGAAGTCGAGCTCGCCTTCGAGCGCTATGCCACCAGCAAGGTCAGCGAGCTCGAAGATTTGGAGTCTATTTCCAGCCTCGGTTTCCGCGGCGAAGCTTTGCCCAGTATCGCCGCCGTGGCCCGTGTTGACATAACCACCCGCGCCGACGACGAGGAGGCGGGAACCTACCTCGTCCTCAGAGACGGAGCCGTCGCCGAGCGCGCCGGCCGGGGGCGCTCTAAGGGTATGACCATAGAGGTGCACAACCTTTTCCGCCAGATACCCGCCCGGCTCAAGTTTCTCAAGTCGGTGAACACCGAAAACAGCCACATCGCCAACGTGGTCAGCCAGTACGCACTGGCTTTTCCCGGGGTGAAGTTTTCCCTGACGCTGGACGGTAGAACGGCGTTGAACACGCCGGGCAGCGGCAAGCTGCTGGACAGCATCGCCGAGGTCTACGGCGCTGAGATCGCCGGCAACATGGTCGAGGTCAAGGGCGAGTCGACGCCCCGCGTGACGGGTATGGTCGGCCTGCCCAAGGTGAGCCGTTCCGGGCGGGGCTTTTTGAGCTTTTTCGTCAATCGCCGCTGGGTAAACAGCCGTATGCTGGCGCGGGCGGTGGAAGAGGCCTACCGCGGGCTTTTGATGGTGGGGCGGCACCCGGTGGCGGTCATCGACATCTCGCTGCCGGCGAAGGACGTGGACGCCAATATTCACCCCACCAAGAGCGAGGTCAAGTTCGCTGACGAGCGCGCCGTCTTCGGCGCCGTCTATAACGCCGTCCGCCGGGCTTTGACTGAGCAAACACCTGTGCCCCGTGTCGAGACGGCGGCCAGGATGTCTTTTCCTTCCGAGATAAGAGAGCCGCTGGCTCCCTACGCCGGCGTCAGTTCCGAACCGGCGCCGCCGGCGCCTACTACCACCGCTGCCGCGTTGCCGGTGCTGCGGGTGTTGGGGCAGCTGGATAATAGCTACATCGTCGCCGAGGGCCCCGACGGGCTTTATCTCATCGACCAGCACGCCGCCCACGAGCGTATCCTCTTCGAGAAGATTGCCGAACAGCGGGCGGAAAGCGGGATGGAAGTCCAGGGGCTGCTCGAGCCGTTGCCGCTGGAGGTCAGCCCCCGCCAGGAGGCGGAGCTATGGGCGCGCTATCAGGACCTGGCCGGGTTCGGTTTCACTATCGAGCCTTTCGGCGGCAAGACCTTTCTGGTCAGGGCCGTGCCCGCACTGCTCAACGATAAGGACTGGGGGGCCATGCTGCGCGAGCTGCTCGACGCGATGGCGGAGGGGGCGAAAAGCGACTGGACGGAGGCGGTCATGGCGACCATGGCCTGCCACAGCGCGGTGAGAGCCGGGCAGTCGTTGAGCGAAAGCGAGATGCGGGAGCTGGTCAGGCAATTAGAGCAGGCGGATACCCCGCAGGTCTGCCCGCACGGGCGCCCGACCATGATTCACCTCAGCTACAGCCAGCTGAAGCGTGACTTCGGACGCACCTAAATCCGCTTGAACTCCTCGAAAAGCTCGTCGCATAGGTTATCGGTGATTGACTTGTGGCTTTTGTTGGCCGGGGTGGGGAAAAGCGGCGAGATGGAGATATTGCCCCCCTGAATCGCCCAGGCGTCCGTTTTCTCATCGGTGGGCTTGTTTTCCCACTTGCGCACGAACCAGTAGTAGCGGCGCTTGTTTTCGTACCTCTCCTCGACGGTGTCGGTGTGGTTGCGGTTGGCCGGGTAGGTGAGCTTTACCCCGTTTATTTCCTCCCTGGGTATGTTGGGCAGGTTGATATTGAGGCAGGCGTTGGTCTGTATCGCCCCGTTTTCGAACTTCTTTACCACCAGAGCGGCGAACCGGGCCGCGTCCTTGAAGCGGGGGTTATCGCTTAAAGGAGAGGAGACGGCGATGGAGGGAACGCCGTGGACGAAACCCTGCAGGGCCGCCCCCACCGTCCCCGAAATGATGACGTCGTCGCCCACGTTCCAACCCCGGTTTACACCGGAGACGACCAGGTCCACCCGGTCTTTGGCCAGCTTGTTCAGGGCCAGAATAACGCAGTCGGCGGGCGTGCCCTCGATGGCGTAGTGCTCCACACCGTCCATTATCGGCGCCATCTGCTTGACCCGCACCGGCTCGTGCAGGCTGACGGAGGCACCCATGCCGTGCAGCTCTCTATCGGGGGCGACCACCACCACCTCGGCGATGTTCTTCAGCTCGCCGACCAGCGCCTTTATTCCATCGGCGAATATGCCGTCGTCGTTGGTTACCAGTATCTTCATCAAAGTCCCTTTCTAACCTTGAAGTTTAGCACGTGGAGGCTGGCGGGGACAAATTACCTCCCCACTTTGTCAGCGTACGTGATAACTTCCCACCCAATACCCACCCTATAGAGATTAGACCTCTATATACTTCTTATTGGGGGGGTACGCTGCTCCAATCCCCCTGTCATTGCGAGCGGAGCGAAGCAATCTCATCACCTGTCGTTTCGGCTTGTTGCTACAGGCGTGTTTGTGATAGTATTTAGCTACAAGAGGGAGGTCAGCATGGAACCTAGAATCGGCGTTTATATCTGTCATTGCGGGAGCAACATTGCGGGCACGGTAGATACGGAAGCGGTCGCCAATTTCGCCGGGGATTTGCCGGGGGTGGTGGCGGCGCGCGACTACAAGTTCATGTGCTCCGAACCGGGGCAGGAGCTTATCAAGAAAGACATCAGAGAGCTGGGGCTGAACCGGGTGGTGGTGGCTTCCTGCTCGCCGACCATGCACGAGCCGACCTTCCGCCGCGCCTGCCAGGACGCCGGGGTAAACCCTTACCTTTTCGAGATGGCCAACATCCGCGAGCACGTTTCCTGGGTAACCGAGGACAAGGAGAAGGCCACCGAGAAAGCCAAGGCGCTGGTCAGCGCCGCGGTGAGGCGGGTCTATTATCACCAGCCGCTGGAGACGAAAGAGGTGCCGGTCAACCCCAACACGCTGGTGGTTGGCGGCGGCATCGCCGGCATCCAGGCGGCTTTGAAGATTGCCGATTCCGAGCACCAGGTCTATCTGGTGGAGAGAACGCCCAGCATCGGCGGGCACATGGCGCAGCTGGACAAGACCTTCCCCACGCTGGACTGCTCCGCCTGCATCCTGACTCCTAAGATGACGCTGGTGGGTTCCCATCCCTTTATCAAGCTGCTCACCTACAGTGAAATCGAAGAGGTTTCCGGCTATATCGGCAACTTCAAGGTCAGAATCAGGAAGAAGGCGCGCTACGTCAACGAAGACCTTTGCACCGGTTGCGGCGTTTGCCAGACCAAGTGCCCCTTCAAGGTGGACAGCGAGTTCGAGGCCGGTCTGGGCAAGCGAAAGGCAATATATACACCATTCCCCCAGGCGGTGCCCAACGTGCCCGTCATTGATACGGAAAATTGCGCCTATTTCAAGACGGGGAAGTGCCGCGCCTGCGAGAAGTTCTGCGAAGCCAAGGCCATCGACTTCGAACAACAGGACGAAATCATCGAGGTCGAGGTCGGTTCCATTATACTGTCAACGGGATTTCAGGTCTTCGACCCCACTCCCATCTATGCCTACGGTTACAAACGGCTGGACAACGTTATCACCAGCCTTGAGTTCGAGCGCATGATTAACTCGGCGGGCCCCACCGAGGGCGAGCTGTTGCTCAAGAACGGTAAGGAGCCGGAGAGCGTGGCCATCATCCACTGCGTGGGCAGCCGCGACGAGAAATACCACGAATATTGCTCGCGGGTCTGCTGCATGCACTCGATGAAGTTCGCTCACCTCATCAAGGAGCATACCAGCGCCGATGTTTACGAGTTCTATATCGACATCAGGAGCTTCGGCAAGGGCTACGAAGAGTTCTACAACCGCATCCTCGAGGAAGGCACCAACTTCGTCCGCGGCCGTCCCGCCGAGATAACCGATATCGCCGAGACTCCGGAGGAAGAGGGCAAGCTCATCGTCCAGTTCGAGGACACGCTGGTGGGCAGGCAAAGGCGTCTGCCGGTGGACATGGTGGTCTTGAGCTGCGCACTTGAGCCGCAGCCCGACGCCGAGATGATAAACCGCCTCTTCAATATCAGCTGCAGCGGCGACGGCTTTTTCCTGGAAAAGCACCCCAAGCTGGAGCCGGTATCGACGATGACCGACGGCATTTTCCTGGCGGGCTGTTGCCAGGGTCCCAAAGATATTCCCGACACCGTGGCGCAGGCGTCAGCGGCGGCGGCGGAAGCCCTGGCCATTATCAGCCGGGGTAGGGTGGAGGTGGAGGCGGCTACCTCGGTAATCGACGAGAGAATTTGTTCCGGCTGCCAGGCCTGTAAAGAGGTCTGCCCCTATCACGCCATCGATTTCGATGCCGAGAAGAATGTCTGCCGGGTCAACGCGGCGCTCTGTAAAGCCTGCGGAGCCTGTGTCGCCGCCTGTTTCAGCCACGCCGTGAGCTTGCAGCATTTCACCAATGAACAAATCGTGGCCCAGATGGAAGGGGCTTTAGCCTAGTATTCGCTGGAGACGAAGTCTTTAATCTGCTCGTAGCTGAAGACAGGCCCGTCGCGGCAGACGTATAGGTTGCCGATATTGCATCGCCCGCACTTGCCGATGCCGCACTTCATTCGTTTCTCCAAAGTGGTTAGCATCTGCGCCGGCTTGAAGCCCAGCTTTTCCAGCGCGGGGAAGGTGAAGCGTATCATGATGGGCGGCCCGCAGACGATAGCCACCGCGTCCTTGGCGGAGGGCGCTACCTCGGTTAAAACGTTGGGCACCATGCCCACCTTGCCCGTCCAGCCCTCGGCCTCGCGGTCGATGGTGGTCACCATGTTTATCGTCTTGTCCTTGTCCCACGCCTCTAAATCATATCTAAAGCAGAGGTCATTGGGGGTGCGGGCGCCGTAGACAATATCGACCTTCTTGTATTTGTCGCGGTTGTCGATGACGTTCCAGATTAAAGAGCGCAGGGGAGCTAAGCCGATGCCGCCGCCGACGAAGACCAGGTTCTTGCCCTTCAGCTCGTCGAGCGGGAAGCTGTTGCCGTAGGGACCTCTGAAGCCGATTTCGGCGCCGACGCCCAGGCGGTGCAGTGCGTTGGTTACCTTGCCCACCTTTTGCACGGCGAACTCAAGGTGGTCGGGCCGGGTGGGGCTGGAGGAGATGCAGAAAGTGGCTTCACCGAGGCCGAAGACCGAGTACTGGCCGAACTGCCCCGACTCGAAGCGGAATTCCTGGGCCAGCTTCTTGTCCTTGAAGTTAAAGTGAAAGGTGGTCACGCCCGGCGTTTCCTCGATTATCTTCTCGATAACGGCGATATGGGGCACGTAGACGTTATCCTGGGCGAAGAACTTGGGGCGTTTATCGATATCGCTGGTCGTCATTTGGCTCCTTTAGCTTTGGCAGGTACGCTCTCGATCACTTTGGTAATGTCCCAGTTAACCGGGCAGAGGCGGATGCAACGCCCGCAGCCCGTGCAGGCGATGGTGTCGAAGGTCATCGGGTAGAACTCGTACTTGTGGCAGACCTTCTGCCTGACCCGCCGCCACTTGTCTTTACGAGGGTTTTCCATGGGCATTTTGGTGTAGAGGGAGAAGCCGCAGCTGTCCCAGCTTCGGAAGCGGGCCCCCTCGTCCTTGACCATTTCGTCGTTGATGTCGAAACAGAAACAGGTGGGGCAGAGCAGGGTGCAGATGCCGCAGCTGATGCACTTGGCGGCGGTCTTTTCCCAGAAAGCCTCGTCCTCGAAACTGTCGAGCAGTCTATCCTTGATATCCGTGGTGTCGAGCTTGCGAACTACATTATTATATGATGTTTCCCGGGACTTCTCGGCGGCGGCCTCGTCGCCTTTGGCGGCTTCCTTCAGGCCCTTGGTTTTGGCGACGAGCTCTTTGCCTTTGTCGGTGACCTCTTCGACGAGGAAAGCGTCGCCGATGTCAACCAGCATGATGTCGACGTTGGTTGAATCGGTGGGGGAGGTGCCCATCGAGGTGCAGAAGCAGCTCTGGCAGGGGTTGGTGCAGCCCATCCCCACCAGCACCGCGTTCTTTCTCTTTTCAATATAATAGGGGTCGATATAGGCATCCTCGAAGGTCATGTCCAGTATCGCCATCGCCCGCGCGTCGCAGGGGCGGATGCCGAAAAGAAGCTGCTTTTGCCCGTCCCTGGCTATCGGTTCGATGTTAAAGCCCTCTTCGCCCTTGCGGAAGCGGAACATCTCCTCCATAGGGGGGAAGAAGCTGGCTTTAGGAGGGATAACCGTGTTGCGGTACCAGTCGAGGAAAGAGGTGTCCTGGCCGTCCCAGGCCGCCATCTCGGCCACGCCGCCGGCTTTCGACGGCGCCAGCACGCTGAACTGCTGGCTCCATTCCTTGAGCAGCGGGGCGATATCCTGCTTGCTTACTTTTTTAGTCATCTCTATCGGAAAAGGTCCTCGGCTTCTTCCTGCTCGTAGTGCGCCATCAGGGGCAGGGCTTCCTTATCCATGCCCGACTGGAACTTGAAAAGCTCGCCGACGATGTCGTACATCTCGCGGCTGAGACTTCTTAGCGGTATGTTCACCGGGCAGACGCGCTCGCACTCACCGCAGTCGGTGCAGCGCCCCGCTACGTGTATATTGCGGATTATCTGGAACATGAAGTTATCGGGCCACTGGGGCATGGGCGTCACCCACTGGGGCTCGGTCTCCTCGACGAAGCAGCGCTGGCAGAAGCAGGCGGGGCAAACGTTGCGGCAGGCGTAGCAGCGGATACAGCGGCTGAATTCGTCCTGCCATTTCGCCCAGCGTTCCGCCGGGGCCATTTCCTTGAGCTTGGCGATGGCCTGCCCGCTCGCCTTGAGGTCGGGGGAAGGCTCTATCTTGTCGCCGAGCAGAATGTCGTATTCGGTGGGAGTGGGTAGCGCGCAGGCGAGGCAGTGGTCGAAGAGGACGTCGCCAACCGGGAAGTCCTGCTTCTTGCCCTCGACGGTGACGCTTACCTTGTCGCCGTGGCGGGCTATATCCTCGATGTCGTCGCGGTCATTGCCCGTCAGCCTTTCTATCTTGGCTAAATCAATGATACCGGAACAGGGGACGGCCATGATAACCAGGTTTTCCCGGGCGACCTTGTTATCCTGTATCAGGCTGACGATGGAGCGGCTCTCGCAGCCCTTGGCCACGATGCCGATCTTGCCCTTCATGCCGGTGAGGAAGTTGGCCAGGTTGTTGGTGATAAAGGGGTTGATGACCAGGCGCTCGGTATCGGCGACGTCGTTGGTGATGAGGGGGGTGGTGGTGAACTTCAGGCTCCCCGCCTCGAAGCCGACAATCCAGTCGACCTTCTTTTCTTCCAGGAGCGCTCTGGCTTCCTGTTTGAGTTTAGTCTCCATCGTTCTTTCTTGCGAAGAGTCGGTTGGGGCCGACTTCCTTCAACCCCTTGGTCACGTCGGTGACGACCTCGGTGAACTTGCCCCCTTCGGAAGCGGAAACCCAGCTGGCCTGTAGCCGCTGGGGCTCGACGCCGAGATACTCCAGGAATTTGTTGGTGAGGGCGATGCGGCGGCGGGCGCGGTAGTTGCCCGTCTGGTAGTGGCAGTCACCGGGGTGGCAGCCCGAAACGAGCACGCCGTCGAAGCCCAGGCGCAGCGCCTTGAGGATGAAGAGAGAATCGACCCTTCCCGAACAGGGCACCTTGATGATTCTGATGTTAGCCGGATATTTCTTGCGGCTGGTTCCGGCCAGGTCGGCGCCGGCATAGCTGCACCAGCGGCACAAAAAACCGAGCAGTTTGGGTTCCCATTCGGATTCCGGGCTCATCTCACTCCTCGAAGGGGCAAAGTTGCTGCCATTTTATCACAGGCACGGGAAAAGCTTCAAGCGTGAAAATACTTGAATTGCCTTCATAGCCGGGGCGCTGTTATACTTTCTTCATATGAAGACCGGCGATTTCGATTATAACCTGCCCCAGGAGCTTATCGCCCAGGTCCCGCTGGAGACGAGGGACGAATCGCGGCTTATGGTCCTGGAGCGCTCTGCCGGCTTGATTGAGCACCGCCGTTTTGCCGATATTGTCGAATACTTTAAGCCGGGGGACGTGCTCGTCTTCAACGACAGCCGCGTTATCCCCGCCCGGCTCAAAGGCAAAAAGGCGGACAGCGGGGGCAAGGTCGAGCTTTTACTGCTGCGCCGTGTCGAAGACGCTGTCTGGGAGGCGTTGATAAAGCCGGCCAAGCGGGTGGCGTTGGGCGCCCGGCTCGAGATAAGCGGCGAATCCGGCGCCGGCCTCTGGGCGGAGATAGTCGGTGAGGGGGAGGAGGGAATCAAGGTAATACGTTTCCCCGAGGAAATGCCGCTGCCGGAGCTGGGCAAGATACCGCTGCCGCCCTATATCCGCACGCCGCTGGCCGACGCCGAGCGCTACCAGACGGTCTATGCCCGCGTACCGGGCAGCGTGGCCGCTCCCACGGCGGGGCTGCATTTTACCCCCCGCTTGCTGAAAGAGTTGGAGAAGAAGGGGGTCGAGCTGCTTTTCGTTACTCTCCACGTGGGGCTGGACACCTTCCGCCCGGTCAGGGAGGAAGACCCCTTAAAACACCCCATACACCGGGAATACGGGGTGGTTTCCAAAGAAGTCGCCAGCCGCCTGCTCAGGGCAAAAGGGGAGGGGCGGCGGATTATTGCTGTGGGCACGACCACGGTTAGAATTATCGAGGCCATGGCCCAGACCGACCAGTCGCCCGCCCTGGAACCTTTCACGGGCTGGGTCAGCCTTTTCATCCTGCCCGGCTACAAGTTCCGCATGGTGGACGCGCTGGTAACCAACTTTCACCTGCCGCGCTCTACATTACTGATGCTGGTGGCGGCTTTCGCCGGCAAGGACTTCATCTTGAGCGCCTACGAAGAGGCTATTGCTCAAAAATACCGCTTCTACAGCTTCGGCGACGCCATGCTCATTCTCTAGGCGTTATTCTTTACAAGCCCGATTATTCGGGATACAATACTTGTGCTGCGGGAGTAACTCAGCTGGTAGAGTTCCTGCCTTCCAAGCAGGCTGTCGCGGGTTCGAGTCCCGTCTCCCGCTCCACCGATTTTTCAGCTACCCTCCGGCGCTCAGCATAATAAGTAAAGGAACAGCGAGATATGAAAGCAGCCATAGCCTGGAGCGGCGGTAAGGATTCCTGTCTGGCGCTGTACAGGGCGCTGTCGAACGGCGTAAAAGTCACCAACCTGTTTAACTTCATTCACGACGACGGCTCGCGCACCATGTCCCACGGCCTGAAGCCGGGGCTTATCGAGGCGCAGGCGGCGGCGCTTAAACTACCTCTGCTTCTGAAGCGGGTAAACTGGGGCACCTACGAGCGGGGATTTGCCGGGGCGCTGGAAGAGCTTAAAGCCGAGGGTGTCGATACGCTGATAAACGGCGACATCGACCTGCCCGAGGGCGTGGCCTGGAACCGCAAGATGTGCGCGGCGGCGGGTATCGAACTGATGATGCCGCTGGAGAACGCCGACCCGGAGGGGTTGCTCGCCGAGTTTATACGTACCGGATTTAGAGCGGTAATCGTTTGCGTCAGGAGCGACACCCCCGCCCGCGACTGGCTGGGCTATGAAATCGACGGCGCCTTTGTCGAGCTGTTACGTGGCCAGAAACCGGGCTCGATACACTTCTGCGGTGAGCTGGGCGAGTTCCACACGCTGGTTACCGACGGGCCCTTATTCGACAGCCGTATCGAGATAGTCGAGAGCCAAAAGGTTGACCTCGACGGCCATTTACGCCTCGACATCTCGCGTTACGAGGTAATAGCTAAAGACAGCCAGCGCTCCCCGTAGTTTCTCCCGGAGGTGGCTTACGGAGAAGATTGTCGGCTCACTGGTCGGTGTCAGCGGCCACACCTTCGATATACGCTACGACCTTTTTTTCACCACGGAAAGAGTGATTGCCGTTATTATCCAGCACCCCGCCGACGACCCGCTATCGACGTCGGTGTGGCAGTCGGTGCTGCTGGGCACGCTCTGGACATCGGGTAGGGATAAGCTCAAAAAGTCGCGGGACGCTCGTCAAAAGCGGCTTAATCTGGAGAAAATGAATCCCGGCGAGCTGGCTGAAACCCATCCCAGAAATGTTGTTGTTGCCTATAGCGATATCGAATCCGCCGAACTGAGGACCCGCTTCTTCCAGCACCAGCTGCGTTTTTACCTCTCCGCACCGACCAAAACGGGGCGAATCGTCGGTTTCAACCTGGACAAGAAACAGCTGCCGGAGGCCAGACGTCTGCTGAAAGCGGCCGGGCTTGTCTAAACGATACCCTCCAGGTCGCTGATGTTTATCTCCAGCATCTTGATACTGGCCAGGATGCGGTCGACATTCCTGTCCACCGCCTGAATCCCGCCGGAGATACGCTTCAGCTCGCTGGCGGTTTCTTTAAGCGCCCCGATTTTCCGGGCCATATCTTCTATATTATACTCGCCCATCCGCTTACTCCTTTTTCCTCAAATCCTTGAATCGTTTCGCCTTGGCGGCGTAGCGGGGCAGGGTGCCGTAGTCGTGGAACTCGAGGTTATAGCGCAGGCCGGTCTTCAGCCGCAGCTGCGGCGCCAGCTCCTGCTCGATGGCTTTGCCGTCGCGCTTGGAACCGGGGGCTATCTCCACCTTCAGCGTTATATCGTCGATGTCGCCTTTCTTGACGACAACGACCTCGTACTCATCGCCCAGGCCGCTGATGCTCCTCACCACCTCCTCGATAGCCGTCGGTGCCAGCAATACCCCTTTGACCTTGGTGATGTCGTCGGCGCGGCCGATAACGCCGCCTTTGAGCAGGCGGAAGGTCCGCCCGCACTCGCATCTTTCCACCGGGCTCCACTCGATGATGTCCTTGGAGTCGAACCTGATGCAGGGGTGGGCGAAGCGGTCGAAGGTGGTAACCACCATGCTGCCTTGCCGGCCCGGCTCGGTGATGGCGGCGCCGGTCTCGATATCCTCAATCTCGACGAGGTGGAAGGCGTCGAGAACGTGCAACCCGGACTGGGCCTGGCACTCGAAACCCCAGTGGCCGATTTCGGTGGCGCCGACTTGGTCGTAGACCTTGGCCCCCCAGGCTTCCTCCATACGTTTTTTGGTGGCGGGGACGCAGGCCCCCGGCTCGCCGGCGCAGGTTATTTTCCGGATAGACAAATCGCGGGCCGGGTCCATGCCCAGTTTTTTGCGGGCGCTGTCGGCCATACCCAGTATATAAGTCGGCGTCGCCATGAAAGCGGTGGCTTTCAGCTCCTTCATTTTGAGCAGCCTGGCCTCGGTGCCGAGCACGCCGCCGGGGACGACCTCGCAGCCTATTTTCTCGGCGGCATAGTGGCCCGCCCAGAAGGCGATGTTGATGCTGTAGCCGAAGGGCATGAACACCCGGTCGGTGTCGCGGTAGCCCTGGGAGTAGAGGGCGTAGGCCCATGACTCCGCCGACCACTCCCAGTCCTGCCAGGTTTCCGGGTGATAGACGGGCTGGCCGGTGGTGCCGCTGGTCTGGCGGTATTCCGTCACCTGCTCTAAAGGCACGGAAAGAACGGTGCCGTAGGGGAAAGGCTCTCTGGCCTGTGCTTCCCGGAGCATTGCCTTCTCCGTTTTGGGGACTTTGCAAATGTCGTTGAGCGTTTTGATGTCGCCGGGCTCTAATCCGGCTTCCTTATAAAGACCGCGGTAGAACGGCGAGTTTCGGTAGGCCCAGTCGAGGATTATCTGGAACTTCTTCAGTTGGAACCGCCGCATCTTTTCGCGCGGCAATGTCTCCATGACCGGATTCCAGTACGGCGCCACTTTTTTCATGGCTACCTCCTTGTCAGAGACTATTTCACTCGCTTGGCGGCGGGATTAATATACCTCTTCACCGGACAGGATGTGGAAGTCGGCTACCTTCGTTTGCCATTTCTCCAAAAACTCCTGGAATTTGGGGGAGGGGGCGTCTTTCTGGTAGAAGTCAGCCAGGCTGGTCAGGTGCAAAATGCCCACATATTGGTAGGGAATCTGGCCGCTGGCGGAGCCGGTTATTTTGACCAATTCGAACTTCTTGGCCGCGGACAGGCTTTCCAGCAGGGGGCCTTTCTCATTCTTGACATAATCCTGGTATGCCTCGTCGGTGACGTCTTCCTTCAGGTTATAGAGGATGATTTCTTTAGCCATTTTCTTGCCTCCTTCTAGCCGGTTATCTTAACTGCTATCATATCACAGATACGGGGGTTTTCCGCCGCTACCGGTAGGGGGATTTGACAAAATGCTTTATAATAGCCACATAACGGACAGGAGGTAAGTGCATGACGACCATAGTCGAGTTCAAAAGCTACGGGGAGGAGCTGGAGCAGAAACTAAAGCTGAGGACATCGCCGGTAGCGGTGAAGATGCTGAAAGAGGAGTCGGAGATTCCGCCGGAAGCCGTCCGACCCAAGCGCGACCGCGGTCATCACCTTGCCCAGTGTCAGGTCTTTGCCCTCACCCGCCGCAAGGGCGAGACGATAGCCATGCTCAAAGAGGACAACTGGTGCTGGGCGCCTTTAATCGGCTACGGGCTGGTGGAGCCTTTCAACGAAAAGACCATTTCTCCTCTGTACTACATCGTGGAAAACATGGATGCGGCCCGGAAGATGCTGAAGACTTTTCCCCGTTTCGAACAAGGTGAGTATATCGGTATCC
This sequence comes from Dehalococcoidia bacterium, assembly GCA_050123275.1. Taxonomy (GTDB): domain Bacteria; phylum Chloroflexota; class Dehalococcoidia; order Dehalococcoidales; family BS750m-G39; genus E44-bin88. The sequence continues at coordinate 18,576 of JASFHK010000006.1, forward strand.
TTACCGCCCCGCTGCAGAAAGCCAGCTTTAAGCCCGACCTGGTGCTTATCTATTCCAACCCCGCCCAGCTGCGCAGCATGCTGCTGGCCACCAAGTATAAAAAGGGCGAGCTGGTCAGGTCCGAGTTCGACCCCATCGATTCCTGCGTCTATTCCATCGTGCCCGTCATCCAGAGCGGTCAGTACCGCATCACGCTGCCCGACCCCGGCGAGTACGAGCGGGCGATGACCGGAGAAGACGAGATAATCTTTTCCGTGCCCGCCGCTAAGATGAAAGAGCTGATGGACGGGTTGAAGTTTTTCGAGGGGATAAAGCTGAGCTATACCGACTTGAGCATGCAAATGACGCCCGATTTTCCCCAGCCTCCGTTCTACCAGGAGCTTTTCCAGAAGTGGGGATTGGACGCCCCGCCCCAAAAAGACTAGGCTATTGACTTTTGGGGCGAGCGGAAGTATACTCGCCCTAATTACACCTTTTGCACCTTCTCATTCTAGCTCGGGTTTAATCAATAATAAAGTAAGGGGATATACTTATGCCTAAAGACTTTATTGGATTGTTAGCCGATTTAGAAGAAGAGGAGGTCATCAAGCTAACCCGGCAAAGACTCGAAAACGGCGACGAAGCGCTGGCTATCCTGGAGGATAGCCGCAAAGCCATGGAACTAGTCGGCAACCGCTTTGCCGAAGGTGAGTACTTCATCCCCGAGCTCGTCTACTCCGGCGAGCTGCTCAAACAGATAACCGAACTGGTTAAACCCCACCTCGTCCAATCCGGCGACACCAAGACCCTGGGTAAAGTGGTCATCGGCACCGTCGCCGGCGACATCCACGATATCGGCCTCAACATCGTCGAGTTCATGCTTAATGTTAACGGTTTCCAGGTCTATAACCTGGGCGTTGACGTTCCCGTTGACAAGTTCGTCCAGGCCATGAAGGAGACCTCGGCGCCGGTGCTGGGTTTGAGCGGCTTTTTGACCCTCGCCTTCGATTCCATGAAAGACACGGTGGAGGCCCTGGAGACGGCCGGAATCAGGGGCAAGATGAAAGTCATGATTGGCGGCGGCCAGATGGATGACGAGGTCATGAAATACGCCAGGGCCGATGCCTACGGTAAGGATGCCATGGCGGCGGTGGCGCTAGCTAAAAAATGGATAGGTGGCAATTGACGATGGAAAAGAAATGGGAAGAGCTGTCCTGGGAGGAAAAGCGGGAGGAGCGGTTCAAGCGGTGGCTGGAGCAGGATATAAAGTTCGTCAGCCCTGAAGCGGAAAAGCTGTATAAAGCCAGGATAACCCGCTTCGTTAAAGCCATCAAGCTGGAGGAGCCCGACCGCGTGCCGGTTATGCTGCCGGCGGCTTTTTACCCGGCCCACTATTCCGGCTACACACTGAAAGACGTCATGTACGACTACGACTTGCTCAAAAAGTCGTGGTTGAAGTTTATGAACGAGTTCGGCGACATGGACTCTTTCGGCGGCCCCGGGCTCGTTTTCCCCGGCAGGGTGGTGGACATGATCGACTACAAGCTGATGAAGTGGCCCGGGCACGGTCTGGCCGATGACAGCCAGAGCTACCAGTTCGTCGAAGGCGAATATATGCCCCCCGATGAATACGACGACCTCATCAGGGACCCCGCCGATTTCCTGATGAGGTTCTTTTTACCCCGCTCCGTGGGCGCTTTGGCTCCCTGGAGTAAAATGGGCCCGATGACGGCCTTTGTCGGCATACCGGTATGGTACATAAGCCAGTTCGGCAACCCCGATATCCGTAAGGCCTACCAGACACTGCTCGAAGCCGGTCTGGAATGTAATAAATGGATGGCGGCCGTCGACGAGGTCAGCCAGGCGGCGCTGGCCGCCGGTTATCCCTCCATCTGGGGCGGCATGAACGGCGCTCCTTACGATTTCATCGGCGATATGCTGCGGGGGACGGCCGGGGTAATGATGGACATGTTCCGCCGTCCCGATAAGCTGAAGGAGGCAATGGCCAGGCTGGTGCCCATCGCTATCAACGAGACGGTGAGCATGGCCGATAACTTTAGCTGCCCGATTATATTCATGCCGCTGCACAAGGGCACGGGCGGCTTCATGTCCAACAAGCAGTTCGAGGAATTCTACTGGCCCACCTTCAAAGAGGTTATGCTGGGCATCATCAACGAAGGCCTGGTGCCGATACCTTTTGCCGAGGGTGACTACGAGCCGCGGCTGGAGATTATCAAGGATATGCCCCGCAGTGCGGTGACCTGGTATTTCGAGCGCATGGACATGGCCAGGGCCAAAAAAATACTGGGCGATACCGCCTGCATTGCCGGCAACGTGCCGGTATCGGTGCTGTGCACCGGGACGCCCCGGGAAGTCAAGGAACAATGCCGTCGGCTCATCGAGAGCTGCGCCGAGGGCGGCGGTTACATACTGACGGGCAGCGCCGGCGTGGAGGAGGGCGACCCGGATAATCTGCGCGCCATGATGGAGGCAGCTAAAGAGTATGGGGCGTATTAGTGGCTTCTGTGTGGACGTTCGGCTTATACAAGGTATAAGTTTAGCTTTTAGCCGTTTGGCGAAAATGACCGGGTGGCATATTGTTTTGCGAACTATTGACAAGAGGACTAATGGGAGTATAATTGGGCTTAGCTCAACTCATGTGCCTTCGCGGAAAAATAGCGTTCTCGGAATCCCCCCTTGAACCAGTCAAAGCAGATAATTATGCTCTTAAATTTAGCTCTTTTTTGTATAAAGGAAAGGAGGCCGTTATGACGTAATGGTGCTATGACCTGTGGACAATCCAAAAGGAGGTAAATTTTAGCTATGAAAAGGCTTTTACTTATTCCTCTTGTGATTATCCTGATTGCCGGAATGTGCTGCGTCGGCGGGTGTGGAGATGAAGGGCCGGAGCCCGGCAGCGTCCTGCGTGTCGCCGAGAAATCCTTCGCTTACGAGACCTTTGACTACATTGAAGGTGAGTCATTTTTCGGCTGGTGTCTGTACGACCCGCTGATAACCTGGGACGAGAACCTCGATTTCGTTCCGGCTATTGCCAAAGACTGGTCGGTGAGCGAAGACGGGTTGACCTGGACCTTCGATATCCGCGACGATGTGTACTTCCACAATGGTGACAAGGTTACCTCAGCTGACGTCCTGTTCTCCATAGAGCACATGCAAGACCCCGATTCGACGAATCCCTGGTCTCCTTGGTTGAGCTACAACTTCGATTCCCACTACTGCGCGGATGAATATACTTACGTCTATAAGACTGTGAAGCCTGAGCATCCGCTGGCAATGAGTTTTGCGTCCACAAGGATTTTGCCCAAGGACTATATTGAGACCAACGGATGGGACTATTTCAAGGAGCACCCCATCGGCAGCGGACCCTGGGAGTTCGTCGAGTTCGTTTCAGGTGACCATATTAAGATGGTAGCTAACGCGGAACACTGGCGCACGCCGCCTCATTTCGAGACGCTCATGTGGTATGTGGTTCCCGAGGAAGCCACCATGGTTGCCATGCTCAAGCGAGGCGAGCTTGACCTTATCACCGGTGTTACTCTTGACCGGGCTATCGAGCTGGGAGAAGAGGGTTATCGGACGATAGAGGCTACCGTACCTTCTGGTTCTAACGTTATTTTCCCCGGAACCTGGATGACGGATAGCCCGACGGGGGATATAAGGGTCCGCCGGGCTATGGCGGCGGCTATAGACTACGAGGAAATCTGCGATACCTTTTTCCATGGTTATGCCGAACCGGGCGGACGCTTCTTCCACTATCCGGGTATGTACGGCTGGGACGATGACTGGGAGGCCGAGCAGTACGACCCGGCTCTGGCGGCATCGTTGCTGGCTGACGCCGGCTATCCGGACGCCTTCGATGATCCGGTAATCCAGATATACGTCCAGGTCGGCACCGGATATACGCCTGAATTATTCCAGATACTGCAGAGCTACTGGGCAGAGGCCGGCATCGAGACCAATATAAATATGGTCGATGCTTTTGAGATGCTTGGCCTGTTCTTCTTCGGCTCAGTCGATCCGGAGGGCGATAATATCGGTGCCATTATCCCCTGGGTCTATGGCAACAACTGGCCCACCAACGTCTATCACTCAAAGAATATGTACTGCCCTGGTGGCGCACACAGCACCAGTAACGACGCGCATGCGGAGGAGCTTTTCTATAAAGCGGTCAATGAGCCTGACCCCGATTTGTGCGAGCAGTACTACTCCGAGTTCCTGGCCTACGCACATGATGAAATGTTCATCAACTTCGGCATCTGTTTGTCGTATGACCTGATGGTCGCGTCAGACAAGATAGGCGACCTTGGCTGGGCTAGGTGGATGAGCGTATACGACGCTTTCGCGGACATCTCGCAGAAGTAACAACTAGGGCCGCCCCGGTTCCGCAGGGTTAGTTAACGGAGTTCCGGAGGGTGTTTGCCCACCCCCCCGGAACTCCCGAAAAGCGCATAAGCGGTTAAGTGTTCATATGGCCGGCACGTGAGGCGAGTGATGTGCCCGGCAGAGTGCCTTATAGCACGTGGGTCTGGTTATTAATTATAGAAAGGCTTAAGAATATATGGGCATATGATATGCCGAAAACACAAGTGCATTCCCAGCCTTTCTAACTAATTAAGGAAGACAGCGGATGGCGCGTTTTATCATAATTCGACTGCTTCAGTCGTTTGTGGCCCTCATCGGTATCTCGATATTAATCTTTGTTCTGGTCCGTGTTTCGGGAGACCCCTCGGACTTGTACCGGACCAGTATGACTTCAGAGGAAGATATAGCCCGCATCAGACACAATCTGGGGCTGGATAAGTCATGGCCGGAACAATACTGGATTTTCATCACCGATCTGGCCCAGGGTGACCTCGGCGAATCACTGGTCAGGCACCGTCCGGTGACCGAAATGATTATGGAGAGGCTGCCCAACACTCTGTCGCTAGCCGCCGCTTCTTTCTTTGTGAGCATGCTGCTGGCGCTTTTTTTGGGGATTCTGGGGGCGACCCGGCGCGATACCTTCCTGGATAACGGGGTGAAGTTTATCGCCGTCCTGGGGCAGGCGCTGCCCGGTTTCTGGGTAGCCATTATGGCCATCCTGGTATTTTCCGTCTATTGGCAGATATTCCCGGCTTCGGGAACGGGTAGCTTTATGCATTATGTGCTACCCGTAGCCACCATTGCCTTTTTCCTACTGCCGGGTATGATGCGTCTGGTTCGTTCCAGTATGCTGGACGTTCTCGATAGCGACTACATCAAGATGGCCCGCATCAAGGGATTGCCGGAGCGGGTAATCGTCTGGAAACACGCCTTAAGGAACGCCTTGATTGCGCCGCTGACGGCGGCGGGTATGTTGTTCGCTATGCTGATTACCGGCGCTGTAGTTACCGAGCAGGTTTTTGCCTGGCCCGGAATAGGGAGGCTAAGCCTCGAGGCGTTGTGGGCCCGCGATTTCCCGATAGTGCAGGGTATTACCCTGATGGTAGCCGTTGTGGTTCTCTTTATAAACCTGTTGGTGGATATCCTGTATGCCTATATTGACCCACAGATACGATACCAGCAAATGTAGAGATATAAAAAGATGGCGACAGCAGGATCTATAGATATCGATAAGCTGACAAAGCGGGCACGACCGAAGCGGATTTTCTTCCAATGGACCTTCATTCTCCCGGTGATTGTGTTGCTCGTAATGGTGATTCTGGCTATATTCGCTCCTCTGCTGACGCCTTACGACCCGGTGGTGGGCGAGTTGAAGGAAAGGCTTATGCCGCCCTTCTTTATGGATGGGGGTAGCACCTCTCATATCCTGGGGACAGACCAGATGGGCCGTGATATACTGGGCCGTATCATCTACGGCGCCCAGATTTCGCTCAGTATCGCGGTAATGGTTATATTTATCACCAGTAGCATTGGAACGATACTGGGTATAGTATCGGGATATATGGGAGGGCGTACCGACGCCTTTTTGATGCGAATAACCGATATAAGTCTGGCCTTCCCCGCGATTCTAATAGCAATACTCTTGGCCGCTACCCTTGGGCCTGGTTATTGGACCGTTGTTATCGCGTTGTCTTTTCTCGGTTGGGCTCCCTACGCCCGCTTGATTCGGGGAGAAGCCTTGAAACTACGTGAGGCGGACTTTGTGGCTCAGGCTCGCATCATCGGCGCTTCCCCGATAAGAATTATGGGTAGACATATTTTCCCCAATATTATCAATCCTTTAATAGTAATGGTGACGCTCTCGGTGGGTATGGTTATCCTGACCGAGGCTATTCTAAGCTATATTGGTGCCGGCATCCCGTATCCGAATCCATCCTGGGGGGCGATGGTAGAGGAGGGTAGACCTTATATCGATACTGCCTGGTGGATATCCTTCTTCCCCGGGCTGGCTATCGGCCTGGTGGTGCTGGCGGGCAACTTCCTGGGCGATTGGCTGCGCGATAAGCTGGACCCGAGGTTGAGGCAGATATGAGCCAAGTTCTTCTTGAAGTTGAGGACCTGCGCACCTATTTCTTTACCCGCAAGGGTATGGTTAAGGCTGTCGACGGTATCAGCTTTCACGTGAACGAGGGCGAGACCTTCGGTATCGTCGGCGAGTCCGGCTGCGGCAAGACGGTCACCGGGCTTTCCATTCTGCGGCTGCTGCCCGAGCCGGCGGGTCAAATCGTCGGCGGCAAGATTATTCTGGCCGGGGAAAACCTCCTCGACCTGGATAAGAAAAAGATGAGGAGCTATCGCGGCCGCGTTATTTCGATGATTTTGCAGGACCCGATGACCTCGCTCAACCCGGTCTACACCATCGGCGATCAGATATCCGAAGCCGTGAAGTTGCACCAGGGCCTTCGTGACGAAAAGGTTAACGAGGAGGTCATTTCGGCGTTGCGCCTGCTCAAGATTCCGTCACCCGAAGTGATTATGAAGGACTATCCCTTCCAGCTCAGCGGCGGGATGAGGCAGCGGGCGGTGGGTGCCATCGCCATGTCCTGCCATCCCCGCCTGCTCATCGCCGATGAGCCTACTACTGCCCTCGACGCCACCATACAGGCCCAGTATATCGCCCTGTTCAAGGACGTTCAGAAAAAGACCAATGTCTCCATAATTTTCATCACGCACGATTTCGGCGTGGTGGCTAATATGTGCCACCGGGTGGGCGTGATGTACGCCGGCAAAATCGTGGAAACGGCGACGACGCGGGAGATATTCAAGACACCCAAGCACCCCTATACCATCGCCTTGATGAACTCCGTGCCCCGCCTTGACGAGAAAGGCCAGCGGCTCTATTCGATTAAGGGCCAGCCCCCGTCGTTACTAAAGCTGCCGCCCGGTTGCCGTTTCTACGCTCGTTGCCCGGTAGCCGAGGATATTTGTAAAAAGGAGATGCCTCCCGAGGTCGAGGTCAACGAGGGGCACTTCGTATCCTGCTGGAAGGTGAAAAAATAGCTCATGGCTGACGTCTTACTGGAAGGACGCGACTTGACCAAGCATTACCCGATTCGAAAGGGTATCCTCCAGCGTACCATCGGCTGGGTGAAGGCGGTTGACGGTATCTCCTTCAGCATAGAACGGGGCAAGACGTTGAGTCTAGTCGGCGAATCGGGCGCCGGTAAGACGACCACCGCCAAGGCGGTGCTACTGCAGGAAAAGCCGACCTCGGGGACTATCCTCTTTGAGGGGAAGGACCTCGCCCATTTTTCCCGCGCCCAGCTCAAGACGGAATACCGCCCCCGTTTGGGCTCGGTGCAACAGAACCCCTGGAGCTCGATGAACCCCAGGATGAGGGTGCGGGATGTCGTCGGCGAGCCGCTGGTGGTTAACACCAGGAAAAGCAAGGAGGAAATCAGGGAGCGGGTGGTGGAGTTGATGGAGCAGGTGGGGCTAAACCCGGATAACGCCGAGAACTACCCGCACGAGTTCAGCGGGGGGCAACGGCAGCGGATTGCGGTGGCGCGGGCTATGGCCCTGAACCCCAGCCTGGTCGTGCTCGACGAGCCGGTTTCGGCGCTGGACGTTTCCATCCGGGCTCAAATTATGAACCTGCTCAAAGACCTGCAGGACCAGTATACCCTCAGCTACCTGGTTATCGCCCATAATCTGGCTACGGTGCGTTATATGAGCCATACCGTGGCCATAATGTACCTGGGGCAAATCGTGGAATACGGTGAGGCGGAGGAGCTGTTCGGGAACCCGCTGCACCCTTACACGAAGGCGTTGATATCGGCCTCGATGCTGACCCTGCCCGAAGACGAGGAAAAAGGCGCCGGGCAAATAATTTTGAGCGGGGAGATGCCCTCGCCGCTGAATCCTCCCCCCGGCTGCCGTTTCCACACGCGCTGCACCGAAGCCAGGGATATCTGCTCGACGGAGGTGCCCGAGATGAAGCAGGTGGGCAAGCACTGGGTCAAGTGCCATCACTGTAAAGACCGCTAACCCCGGCTGTCTTTAGCCGGGCGCGTGATTAACAATCAGGTTTCAGTCATTATACCCGCTTCCGCTTTCACCCCGGGGAAGGAGGGACGAGCATGGGAGAGTTACTGAAGGGCAAGGTGGCCGTGGTCACCGGCTCGGGGCAGGGCATCGGACGTTCTATCGCCATCGGCATGGCGGCGGAGGGGGCCAGGGTGGTGACCAACAACCGCCGCCGCGGTTCCACCGGCTACGTTCACCTGAACGAAAAGATTCTCAAGACGATGAGCCCCAAGCAGAAAGAATGGTTGCGCCAGCAGGAAGCGGAGACGGTCGGCGACGCCGAGACCACCGCCGCGACCATAAAAGAGGCGGGCGGCGAAGCGGTAGCCTTTTTCGGCGATATCTCCGACTTCGACACGGTTAAAAAACTTATCGAGACGGCGGTCGAAAGCTTCGGCAGCATCGATATACTGGCCAACGTGGCCGGCACCTTCGGCTTCAGCAATCTCTGGGAGATGAGCGAGGAGCTCTGGGACAAGGTAACCCTGACCAAGCCCAAGGGCTATTTCAACTGTATCCGCCACGCCATCCCCTACATGATGAAACAGAAGTGGGGGCGGATACTGAACTGCGCCTCGCGCGCTTACTTGGGCGACGTTCTCAAACACGCCGAGTACTGCGCCGCCAACGCGGGGGTGGTGGGGTTGACGCGGGCGGTGGCTAAAGAGCTGGCCGGCTACGGCATAACCTGTAACGCCTTCGCCCCCTTCGCCAGGACGCGCGCCGCCTACGAGCTGGCGGCTTACGATGAAGCCGCTACCGAGGCGGAAAGCCCCTGGATGGACCGCAAGTTCGCCTTCGCGCTGGAGATGACGCCCAGCCCGGACGACATAGCTCCCTTTCTTAATTACCTCGCCTCCGACGAGGCGGCTAATATCAACGGGCGCACCTTTAACGTCGGCGGTTCGATGATTAACCTCTACTCGGAGCCGGACATGGAACGGACACTGGTTAAATACGGCGGCAGGTGGACTATAGACGAGCTGAGACAGCAGGTGCCCTTCGGGCTGTTACCGCCGGAATAGGTTTTTTGGTCAACCAAAGGAAAGGAGAGCTTGAAAAATGGCCGCAACGAAATACGGGAAGTATATCGTTTACAAGCCCAAGGAGAACATCATCAAGCCCGAGTGGAGTCCCCAGGGGCCGGTACCCGGGCGCGTCGCTTACATCGATAACGAGGTCGTTGACGGCGCTTTCTATATGGAATGCGTCTGGCTGATGCCCGGCATGAAGCCGCCGCCCGACGTTCCCCTTGAGAAGCTGGGGCCGCAGGCGCACACCCACGACTACGACGAAATACTGGGTTTCTTCGGCTCCGATACCGGCGACATGTACGACCTGGGCGGTGAAGCCGTGCTCTGGCTGGGGGATGAAAAACACGTTATTAACAAGAGCTGCATGGTCTTTATCCCCAAGGGGCTGCAACACTGCCCGCTCTACTTCAACCGCATCGACAAGCCCATCTTCCACTTCAGCGTCGGCCCCGGCAAGATGTACTTCTAGCCTCTTAAAGCCGCCGGAGTCAGGCTTGCGGCGACATCTCCAGGCTCAAACGGTGCTTTTTCCGCAGCTCCCGCATCTGGGGGATGAGGAGCAGCACGGTCAGCAGCAGGTTCAAACCGTCGGCGATGGGGAAGGCGAGCCACACCCCTTCCAGTCCCATGAAGTTGGGCAGTATGAGCACTATCGGTATCAAAAAGAGGATGGGACGGCCTACCGAGGTAATGAACGATTGCACTGCCTTGCCGATGGACTGGAAGATAATCGAGCCCACCATCATCACCCCGATGATAGACAGCGCCAGGAAAATGCGCTTGGCGGCGTAGACGCTGGCGGCGACCAGTTCCGGGTCGTTGGAGAAGATGTGTATGAAGGGTTCCGGGGTGAAGTAGAGAGCCCCGAAGACGACCAGCCCGCAGGCAAGCGCGGCGCCCATGGCGATTATGATTCCCTTTATGGCGCGGTTATAACGCTTGGCCCCGTAGTTAAAGCCCAGTATCGGTTGCAGGCCGCCGCCGATAACGATGCCCGGCATGATAGCGAACATCATGATGCGGTGGATGATGCCGAAGGCGGCGATAGCTATGTCACCCCCGTAGAAAATGAGCATCCGGTTAACGAAGATGGCCGAGATGCTGCCCGCCACCATACGGGAAAAAGAGGCAACGCCGATGGTGACGATTTCCTTAAATATTTGCCATTTAAGCGCTAGGTTACGCAGGCGAATCTTGAGGAAGCTTTTGCCCGCGAAGTAATAGCGCAGGAAAAAGGCGACGGAGATCATCTGGGCCAGCACCGTGGCCAGCGCCGCCCCCTGTATCCCCATCCCCAGCGGTATGATGAATACGGCGTCGAGGATGATGTTGGCGACCGCACCGGTTATCATGCCTATCATCGGGATGCGGGCGTTGCCCTCCGACCTTATCAGGTTGTTCATGGCCATGGCGAAGGTCATGAAAAACATGCCGAAAATGATGATGGTCATGTAGTCGCGGGCGTAGGGGAGTATGGTCTCCGAGGAGCCCATCAGCCGCAACCAGAAGTCGGGTGCCGCCAGGCAGACGACCATCAATGTCACCGAGAAGATGATGTTGGCCGTCAGGGCGTTCCCCAGCGTCCGTTCCGCCTTGTCGATGTCCCCGGCACCGATTGACCTCGAAATCAGCGAAGCCCCGCCCATTCCCGTCATCTCCCCGATGCCTATCGAAATCATCTGGAGAGGGAAAACGATGGAAAGACCGGCGATGCCCATAGAGCCTATGTAGTGGCCGATAAAAATGGTGTCCACCACGTTATAGAGCGTCATGACGAACATGCCCAAAAAGGTGGGCATGGACAGCCTGAACAAAAGCCGCCCGATGCGGTGGTCGTCGAGCACGTTGTTATTTCTTTGCTTCATTATGGCCATAGTGTGTCCTGGGGTAGGGGGGTGTCGGGGAAGTCTATTGCAATCGGGACAGTATCTCTCTCAATCTTTCCAGCGAAGCCGACAGGTCGGCCAGCTCTTCGTTGGTGAGGCCGGAAACGAGATCCTTGGTTGCCTCCCACAGGCAGTCGTCCTGTTCCTCGACGAAGGCGCGGCCCTTGTCGGTCAGAATGATGTTGGTCACCCGTCGGTCGGCGCTATCGGTTTGCCTCTCCACCATCTCCAGCTCCGCCAGCTTGTCGATAAGGCGGGTCATCTGGGCGCGGGCTACCATCAGCCTTTCCCCGATTTCGGCGATGTGGAGGGTGCCCTTTTCTTTGAGCAGCCTCAGGATGGCGAAGTGGAGCGGCGAGACATCCACGTTCATGTTGTCCAGCGCCGTCTTGAGCAGCTTGCGCCGCGTCCCCCTGAAGATAAGCGGGGGCACGGACAGCAGCCCGTCGGCGGCGCGTTTTATCATCTCTTCTCTCGTTTCCACGGTCCCTTACTCCTGTTTCCGGCCGGAAAAGTAATTAATCTTATATATAGTATATATTATAAACTAATTTATATCAAATGCTCCTGTTTCAGGCGTGGGGGCATCTTGACCGGTGCCCGCGTGCCTGCTATGCTTCCCCTGAAAGGGGGTTCGCAAAATGCCTAAAAAAGAGTATGCGCATTTAATCAAGCCGCTGAAGCCCAGGAAAGCGCCGGCCGGGCTTTATGCCGAGCCGCGTTTCTGGATGGAAGGCAAGGACATGGAGGGGTTCGCCGCCAGCTTTTCCTTCGGCTTTGTCAAAAAGCCGTGCCTTTGTCACCCCCTTGAGGGAGCGCTGGTGCACCCCTATGACGAGTGTCTGGTTTTCGCCGGCACCGATAACACCAATATGCTCTATCTGGGTGGGGAGGTGTCAATCCAGCTGGGCGAAGAGGGCGAGGAGCACGTCTTCTACGAGCCATCGGTGGTGCTTATCCCCAAAGGTATGCCCCACGGCCCGGTGAACTTCCGGCGGGTGGACAGGCCCATCGCCCATTACACCATCGGCCTCGACCCCGCCTACAAGGCGACGGCGGTTCCCCAGAAGCCCAAGACTACCGGCGCTAAGTACGGCCATCTCATCAAAAGGCTGATTACCTATATCGACTGGAAGGCTTTCGACGCCCGCAAGCCGGGTCCGCCTTCTCCCGACGACCCGCTGCTCTACGCCTATATCGCCGACCGTTCCGGCATCCTGCACCCCGCCGAAAACGGCGTGGGCCCCGGTAACGGCGACCAGATTGCCTGGCTTTTCGGCAAGGATTTGGAGGGCTTTAACGTCAATTTCACCTGGGGATTCTATTCCCAGTGCGGCAAGTGGCACCGCGGCGGCGAGGCTCACTATCACCCCGAGGAAGAGATACTGGTTTACGTCGGGCTCGATTCCGACGACCCGAACTACCTGGGTGCGGAATTGGAACTGGGCATGGGCAAAGACCAGGAGAGGCATGTCTTCAACACGCCCACCGTCGCCATTTGCCCCCAGGGCTTTCCTCACCTCCCTCTCATCACCCGCTGGGTGGATAAGCCCTACGGCTTTATCGTGGTCTGTCTCAGCGGCGAGCACGCCTCGCCCTGGGTAGAGGCATAATTTCAAACCGGGTAACCATTAATCGGAAGGAGCGAAAAATGGCAACGAAGAAGCACGCCCATCTGGTAAAACCGTTACTCGTTCAAGACCCGCCCGCCGGCCTCTATGCCGAGCCGCGCTTCTGGATGGAAGGCAAGGACATGGAGGGTTTCAACGCCAGCTTTTCCTACGGCTTCATCAAGAAACCGGGTAAGATTCATCCCTTGAAGGGGGCGCTGGTTCATCCCTATGACGAATGTCTGGTCTTCGCCGGCATCGACAACACCGATATCACCTATCTGGGCGCCGAAATTTCGGTGGAGCTGGGAGAGGAACGGGAGGAACATGTCTTCAACGTTCCCTCGGTGGTCATCGTTCCCAAGGGGGTGCCCCACGGCCCGGTCACGGTGAAAAAGCTGGACAAGCCCATCGTCCACTATCACATCGGGCTGGCGGCGGCTTACAAGGCCGAAGCGCTGTCCGAAAAGGCGGCCGCCAAAGGCTCCAAATACGCTCACCTGGTCAAGCCGCTGGGGGCCGGCTTCGAGCCGGTGAGGATGTCGAAGATAGCCAAGGACGAGAAGCTGCGGGCGAAGTTCCAGAAGGAAAACCCCGACATAGAGCTGGATTTCGGCCAGGTGGGGTTGCTGGGGCCGGGTAACGCCGATTACCTGACCTGGCTCTACGGCAAGGACCTGGAGGGCTTCGAGGTCAACTTCACCTGGGGCTTTTACACCGGCGCCGGTATCTGGCACCGCGGCGGCACGGCGCATTACCACCCCGAAGAGGAGATACTGGTCTTCGCCGGGCTCGACCCCAACGACCTCAATTTCCTGGGCTGCGAGCAGGAGCTGGCCATGGGCAAGGAATACGAGCGACACATCTTCAGCAAGCCCACCGTCGCCGTCTGCCCGTCGGGGTTCTATCACCTGCCGCTGGTTACCCGCTGGACGGATAAGCCTTATGCCTTTATCGTCTGCTGCCTTAGCGGCGAGCACGATTCCCCCTGGGTGGACGACGAAGGCGAGTAAGCCCGTTAAGGGAGGCCTTAAATAAGGTACCGCAGTTTCGGTTTATCAGACTGGAAGGTATCGGTATTAGCCTTCGGCGCCGAGGGGTTGCCGGAGACGAATGAGGCGGAGTCTATAGCTATGCTCCGCCACTCAATTGACCACGGCGTCAACTACCTCGACCTCGGCTGTCCCTACGACCTGGAGCGGCAGCAGCACCTCAACCGCACTGTCGCTAAAGCGCTAAACGGCGGCTACCGCCGGAAAATAAAGATTGCCGCCAGCTTGCCTGCCTTCCTTATTAATAACTCCGCCGACCTCGACCGTTATTTAGACCGGCAGCTGGAATGGCTGGAGGCTGACGGCGTCGACTTCTTTCTCTTCGGCGACCTCAACCGCGATAGCTGGCCCAGGTTGCAGGAGATGAAAGCGCTGCAATGGGCGGAAAAGGCGGCGGCGGTGGGGCGCGTCGGCAATTTAGGCTTTTCCTTTCACGATCACTTTCAGGTCCTCAGGGGCATACTGGCCGACTACGATAACTGGGCGCTGGCGCAGTTCCGCTACAGCTTTATGGACATCGATCACCAGCCCGGCGTCAGCGGCCTGAGATACGCCGCCGATAGAGGGCTGGCGGTAGTTGCCGCCGAGCCGTTACGGGGAGGGCGTTTAACCAAAGAGCCCCCGCCGTCAGTAGTCGAAGTATGGGCGGCGGCTCCCCAAAAGCGCCCGCTGGCGGAGTGGGGGTTACGCTGGGTCTGGAACCACCCCGAGGTGTCCACCGCCGTTGTCGCCATGAGCACGATGGCGCAGGTGAAAGAATGCATCGCTTTTGCCGGTGACGCCGAAGCCGACAGCCTCACCGTGGCCGAGGAGGTGCTCGTCAGCCGGGTCCGGGACGCCTACCGTCAGCTAAAGCCCATACCCTGTACCACCTGCCGTGGCTGCATGCCCTGCCCACGGAGCGTTGACGTGCCTCGCCTCTTCGAGATTTATAACGACGCCGTCATCTACGGCGACATGGAAACGGCGCGGGCTATCTACCGGCAGGAAAAGCACGACATCACCAGCTGCGATAAATGCGGGGTCTGTGTCTGCGGGCGGGAAATCCCCATCACCGACTGGCTCGATAAGATAGCCGTAGAACTGGGGTGATTCAGGCGGTCGCGACGACGCGCGGTGTGTAGCCCCGGCTGAACCAGAGAAAAGCGGCGACGCCCAGCGCCATTATCCCCGCCGCTGTGTAAAAAGCCGAGTTGAGCCCCAGAGCGTCAACGATGCCCCCCAGTATAATGGGCCCGAAGCCGTTACCGATTTGCATGGCCATCATGAAGAGTGCCATGCTGGTGCCCATGCCGAAAAAGCGTCCTTCCTCAACGATGTAGGCGTTGGCGGCGGGCATAGCGAAGGCGACGCCGATGGACATCAGGGCGTGCATGACCAGCAGCGGCCAGAAACCGCCGGCGACGGGCATCAGGGCGATAAAGACTATGGCGGCCAGGGTGCCCATGGTTACCAGCCCGCGGCGGTTATATCTGTCGGCCAGCCCGCCTGTGTAGGACTGCAAAATCGCCAGCGGCGTGCGCGAGGCGAGAAGTATGCCGATAAGGAAGACACTCAAGCCCAGCTTCTGGCTGCCGAGCAAAGGCAGGAAGGTCATGGCGCAGGCCATGCTGAAACCGAGGGCGATGCGGAAGCAGAAGACTCCCTTCATGATGCGGCTCTTGCGCAACCCGTCGAAAACGGAACCCTCCTCTTGAGCCACCATCCTTTCGGTGACTTCGGGCAGGAATAAGATGGTGGCGATAAGGCCGGTGAAGCACAGCCCCGCCATCACCAAAAAGGTGGTGCTGGTGCTGAAGAGGTCGGTGAGGGTGCCGCCGAAAAGCGGCCCCAGGCTCATGCTGCTGAAGAGGATGGCGTTGAAGTGGCCCATCCAGCGACCTTCCTGACCCTTGGGGGTGATGTCGCCGAGATAGGCCTCGGCGATGGGCAAGTGCATCGAGGCGCCGATACCCTGAAAGACGCGCACCAGTATCAGCTGGGTGGGATTTTGCGCCCAGATGAAGCAGAGCGAGGCGGCGGTCAGGATGGAAAGACCCAGGCAAAGGAAAATTTTACGTCCGAAGCGGTCGGAGAGCCGCCCCATGAAGGGCAACGCTATCAGTACCGTCAGGCTGAAGCCAGCGTTAATAAAGCCTATCTGCAGCGCGCTGGCGCCCAGCTGGTCGGCGTAGATGGGCAGCAACGGCACCACGATGCCGAAGCCCAGCATGGAGATGAGCATGGTGCCGACCAGAACGAAAAAGGCTTTCTTATCCATAGCGCTACAGTGCCGGCCCGTCCGGCGGGTTAGTCTTTGTCCAGCAGGCTGGGAGCCTTGACCTGTGCTCCCCAGGAGGGGATAGGGTAGCGGATTCCGCCCTGTTGCAGCCCTTTCAAGCCTTCCAGGGCTTTGTCGACGCCGTCGGCGGGCAGGGCGATGACCATCTCGTCGTCCTGGGCCTGGCCGTATCTTCGCTCGGCGTAAGAAGGCAGGGCGATAGCCGGTTTTTGGGTGAGGTAGCAACGCGCGATGGCGTCGGAGCAGGAAGATTCGCCGACGCAATTGTTGGTCAGCGGCTCGAAGTCCCGCCACTGTAGCGCCGCCACCAGCATAAAAATCTGGGCCGGGTTACCGTAGATTAAGACGATATCGGGCTCAAAGCTGCTTTTGAACAGGGGGGCTATGGCCACTGCCTGGTGTTTTCCGGCGGGCAGACGGAGCACGGCGGCTTCGTGCTTTTGAGCGTCTTCGGCGGTCTTGTAGATCACGCCCGAAAGCACCTTGCCCGCCATCAGCTCCGGAGGCGGCTCGATAAGCCCGATGATAGCGGCGCAGACGGGCGAGCCCATCTCTTCGGCGGTGGCGCCCAATGTCCAGCCGTGAACGCGGGCCAGCGTAATCATCTGGCACATTCTCGGCCTGGAATCGGGACGGCGCAGTCCTTTGACCTTATCCATCTCCGCCGTCGAGGCGAACAGCTTGAAGGCCAGAGGAAATGTCTTCAACCTGAGATATTTGTCGAACGACCCGGCGGCATCCGCCCAGTTCTGCATGCTTTTTTCCGCTTAGTGCAATCGCTGCCTTAGGTTGAGCAGCTTGCCTTCAAGATACAGTCTGACCGCTTCGTCGATTTTCTCGATATCGGTGATGATGGGCTCGATGCCCTGGCTGGACAGGTTCTCGTAGGCGCCCCAGCCCATACCGCCGGCGATGAGTATTTTGCAGTCTTTGATGGCTTCCATCATCTGGGTGTGCCGGCTCTCGGCGCCGGGGCTATAGCCGTGTCTCTCGCCGGGGGCGGTTTCTGCGTGGGCGTGGCCGCCGAAGGAGTGGTGCCCCATCTTGTCCCGTGTTTCTTTCCCGGTTACCTTGCCATCCTCCGCGGTTACCACTACGTAGTAGGGCGCTCTGCCGAAGTGCTGGCTGACGGTAGTGCCATCGTCGCTGATGACGGCAATCTTCATCTTGTATTCCTCCCTGATTCTCTTCACTTTCAGTTTAACATAACACAGGTGCCGTATACCACCTGAAAATTGTTATCGTGGCAAAAGGCGACAGCGGCGTCGCTCTCCGAGCCGGGCTGGAGCCAGATGTGTTCCAGCCCCAGCTTCTTACAGTCTTTTAGGATGGACTCGGTTACCTTTGGCGGCACCACAAAATCGACCACGTCGACCTTGACCGGCACGTCGTTTATGGTAGGGTAGCACTTGATTCCCCCGAGTTCCTTCAAGTTAGGGTTAACCGGGTATACCTCGTAACCCCGGCCCGTCAGGTTTTTAAAGATGCGGTTTCCGTATTTCTCGGTGTTATCGGTGGCGCCGATTACGGCGAACTTCTTTTTCCCCATAAACTCTTTAATCAGCTTTTGCATGGCATCGGCATCGACTTCCATCATTACCTCCTAACTCCCGGCGAGCAGGTCGGCGATGTTTTGCCAGAGAAGCTCAATTTGCTGGCTTATCGGGTTATGGCTATATTCTACCACAGGCACTCCCCGTACGACAGCCTCGGTGGCGACGTTGTCGAAGGGTATCCTGGCCGCTACTTTCACCCCTTGTTGCCGGCAGTATTCCTCGATGCGGCGGGCGTTCTCTTCATTTATATTATACTTGTTGATACAGACCAGCGCCGGCACGCCGAAGTGGCGGCAGACGCCCAGCACGCGCTCCAGGTCGTGTATTCCCGAAAGCGTGGGCTCGGTGACCAGCAAGGCCAGGCTGGCGCTGGATAGGGAAGAGATTACCGGGCAGCCGATGCCGGGCGGCCCGTCGCTGATGACGTAGTCCGCCCCCTCCTTTTCGGCAATCTCCCGTGCCTGCTGCCTGACCAGCGCCACCAGCTTGCCCGAGTTCTCCTGGGCGATGCCCAGCCGGGCGTGGACCAGCGTGCCGTATCCGGTGTCGGAGATGAACCAGTGGCCGGAGAGACATTCTTGCATGGTGATGGCTTCGACGGGGCAGATGCGGGCGCAGAAGCCGCAACCCTCGCAGGAGACGGGTTCGACCCTGAAATCGGCTATCGCCTCGAAGTGGCAAAGCTCCTGGCACAGGCCGCACCGGGTGCATTTATCCTCGTCGATAACCGCCAGCTGGCCGCTCCAGAAGGGCTGCTCCTGCCTTAGTGTCGGCTTGAGCAGCAGGTGGAGGTCGGCGGCGTCAACGTCGCAGTCGGCCATCACCTTGTTTTTGGCCAGCGCGGCCAGCGAGCCGACCAGGCTGGTCTTGCCCGTGCCGCCTTTACCGCTGAGTACGACTAGTTCTTTCAAGCTAACATCTCCTTAATCCGCTCGAAAACTTTAGCGAAATTATCCCGCCATTCCGGCTTGCCCTCGGCCAGGGTAATGCCCCGGGAATAGAGGCGGGCAATCTCGGTATCCAGCGGGATGGTGGCCAGAATGGGGATGTTCTCCGTCCGGCAATATTCTTCCACCTTGTTATCGCCGACGCCGGCGCGGTTGAGCACCACCGCCAGCGGTAGCTTAAGCTCTCTCACCGTCTCGACGGCTAAAACCAGGTCGTTGAGCCCGAAGGGTGTCGGCTCGGTGACCAGCAGGCAGAAATCGCTATCCTTGACGGACTCCACCACCGGGCAGGATGTCCCCGGCGGCGCGTCGATGATAACCACGCCGTCCGGATCGGCTTTATCCTTGACGGCGCGTATCGTCGGGGAAGGCATGGCTTCGCCGATGGTCAGTTTTCCCTGGGCGAAGGCGGTGCCGTCGGCGTTGCCTGTCTCGACGACGCCCGTTTCCCGGCCCAACTCGCTTATCGCCTTTTCCGGGCACAGGTAGCTGCAGGCGCCGCAGCCGTGACAAAGCTCGGCGAAGACCATGACGCGGTCGGCCAGCACGGCGAGGGCGTTGTAGGCGCAGATTTGGGCGCAAAGGCCGCAGTGGCTGCATTTGGCCTCATCTACTTTAGGCACGGGTATATTGACCACTTCCCGCTCATTCAACTCCGGCTTGAGGAATATGTGGTCGTTGGGTGCTTCCACGTCGCAGTCGAGCACTTGTACCCGGTATTCGTCCTTCAGGGAAAGGGCCAAACTGGTGGCCACCAGCGTCTTGCCGGTGCCGCCCTTGCCGCTGGCAATGGATATTATCATACCGCTTTCTCTCATCGTATTCAGGCGGGTGGCGTCATGCCGCCCATGCCGCGCCCGCCACCCATACCACGACCTCCGCCTCCGCCTCGGCCCATACCGCCGCCTCTACCGCATCCTTTGCCCATGCCGCGTCCCATACCTCTGCCACCGCCCATGCCTCGACCCATGCCACCGCCCATGCCTTGGCCTCCACCCATGCCTCCGCCTGCGCCGGGAGTAAAGCCCCCGGGATTGGCGCCGGCATCGGGCTGGGCAGCTGGCTTTAGCTTACCGTCTTTGTATGCCTGGACGGCGTCCTTTATTTTGCCCGAGACGCCGGTGATTATCTTGATGTTGGCCGAGGAAAGCACCCCGGTGGCGTTGGGGCCGCAGTTGCCGGTGAGCACCGCCTCGACGCCCTTGCCGGCCATTACCTGGGCGGCGGATATACCGGCTCCGCCCGAAGCCCCGGCGCTCTCGTTGACGATGGCTTCGAACTCCATCGTATCCGGGTCAACGATGATGAAATGCGAGCAACGCCCGAAACGCGGGTCGAGCTCGGCATCCAGGTTGGGTCCCGTTGCTGAAACGGCTATTTTCATGATTTCACCTCTCTAATCTGCTTCCAGTTCTTTGATTCTGGCTTCGATGTCCGCCAGGCGCTGTTTCACCGCGCTGGCTTCTTCCTTGAGCGAAGATAGCTCCTGCTCGGCGCCAAGCTGAGGAACATAAGGCGCGTAGCCGGCACCGCCGGTCAGACCGGGGTACTGGCAGCGGGGTAGTCCGCCCCTCCCCCGGCCGACATAGGGCCAGGGAGGCGAGCTGCCTCTGAAGCCGAAGCCGCTGCCGCGGCCACTGTTAAAACCTCTGCCTCTCATGGTGTCACCCCCTTTGATTGTTTCCGCATATACCGGCGCTCTCGACTTGATGGCGCCGGAAGGACAGGCCCGGGCGCAGTCGCCGCATTTGCCGCATAGCATCTGGTCGATAACGGCGATATCGTCTTTTAGAGTTATCGCCTTTTGCGGGCAAATGTTGACGCAAACGCCGCAGCCGGTACATTTATCACTTTCAATATAGAACATAGCTTACCTCTTCATCGTCAGCAACCGTATGCCCCGGATCTGGCGGAAGGTCGCCCCCTGGCTGACACAGCGCAGCACCGTTTCCGGTTCGATGACGCGGGTGCCCGATACGGCGTCGATGCCGTAGTCGAAAAGCAACGGCGACAGTGGCGCCGAATCCCCCAGCGTAAGCACGTAGGCCGAGGGGTTGCACAGGGACAGCAGCGACTCGATGGTGTGGTTGGTGAAAGCGGTGCCGGTGATGCCGATGACATCGGCCTGGGGCAGAAGCCTCTCCGAGGCATCCTCGGGGAGGTCGCCCTCGGTGGGGTTCTGCTCGATTACCCAGAGCTCTTTGGCCGTTTTGCGCAGCTGGGGGACAAAGGGGAAGTGGCCGATAATAGCCACCCTTTTACCCTCGCCCTTCTCCGCCAGCAGGTCGCCGGCGTTGATTTCCTGGCAGCGCGACTCGTCCACTTCAAGCAGCGAGTTCAGGGTCGCCATGCCGATGGCTGCCTCCATAATACTTTCCGAATAGACCATTTTAACCAGCTCGGCGGCGCTTTTATCCAGAAGCGAGCCCGATTCTCTTACGGGCGGCTTTCCGTGGTGGTGCTTACTTTCGCGTAGTGTGGAAGCCAGCCCGCAGTAACGGCTGAAAACCGCCGTCTGGAAGGCCCCCTGGCGTATGTCTCTTACCGGGGCTTCGCAATCCAGCGTGGCCAGTAAGTCGTCTAAAATCTTCATTTCATTAACCAGCCTCTGCGTCCGCGCCCGCCTCGCTGCCAGCCGAATCCGGCGGCCAACCCCGGCTCTATCTCGAAGTTGCCACCCTCGATTCTGATGGCCTTGCCCTTGAGCAGGGCGTCGGCTATCTTCTGCCGCGCCGAAGCCAGCACCCTCTGGAAGGTGGCGCGGGAGACGTTCATCTTCTGGGCGCTCGGCGCTTGCTCCAGCCCCTCCAGGTCTTTGAGCCGGATTGCCTCGGCTTCCTCGACGGAAAGGCGGACCTCGCTCAAGCTTCTCATCGGTATGCCCGCCGGCTTAAAGTAGTTCGCCTCCGGCAGGAAGGCGACGCGGCGGCATTTCGGCGGTCGGGGCATTACTAACTCCCTTAATGAATAATGAGCATATGCTCAATACTATAATAGCAAATACTGCTCCGGGAGTCAATACGGGCCGTAATCAGGAAAGGCTCAGTTGCTCTTGAAGTAGGACCTGGTCATGCGCACAATCCAGCCCCAGTGCAGGATAATGTGTAAGATGACTAAGGCTATGAAAACGAGGGCGGCGTAGTTGTGCATATTGAGCCAGACGTCGCGCGACCATAGAAAAGTGCCGTCGCCGCTGCCTCTTCCTCCACCGCAGGGCAGGGCCAGCCAGAGGACGAAGCCGGATACCAGCTGTATCAGGGCCAGTATCCCCATGACGACAGCGATGAGATAGTTTCGGGTAGATTTGCTCAAATTCTAGTCCTTACCTCCTCGTTGGTTTATGATGAAAGCGTCAGGCGATGCCCGCCGCTTTGTGTTTCTGGGCGATGGTCGCCGCCAGCTTTTCCAGCGCCTCGTAGTCTGCTGGACGGGGGAGTCCTTTACATAATACTGGCTCCAGCACCTCGGCCTTGAGGCTGGGAATCATCGCCGCCAGCTGCTCCACGGCTTTGCCGCCCCAGCCGTAGGAACCGATAATAGAAACGAACTTAACCTTCGGTCTTAAAGCGTTAGCTAGAAAAGCGGCGTAGATAACGTTGGGATGGGCGCCGGCCAGAATGGTCGGGGTGCCGATGACGATAGTGGCGGCGTCCACCAGGGCCATGGCCAGCTTGCCGATATCGGTCACGGTGAG
Organism: Dehalococcoidia bacterium; assembly: GCA_050123275.1. Taxonomy (GTDB): domain Bacteria; phylum Chloroflexota; class Dehalococcoidia; order Dehalococcoidales; family BS750m-G39; genus E44-bin88. The sequence goes on from JASFHK010000006.1 coordinate 41,084, forward strand.
GTCGAACTGCTTGACGGTGACGCCCCGCTCGGCCAGCGCCTCGACGAAGTGTTCCACCATGAGGCGGGTGCTGCCGTGCATCGAGATATAGGGCAAAACCACTATATTGCCGGGTTCGTCGAAGACCCAGCTTTCGTAGGCCTTGATGATGAACTCCGGCCGGTCGTACATCGGCCCGTGGCTGGGGGCGATGATATCGATTTCGTACTCTTTTACCTTGGCCAGGTCCTTCTCGATAATGGTGTGGAAGGGCATCATGATTTCGGCGAAGTAGCGCTTGGCGGCTTCGTAAACCTGCCCTTCGTCAGTGACGTAGAGGTCGGTGGTGGCCAGATGAGAGCCGAAAAAGTCGCAGGAGAAAAGTATCTTATCCTCTCTGAGGTAGCTGACCATCGTCTCCGGCCAGTGCACCCAGGGGGTATGGACGAACTCAAGCGTACGGTCGCCCAGCGAGACGGTCTCTTTGTCGGCCACGGTCTGGAAGCGCTCCTCGGCTATGTCCAGCAGCCCGATGAGCAGCTCCTTGCACTTGGGCGTGCAGACCACCCTGGCTTCGGGGTATTTGGCCGTCATATCGGCGATAGCGCCGGAGTGGTCCTGCTCGGCGTGGTTGGCGACGATGTAGTCCAGCTTCTTTATCTTGAGCTCGTCCAGGTGCTCAACCAGCACCCCGGTCATGGTGGGGTCGACGGCGTCGATAAGGGCGGTCTTCTTAGCTCCCTTTATCAGGTAGGAGTTATAGCTGGTGCCGTCGGGGAGGGGTATCAACGAGTCGAAGAGCCGGCGGTCCCAGTCGACGGCGCCTACCCAGTAAATCCCCCGCTTTATCTCTCTCGGCTTCATTTTAAGCGTCCTTTTTATTTCTCCTCGTCTTTAAGTAGGTCGTTGAAAACGTCGGTGTGGTAGATTTCATGGTCGCGGATGCGAAGCAGCAGTTTTTTAAGACCGGCGTCTTTCGTTTGCTTGGCGGCCTTATCGTATTTATCGGCTACCTTTTTCTCTATCTCAATGTCGGAGCGCAGCATGTCGCCCAGCTTGCGGGACTGGTTGACCTTGGTGTGCTCGAGTATGGGGCGGCTGCCGCCTTCGACCAGCTCCTCGGCCAGCCAGCCCAGGTGTTGCATCTCGTTGATAGCTTGGTCCTCGAACTGCTTCTTGGCCTCGGCGTCGGTGGCCAGGTACGATTGCAACAGGTATTGTAAAATCACGGTGTACTCGTGCTCGATACCCCAGTTGAGCACCTCGGTGGTCTCGTCCTTGAGGTCGCCCTGCTGGTCGGTAGCGCCTTCCTTTTTGGCCTTTTCCACGAAGTGCTCGAAGTCGCCCTGGTGGGACTCCTCGTCGGAGAGGATGCGCTTGAGCAGCCGCTTTATCTTGGGGTCGTCGATGGCCTTGATGTGCTCTTTATAGAGCTTGATGGCGTCGCCTTCCAGCAGCACGTCGTTGGACATCCATTCCGAAACCGCCTTGCCGCCCATGCGCATGTTCCCCCGCGTCAGGCTGGGGGTGCCGCCCAGTTCGACGACGGTCTCGGCCAGCCAGTCCAGGTGGCGCATTTCCTCCCGGGCCAGCCCCTCGATTTCGCAGGACATCTCGCCTTCGCCCATGGCGTAGGCGTGGAGCAGGTACTGAATGATAGCGCCGTGCTCCCCCTCGATATCCAGATTCAACATTTCAATGATTTTCTCTTTGTCCATTACTCCTCCTTAGCTTTTTTATCGCTTTTTTTATTGTTGTTCATGAGCTCTTCCCATCGCTCCGGGCCCAGGCACTGTGGCGCCGAGGTGCACCACTCGATGCAGGAAGGCACCTTCTCCTTGTAAACATACTGCTTGCACTCGGGGCATTTCACCCTCATCTCGTCGGAGAAGATTTCGACCTCGTAGCCGCAGTTGGGGCACTTGTGTATCGAAACCCGCAGGTTGCGCATGTCCTGTCCCGGGCACTTGCCGTAGGTCATTGCCTAATCCTCTATCTTCTCAAACTCGCTCTTCTCGGCGCCGCAGACGGGGCAGACCCAGTCGTCGGGTATTTCCTCGAAGGGCGTACCCGGCTTAATGCCGCCGTCGGGGTCGCCCAGCTCGGGGTCGTAAACGTATTCGCAGACGGTGCATCTGTATTTAGCCATCTTGGTTCCTGCCTCCTTTTTTTCCTCGACATAGCTGGGGGCGGTCTTGGGGGTGGTGCCCCGCTTGACCTGGTGGTAGTAGGCGTAGGTCATCGGCTCGCCTTCCCCGATAACCTCGGCGCCCGCCAGCTTGCCGATAAAAATGCTGTGCGTTCCCGCATCCACCTCCTGGAGCACTTTGGCTTCCAGGTAGGCCAGGGTGTGGTCGGTGACCACGGGCGCTCCGGTAACGCCCATTTTATGCTTGATGCCCTTGAACTTGTCGATGTCGCGCCCGGACTTGAAGCCGAAGTGGCCGATAAAGGCCAGCGGCGTGTCCTGGGCCAGAATCGAGGCGGTGAAGACCTTACTGCTCCTGATGTACGCGTAGGTCAGGTTTTGTTTGTTGATGCTGACGGCGATGGTGGGGGGCTGGGAGGTAATCTGGAAGACGGTGTTAGCCACCTGCCCGTTCAGCCTGTCACCCTTGTAGGAGCTTACGATGTAGAGTCCATAACCTATTTTGTAGAGGGCCTTGGTGTCCATCTTTCACCTCGCTTACATCAGGTCTTTTTCGCTCTCTTCAACCGCTTTCTTCAGCTCCGCCGCCAGCTGGGGCGGCAGCCCTTCGACGTCGACGTGTAAAAATCCCCGCACGATAGTGGCGGTGGCTTCGTTTCGGGTCAGACCGCGCGCCATCAGGTATTCCACTTCCTCCTCGGCAATCTTGCCCACGGCCGCCTCGTGAGAGAGGTCGATGCCGGCCAGGTTGCCCTTGAGCTCGGGTATGGCGTGGATGGTGCCCGTCTCGCCCAGTATCAGCCCCCGGCACTCCAGGTGCCCCTTGACGTCGGGGGCGTTGCCCTCGATAAAGCCGCGGGCGATAATGGTGCCACCCGTGGTGAGCGCCCGCGATATCGTCTCGGTCTTGGCGCCCGGTGCGTTGAGCAGCGTCCGGGAGCCGATGTCCATGTGCGAGTCCGGCGGCGCTACTAAGATACTATTATACCTTACCGTGGCGTTTTCGCCAGTGCATACGGCCAGCGGGTTCGTTTGCAACGAACGCACCGGCTTCATCAGCACGTAGTTGCTCAAGAATAAGCCGTTGTCCTCGATGATGGTGCCGGTGCGGGGGCGCACCGCTATCTCCGGGTTCCAGCTGTGAATCATGGTGAAGGTGACCTTGGCCCCCTTCTTGATATAGAACTCGGAGACGCCCAGATGCATACCCGGCTCGTTGCCCGAGGCCACGGTACAGCCGGTGACGATATGCAGCTCGGAGTTTTCCTCGGCGATAACGATGTTGTGCACGTTCTGGGCCAGCTTCGCCTTAGCCAGATAGAGGCAGGACTGGACGGGATAGACCGTCTTTTGCCCCGGCAGCGCCCGTATAAAATAGCCGTCGCTGTCCTTGAGCTCGATGTGGGCGGTGTATTTATCGGTGTCCACCGCCACCGCCCGCCACCAGTAGTCGGCCAGCCAGTCGTACTTTTCCAGCGCCTGGCTCATGGCCATTATCTCGATGCCTTCCTGTTGGCTGGAGAAGTGGACGGGCATGTTGTCCATCTGAATAAAAGTGCCCGAGCGCTGGCTGGTGTCGTCCAGGATGACGCCGGCCTCAAGCATCTGCTCTTTGGCTTTAGCCGGCAGCCGGGAGGGGTCTTCCTGATAAGACTGCTCCCCGGCCTCGGCGTTGAAAGCGTCTATATCGATATCCTCGCCGATAGAGGCGGCTTTGGTGATAGCGGCCTTGGCCTTCTCCTTATAGGAAGGGGGGGATTTTATTTTACGCATCGAGCACACTCCTCGTAGCCGTTTTCCTTGACGCTGGTCAGAATCTCGCGGGGGTCTCCCTGGCAGACGATGCTGCCGTTGAGCATGACGTAGCCGGTGCGCACGTTGATGTAGTCCAAAATATGGCCGGTGTGGGTGATGATAAGCCCCATGCACTTGCGGGTGCGTATCGGGCAGTCCTTTTCCAAAAGCTCGTTGAGCAGCTGGCCGATGAGGGCGATGTTGACCAGGTCGACGCCGGACTCGGGCTCGTCGAGCAGGGTCAATTCCGGTTTTTGCGCCAGCAACTGCATCAGCTCGGCGCGCTTTATCTCCCCGCCGGAGAAGCCGTAGTTGATGTCTCTGTCCAGGAAGCCGGTCAGGTCGGCTCTTTCCGCCAGCGTCTCCACGGTCTTTTCGTCGCCCTTGCCCCTCATGGCGGCATTGACCATGTCCCGCGTGCTTACGCCGCGCACCACCGGCGGGCGCTGGAAGGAGATACCGATGCCTAGACGCGCCCTCTCGTCGACGCTCATTTTGGTGATGTCCTTGCCCTTGAAGCTGATGCTGCCCCTGGTCGTCTGGTAGCGGGGGAAGCCCATAATCGCCATGAGCAGGGTGGTCTTGCCGCTGCCGTTGGGCCCGAAGAGGGCGTGCGTCTCGCCGGTATCTATCTTGAGATTGATGCCTTTCAGAATTTCCCGGCCCTCTACGGCCACGTGCAGGTTTTTTATCTCCAGCATACCGCTTTGCCTCCTCTTATCTAGCCTCCGTCCAGGGAGTGGTGTTCCTTGTCGGCGAACCAGGCGGCGGGGTCTTTGATGTATTCGTAGTAGTCGAGCAGCACCAGGTAGTGCTCCCTCTCTTCGCCGGCCACGGCGTAGTAAAAATTCCTCTCGGCTTCGAGGCCGGCCTCCGCCCCCCGGCGCACGTAATAGTCGAAAGTCTTGTTTTCTAGGCTCATCGCCTTCTCCACGGCATCGAGCTCGGTTTTAAGCACTCTGACTCCGGCGCTCATCTCATCAATGGCGCGGGCGAATATCGTTCTCAGGGCGCTGCCGCCGTCGGGCTCGAAGGCGACCGACGGCCAGCCCCTCTCTTCCCTGATGTCATTGTATATGTTCTCGAACTTACGGCGGTGGTAGTCCTCTTCCGCCGCCAGCTTGGCTAACAGCTTTTTGCCCAGCTCGTTGCCGCTTTCCTGGCTGGCTTTCAGGTAAAACTCCTTGCCGTCAATCTCCATCTGAATGGCCGTTTTGAGCCCGTCTAGTGTTCTTTCCTGCTCCAAAGTCATCGTTCATTCTCCGTATGTTTTGAACTATCATCGGCCTTATGATATTGACTTTTTTAGCTGCGTGAGCTGGGCAAGGTGCTCTCTTTCCTGGTTAATGATATTGAGGATGACCTTCTGGTCGACGGGCTTGACGATGTCTTTCATCTCGGTATAGAAGAGAATAGAGTCTTTTTCCGCCCGGATGCCGATGTCCAGGGCCTCAGCTTCGGAGTTGACCCTGGCGGCTATCTGTTGGGCGTGGGCGGTGTCGGTGAAGACGGAGCTGTCGACGAGCGACTTCAGGTAGAGCCGATAGTCTTCGGCGTAGTCAGACGGGGGCTGGTATTCCCCCACCGTTTTGAGCATGTTCTGGAAGGTGTTCTGGTGCTTGATTTCCTCCTCGGCCAGGTGCTCATAAATGGCGCGGGTTTGGTCGTTCCGGGTCCGGTCGGCTAAAGCCTGGTAAAAAGCAGCGCCGTTCTTCTCAATGCCGATAGCTATTTCCACTAGCTCGCTGCCGGAAAAAATTATGGACATCCTATCCCCCTAATTTACTATTGATACCATATTAACCGCTGGGCACTAACAAAAATATAAAATCGGGGATGGAAAGGTTACAAAGTTATCACATTTGGCTTGATAAGCTAGATTTCGATGAAGAGCTGGTCGTCTCTGACCTGTACCGGGTATGTCTTCAGGTTCTTGGGGGCTTTCAGGGCTCTGCCCACCCGGGACAGGACACCGGTGCCTCTCAGCCAGCGCACCACCTTGCCGTCCTTGAGGTCGAACTGCGAGCCGTGCAGGGGACAGGTGACCACGGTGCCTTCCAGAGTACCCTGGGCCAGTTTGCCCTTCATATGGGGGCAACGGTTGCTGACGGCGTAGTAGCTGTCGCCGACCATGGCCAGAAGAATCTCCTCAGGCGCAGCCGGGATGGCTTTCATGGCCCCGTCTTCCAGCTCTCCGACCTTGCCGGCTTTAAGCTCCTGGCTCATCCGGCTCACCTCCCGAAGCCTTATCGGCTAGTTATTGTACCTGTAGTATAGCTAATAAAGGCACAAAAAGCTACACCTGTCTCTTTTCTTTGAGCGCTTTTACTATTTTCTCCGGCGTTACCGGCAACTCCTTGAACCAGATGCCGGTGGCGTCGTGGATGGCGCTGACCACCGCCGGCGGCGCGCTGACGATGCTGCCCTCGCTGGTCTCCTTAGCGCCGAACGGCCCCTCGGGGTCGTCGGTGACGATATCAATCTGCTTGATATCGGGCACGTCCATGGCCAGTGGCATCTTGTAATCGAGCAGGGTGGCGTTGAGTGTCTTGCCCTTGTCCATGATGAAGTCCTCGTAAATGGCCTGCCCCAGCCCCTGGATAGCCCCGCCGTCGATTTGCCCCTCGGCCTGTATCGGGCTTAGCAGCCGCCCGCAGTCGGAGGCGATGGTGAAGTCCTTAACGGTAAGCTTGCCCGTTTCCATATCAACTCCCACCCGCGCCGTGTGGGCGGTAAAGCTGTAGTTGACGGCGCCGTTGCCGGTGCCGTGGGCCAGGTCGAGGTGGGCGATGCCGTAGCTGGAATAGCCGGTGCCCATGATAACCGCCCCCGTTCCCGAGTAACAGGCGCTGCGAGCCAGCTGTATGAAAGGCATCTTTTTAGACGGGTCGGTTTTAAGGAAGACTTCGCTCAACCGTATTTCAACGTCCCCCGGCTTCACCTGCCATTCCCTGGCGGCGGCATCGAGCAGCTGTTTTCTGACCTGGCGGGCGGCTTTCTGGGTGGCCTGCCCGGCCAGTATGGTGACGCGGCTGCCGTAGCTGCCGGGGTCGACGGGTGTGTAGGCGGTGTCCACCCTTTTTATGCTGACGTCCTCAAGTTTAACGCCCAGCTCTTCGGCGGCAATCATGCAGAGCACGGTGTCCGAGCCCTGGCCGCAGTCGGTGGCGCCGGTGATGAGGTTGACGGTGCCGTCCTCGCAGAGACGGATAATAGCGGCGCAGGCCTGGTGGCCCATCTGGCGGGCGCCGCCGGAGTAGGAGGTGCCGGAAATACCGGTACCCCAGACAATAGGCCCCTCTCGCTTGGGCATTTTATCTTTATCCCTCCAGAGCGGGTCTTTGACCGCCTCTTCGAGGGCGGTCTTCAGGCCGCAGGTATACAGTGACACGCCGTTTATCGTCTCGTAGACCTCGCCCTTCTTGGGGTTGTCGATGGCGTTGCGCATGCGGAAATCCACCGGGTCGATGCCCATTTCCTCGGCAATCATCTCCATCTGTATCTCGGCGGCAAAGCGGCTGTGGGTGACGCCGTGTCCCCGCATCGCCGCCCCGATGGGATTGTTGGTGAAGACGCGGTAGCCGTCGTATTTGAAGTTGGGCAGGTGGTAGGGGATACCGGTCATAAAGCCGACCAGGTACATGGAAAGCGGGCCGATGGCGGTGTAGCCGCCGCCGTCGGCGACAACCCGTTGTGCTAGCGCCGTCAGCTTGCCTTCTTTGTCCACGCCCATCTTGCTGTAAACAATCATGCTGTGGCGCCTGCGGCTGGTGGCCAGCTCTTCTTCCATGCTCTCGATGTATTTCACCGGCTTGCCCGTTATTTTGGAGAGCAGCACGGAGCAGAAGTCACCGGCCAGCGAGTCGTTCTTGGTGCCGCCGAAGCCGCCGCCGATGAAAGGCTGGACGACCCTTACCTTGCTCAGAGGCAGCTTGAAGCAGGCCGCCAGGTGGCGGTAGTGAAAGTAGGGGCTTTGCTTGGCCGCCCAGACGGTAATGCCGTTGGCGTCATCGTATTGGGCCAGCGTCGCCGGCGGCTCCAGGTAGCCGTGGGTGGCTCTTGAGGTTCTGAATCTATCCTCGCGGACGATATGGGCGTCGGCGAAGGCCTTTTCCGCGTCGCCGAAGTCCCAGTGGTACTCCACGCTGATGTTATTCTTTACATAATCGTGCACTTTGGGGGCGCCGTCCTTTAGAGCCTCTTCGGGGTCGAAGACACCGGGCAGCTCCTCGTAGTCGACCTTGATGAGCCGGGTGGCCTCCTCGGCGGTGTCCTCGTCGACGGCGGCCACGCCGGCCACGGCCTCGGCCATGTAGCGCACTTTATCCACCGCCAGGGGAACTTCGTCCCGGGTGGAGCGCATCCAGCCCCAGCTCCAGCCGCCGAAGTCCCGGCCGGTGACCACCGCCTCGACGCCGGGAAGTTTGAGGGCTTTGGAAACGTCGATATTGATAATCCTGGCGTGAGGGTAGGGGCTGCGCAGCAGCTTACACCAGAGCATGCCGGGCAGGGAGTAGTCGGCGGCATACTTGGCTTCGCCGGTCACCTTTTCCCTGGCGTCGACGCGGGGCACCCGCTCGCCGATAACAGCGAAATCAGCCATGTTATTTGCCCTCCATGTCTTCGGCGGCGGCTTTGACCGATTCGATAATCTTGGTGTAACCGGTGCAGCGGCAGAAGTTGCCGCTCAAGCCTTTTCTTATCTCTTCATCGCTGGGCTTGGGGTTCTCGTCGAGCAGCGCCTTGGAGGACATTATCATCCCCGGCGTGCAGAAGCCGCACTGGAAGCCACCGTGGTCGACGAAAGCCTGCTGTATGGGGTGCAGTTTGTCGCCTTCGGCCAACCCCTCGACGGTGGTAATCTCCTTGCCGTCGGCCTCGACGGCCAAAACCAGGCAGGAGTTGACCGCTTTGCCGTCCATGATAACGGTACAGGCGCCGCACTCGCCCGCTCCACAGCCCTCTTTGGTGCCGGTCAGCCCCAGCTCTTCGCGGATAACGTCGAGCAGGGTACGGTGGGGCGGCACCGAAATATCATAATCCTTGCCGTTTACCTTGAATTTTATCTGCTTCATCAAAACTAACTCCGAATGGCTTGCTCTATGGCTCTTTTCACCAGTACCTCGACCATGTCGCGGCGGTATTCCGCCGAGGCCCGGTGGTCGCTAATAGGTTTGGACTCTTCAGCGGCGGCTTTGGCCGCTTTCGCGATATTGCCGTCGAACTTTTGCCCTTTTAGTATGGCTTCCGCTTTATTAACCCGAATCGGGGTGGGCGCCACCGATTCCAGCCCTATCCGTATCTCCTGACAGGTACCGTTGCCGGCGACGATGAGCACGGCCACGCCGACGACGGCCAAATCCATAGCCTGGCGCGGGCTGAGTTTTATAAAAGCCCATTTACTGCCGGCGGGTGGGGTGGGTATTTGAATTTCGGTCACTATCTCGTCCTTGATTACCGTCCGGTTGGGGCCGGTGAAAAAGTCGGCGACGGCCACCGTTCTGGCGCCCTTTGTGCCCGCTAGCTTCAGCCTAGCATCGAGGACGAGCAGGGCGGGGGCGGAATCAGCGGAGGGTACGGCGTTACAGATGTTGCCGGCGATGGTGCCCCGGTTCCTCACCTGCGGGGAGGCCATGTTTGCGGCGGCTTGGGCCAGGACGCCGAATTTCTCTCTTATCACCGGGGAGTCGATTACCGCCCGGATGGTGGCCAGGGCGCCAATGGCCAGCCCTTTGGCTTTGTCGTATTTAATGTAGTCCAGGCCAGGTATCTTCTTGAGGTCGATGATATACTGCGGCGCTTCGACCAGCCGTCCCTTTAGCTGGGGGATGAGGTCGGTGCCGCCGGCGATGAGCCTGGCTTTCCCTTTATATTGATTGAGCAGGGAAAGAGCTTCATCAACCGTTTTCGGGGTTAAATAGTCGAACTGGGGTAATCTTCGGTAGAAGGTTACCATGGTCTAAAGACCTTTCTAGCTAAACACGTGCGCGGTTTAGTTGATTATCTCTTCGTCTTTGAGCCGGGCGATATCTTCCCATTCGTAGCCCAGCTCCAGCAGTATCTCCTCGGTGTGCTGGCCCAGCTCCGGCGCCTCCCGTTTCACGGAGGCCGGCGTCTCGCTGAACGACCAGGGGAAACCGAGCATCTTTATCTTACCCCATACGGGGTGGTCGACGTCAACAATATAGTTATTGGTCAGCGCTTGCGGGTCTTTGAAGACCTCGCTGGACGACTGGATGGGGGTGTAGATGACGTTTTCCTTTTTGAAAATCTCCATCCACTCATCGCGGTTCTTGGTGGCGAATTTCTTGTCCAGTATGGCCACCAGCTCCTTGCCGTTGTCGTGGCGGGCCTCAATAGTATTGAACCTGGGGTCGTCTTTCAGCTCTTCCAGCCCCATCGCCTTGCAGACGTTGGGCCAGTACCTGTCGGGTTGAAGGTGGGCGATGACGATCCACTTGCCGTCCTTACACTGGTAGTGGTTATAAATCGGGTTGCCCGCCTCGGCCCTGATGAAACGGGGGAACTCTTTGCCCAGCACGCCGGGGGCGGCGAAGTTGACCCCGTGCAGGGCAATCAGGCTGCCCATCAGCGAGGTGTCCACCAGCTGCCCCTTGCCCGTCTTCTCCCGCGCGTAAAGGGCGGCGGTTACCGCCCAGGCGCAGATGAGCCCGCCTTGCTCGTCGCCCATACCCGGGATGAGAGTGGCGGGAGGGCCGTTGCGCTCGCCGCACATCATCATCGTGCCCGAACGGGCGATACCGGTGTAGTCGAAGGAAAGGGCGTTGGCGTCGGGGCCGTTGCGGCCCCAGCCCGAAGCGTGGGCGTAAACGAGCTTGGGGTTTATCGCCGCAAGCGATTTGTAGTCGATGCCCAGCCGCTTGGGGGCGTTTATGCTCAGGTTGGTCACGAAAACGTCGGCGCGCTTAATCAGCTCGAAGAATATCTTTTTGCCCTTTTCCGTGTTAAGGTCCAAAGCGATACTGCGCTTGTTACGGTTGTTGCTCTCGAAGTAGTAGTTGCGCCCTTTAAGGCCGGTGTCGGCGCCGATAATCCTCATCATCCCCCGCGCCGGATCCCCCGTTTTGGGTTCGACCTTGATTATCTCGGCTCCCAGGTCGCCCAGCCGCATGCCGGCTACAGGTCCCTGCTGGAACATGCTTATCTCCACCACCCTGACTCCGTCAAGAGGTCCTGCCATGTCCTTTCCTCCTTTTACGTCGCTGGTGGTAAGGGGATACGTGCTGGATTATAACTAGAGGCACGCATCAGTGGCAAACAGGAGGTGGTTGTTGTTAAAGTGCTGGCCACCGTTATTCTCAGGCATGAAGTTAAGCCAAGGCATCAAAACACCGCCCTGGCTTTGTCGCGTAAAAAAATGCCAGAAACAGTAAGGCTGGATACGCCGCCGAAGCGCATATCCAGCCTTATTCGCAAACTCTCGATTTAGGTTAGGCTTTTCCGATTCGGAACATCTTAGTGCCGCAGGTTGGGCACACACCCTGGGTTGCCGGCCTACCGTTCTTCATGGTTATGCGCTTGGCATCCTTCATCTCTCTCTTGGCTCGGCATTTAACACAATAGGCTTGCATTGGGTTTACCTCCTTTTTTTATTCCTTTTTTATGAAGATAAACTATTAGGCACGCAATGTCAATAGCTAATTACACATAATTCTGCTATTTTTGAGCACAAGGCTCAAACCCGGGGTTTTCGGGACAGCCCCCGTTGTCTTATGATATCCAGAATGCCCCGCAAATCCCCCGTTACGGTGACATCGGCGCGGCGCTCGACCTCTTCCGCCTTGGGGTTGAAGGCTATGCCTAGCCACGCCTGTTCGAGCATGCAGATATCGGCGATATTGTCGCCCACGGCTACCGTCCGTTCCAGCGGTATGCCGGTATCCCCGGCCAGGGAGAGCATGGCGTTGAGCTTACAGATGGCGTGCTTGAGACACCCCGGTTTGTCGGGCCAGTTGAGGGGCATCTTCACCTCGCCGGTGGCTTTGCCCATCTTTAGTACTAGCTCGTTTGCCAGGGTGTAGTCGAAACCCAGCCGTTCTTTGAGCCGCTCGGTGGCGATGGTGTAGCTGTCGCTGATGATAGCCAGGGTGTGACCGTCCTCTTTCAGTGCCGCCGCCGTCTCCGCGGCGCCCGGCGAGAGCGGAATCCGGTCGAAGGTGTCGGTGATTTCCCGGGTACTAAGCCCGGCGAGCAGGGCGGCGATGCTTCTGGTCTTCTCATACTCGGGGGTGTGGCTGGCTATGATATCTTCCAGCATGGTTTCGAAGCCGAAGCGGCGCGCCAGCCGGAAGATAAACCTTTCGGCAATCAGGGTGCCGTCCATATCAAAGATGATGAGTCCCGGTTCCGTGGGATTGGCCATAGGCTAATCTTTAAGCGCCGAGTAGGAGTCCAGGTGCTCGGCCATGAAGTTGGTAAAGCTCTTGATGCTGGCGTTACGCGGGGGCAGGGTGATGCGGGGTTTGGGTGGTACTTCGCCGCGCTTGAGGGCGCGCTGGGCGGAAAGCTCTCTTAAGACCAGCTGCCTGGTCTCTTTTTCACAGAGCGGGGAGTGATAGACGGTGCTCAAGCCCTGGAGAAGCATGTCCCTGAGGTGGGCGATGCCCCTTTCTTCGTGGAAATGGGGATTGCGGCTCTCGATCTGGAAGATTTCGATGCCGTCCTTGGCTATTTTGTGGCTGGCCATGGGCAGCACCCCGCCGTAGTCCTCGCAGAGAGAAACCAGCTCCTGGGGCTCGACGGCGTAGCCGGAGGCAAAGGGGGTTATCTTGGCCAGCTTGACGCTCAGGGCGTGCTCGCCGGCGTTGCCCGTCTTGATGATATCGGTCTCGAAGCCGGAGTTGGCCGAGAGCAGCGAGTTCATGCATTTATTGGTCGTCTCCGATACGCGCCCCCACTTGCGGAAGTAGATTTCGCCCGATACCTTGGGCTTGTAGCGCCACAGAATCCTGACCATGGCGTAGGGCGACTGGGCGATGCTGAAGCCGGCGGCGTAGCAGCGCGAATATTCCCATACCGAGCCGGGGAAGTAGTTATCGGCGTCGATAAAGCCCACGTAGTCCTTGCCGGCCAGTATCGCCACCAGCAGGCCAATTACCATCCCTTCGGCTTTCCCGCTTCTTATTTTACCTTCATTATCCAGCAGGGCGGTGTATTTAGCCTGGGCTAAGGCCCTGGCCAGCAGCGGGTCTTTCTGGTGGATAATCAGGGCGCGGCGCTGGGTGAAGTGGCAGTATTGCTCCAGTGTGTCGCGCTCCATGCCGAAGCGGTCGGTGGGCTCTCTTTCGCTGTTGGAGACGACTATTATCAGACATTCGTGGGGCACGCCGCTGATAACGCCCTCGAAAAGCTTGAGCTTTTCGTCCTTAACCGGGATGACGATAGCCATCTTCTCCTCAACCGCCTTAATCGCCTCCTCCTCTATCTTGTCCACGGCTATCGATTCCGGGAGCGTCCCGTTGGCCCGTCTCCCCGAGTCCAGCTCGAGGACCTTTTGCACGTCGTTTATCTTGATGGAGCCGAAACGCTCTGTATATCGTTGCCTCTCGATACGCATCTTGCCTGTCCTTAATGCCGCTCGCGGCGCCGATGCTAGGCTGATACTAGCATAATCGTATTATATTGTAAACTTGGCGGGGGAGGAAGCGACTAAAGGGTAAATCCGTAGTAATTACCCTCAAAATACTGGAAATCACGGGTAGAAACGTGTAAAATATGATTTGAGCCATAGGGCATAAAAAACTGGAGGCTAACAGATGGAAAAACTGGAAGTACTCAAGAGGTCTGACCTGTTTCACTATCTGGATGAGAATGACCTGAAAGTGGTGGCGGGGATGTGTAAGACTGAGGAGTTCAAACCGGGACAAGTTATCTTCCGGCAGGGCAGGGGTGCGGAAAAGATATACGTTATCGAGGACGGACTGGTTTCCCTCATGCTTGAGATGGGCCCTACCGACAAACGTCAGATTCAAGCTGCCTCCAACTTCGAATGTTTCGGCTGGGCGGCGACGATACCGCCGTACCGCCGTCTCAATATGGCGAGAGCTCAAGAAAAAACCAAGGTGCTGTCATTCGACGGCAAGGAGTTGCGTGACCTGGTTGACACCAACCCTAAGCTGTGTGCCGAAATCGCCGGCGGCGTGGCCTACGTTATTTCACAGAGGCTACGCGCGTCATTTTCCCAGCTTATGGGCGATGCCTACCAGGATTAATCCTCAAGTATTATAACCGTTACAGTTTTGGGCAGTTATTTAGTATAATTTGATTAGTAGCTGTGGCTATGTAATGTGCGCATGGCTGTGAATAACGAACGGTTTTGAACTAGAAGGAGAATTTTTATCAAATGGATGAGGCCAAGACCATCACCTCTATGATGGAGGAAAAGAGGCTGTTTAAGCCTCCGCAACAACTAAGCAAAGACGCTTACATCAAAAGCCAGGAAGAGTACAAGAAGATTTACCAGAAATCAATCAGCGATCCCGAGGGTTTCTGGGGAGAGCTGGCCGAGCAATTAGACTGGTACAAGAAATGGGACAAGGTACTCGTTTCCGACTTCAAAAACGCCAAGCACGAGTGGTTTGTCGGCGGCAAGCTCAATGTCAGCTACAACTGCATTGACCGCCACCTGAAGACCTGGCGCAAGAACAAGGCCGCCCTTATTTGGGAGGGCGACATCGGCGACAGCAAGACGCTGACCTACCAGCAGCTTTACTACGAAGTCTGCAAGTTCGCCAACGTGCTCAAGAAGCACGGTGTTAAGAAGGGCGACCGGGTTTCCATCTACCTGCCCATGATTCTGGAACTGCCCATCGCCATGCTGGCCTGCGCCCGCATCGGCGCCATTCACAGCGTCGTTTTCGGCGGCTTCAGCGCCGAGGCGCTGCGCGACAGGGTGCTTGACTGCGGCGCCAAGGTTCTTGTTTGCACCGACGGTTACTACCGCAGCGGTCGCGTTATCAGGAGCAAGGACAACGCCGATTTCGCCGCCAAGGCCTGCCCTGAAGTGAAAGACATGATTGTGGTCCGGCGCGCCAATATCGGCGTTAACATGGAAGAGGGCCGCGATTGCTGGTGGCACGAAGAGATGACCGCCGAAGACATCGCCCCCTACTGCGAGCCCGAGCCGATGGATTCCGAAGACCCTCTCTTTATCCTCTACACCAGCGGCAGCACCGGCAAGCCCAAGGGCGTGCTGCACACTCAAGCCGGCTATCTTCTTTATTGCTACCAGACGCTCAAGTGGATATTCGACGTTAAGGAAGAGGATACCTACTGGTGCACCGCCGATATCGGCTGGGTCACCGGACACAGCTATATCGTCTACGGGCCCCTGGCCTTCGGCACTTCAAGCCTGGTCTTCGAGGGCGTGCCCACCTATCCCCACCCCGACCGCTTCTGGGACATCGTCGAAAAATACCAGGTCAACATTTTCTACACCGCTCCCACCGTACTGCGAGCGCTGATGAGAGAGGGCGACGAGTGGGTCTCGAAGCACAACATGGAATGCCTGCGCGTTCTGGGCTCGGTGGGCGAGCCGATTAACCCCGAAGCCTGGATGTGGTATTACGATGTCGTCGGCAAGGGCAAGCGCCCCATCGTGGATACCTGGTGGCAGACGGAGACGGGCGGCATCCTGATTACGCCGCTGCCCGGCGCCACCGCGCTCAAGCCCGGTTCGGCTACCTTCCCCTTCCCCGGTATCGAAGCGGCGGTCCTCCGCCAGGACGGCTCCGAGGCCGACGTCAACGAAGGCGGCTACCTGGTCATCAAGAAGCCCTGGCCGGGCCTGATGAGGACGGTCTACGGCGACCCGGAACGCTTCAAGAACACCTATTTCATACAGTACCCTGGCTACTACACCACCGGCGACGGCGCCAGGGTCGATAGCGACGGCTACTTCTGGCTGATGGGCCGTATCGATGACGTTATCAACGTCTCCGGCCATCGCATCGGCACCGCCGAGGTGGAAAGCGCCCTGGTTTCCCACGAGCTGGTGGCCGAGGCGGCCGTGGTCGGCATGCCCCACGATATCAAGGGGCAGGGCATCTACGCCTTCGTTACCCTGAAGGCTAACGTGACACCGAGCGACGAGCTCAAGAAAGAGCTGGTCACTCACGTGCGTAAGGAAATCGGCCCTATTGCCTCACCGGACAAAATTCAGTTCGCCGAAGGCCTGCCCAAGACCCGGAGCGGCAAGATTATGCGCCGTATCCTGACCAAGATTGCCTCCGGCGACGTCGATAACCTGGGCGACACCAGCACGCTGGCCGACCCGACGGTGGTCACCACGCTGGTCGAAGGCAAGCAATAGAAACCATCGCTTAACCGAAAAACGATAAGCCACCGGGTTTATTCCGGTGGCTTATTTTTTGAAGCGGGGGATTGACAAAAATTGGCGGCTGGTGTAATTTAGGGCAAGCGGTTGCCCGTTACCAGTTTTTCACCGCTAACCGTGGGTATCCATATCAATTCCAGGAGTTATTTAATAATGCAACGAGAAGTAAGGATTATACCCTGCCTCGACATCAAAGAGGGCAGGGTAGTCAAGGGAGTAAAGTTCGTTAACCTGGTGGATGCCCGCGACCCCGTAGAAGCCGCCCGCGTTTACAGCAAGGAAGGAGCCGACGAGCTCGTTTTCCTAGACATCTTCGCCACCGTGGAGAACCGCAAGACCCGGTTGGAGTGGGTGAAAAAGGTGGTCAAGGTGGTCAAGGTCCCCTTCGCTGTCGGCGGCGGCATCAACGGCCTCGACGACATGGCGGCACTGCTCGATATGGGAGTGGACAAGGTCTCCATCAACACCGCCGCTGTGGAAAACCCCGAGCTTATCGAAAAAGCCGCCCGTAACTTCGGCAGCCAGAAGCTGGTGGTGGCTATCGACGGCCGTAAAAACCCGCCCGATGGCAAGTTTCCCCGGCTGGAGGTGGTGGTCAGGAGCGGCAGCGAGTCCACCGGCATGGATATCGTTGAGTGGGCGAAGCGGGTGGAATCACTGGGGGCGGGCGAAATACTGCTCACCAGCAAAGATGCCGACGGCACCAAAGCCGGCTACGACATAGAGATGACCCGGGCCGTGGCCGAGGCAGTCGCCATACCGGTTACCGCTTCCGGCGGCGCCGGCAAGCTGGAACACCTCTACGAGGCCGTGGCCGAAGCCAAGGCGTCGGCGGTTCTGGCCGCTTCCATCTTCCATTTCGGCGAAATCTCCATCCCCGAAGCCAAAAAATATCTTAAGGGAAAAGGAGTCCCGGTAAGAATATAAAAAAGGAGTAGGGCATGAATCTGCAAAGACCAAACGCCAATGAGGCCACCCGGACGGCCAACCGTTCCCGTAGCGTGGTTCCCATGAGCGGGCTGTGCACCCGGTGTGTGGACGGTTGCACGGGCAACTGCGAGGTTTTCAAGGCAACTTTTCGCGGTCGGGAGTTGATATACCCCGGACCGTTCGGTGAAGTCACTGCCGGAGGTGACAAGGACTATCCTGTCGATTACTCTCACCTTAACATACAGGGCTACGCCCTGGGCGCTAAAGGTCTGCCGGCCGGTGTCAGCGGCGACCCCGATACCGCCATATTCCCCGCCGTGAGCACCGAGACCGAGTACGGCTGGGATATCAAAGTCAAAATGAAAGCCCCGGTCTTTACCGGCGCTCTGGGCTCTACCGAAATCGCCCGCAAGAACTGGGAGCATTTTGCCGTTGGCGCCGCTATCGGCGGCGTCACCCTGGTCTGCGGCGAGAATGTTTGCGGCATCGACCCGCGGCTGGAGCGAGACGCCAAGGGCAAGGTAACCGCCGCTCCCGATATGGACCGGCGCATCGAGATTTACCGCCGCTATCACCAGGGCTATGGCGAAATCCTGGTCCAGATGAACGTGGAAGATACCCGGCTCGGCGTTGACCAATACGTCCTCAACAAGCACGGGCTGGAGACGATAGAGCTAAAGTGGGGACAGGGAGCCAAGTGCATCGGCGGCGAAATCAAGGTCAACAGTCTAGAGAGGGCGCTGGAGCTACAGAAACGCGGCTATATCGTGACTCCCGACCCTTCCGACCCCGTCGTCCAGTCGGCTTTCACCGACGGCTCGCTCAAGGAGTTCGAGCGGCACAGCCGCCTCGGTTTTATCGAAGAAGAGGAGTTCTACAAAGAAGTCGACCGTTTGAGAGCGCTGGGCTTCAAGCGCATCACCCTCAAGACCGGGGCCTACGGTCTGCGCGAGCTGGCCATGGCTATCAAGTGGGGCTCCAAGGCTAAGATAGACCTGCTCACCATTGACGGCGCCCCCGGCGGCACCGGCATGAGCCCCTGGCGGATGATGGAGGAGTGGGGTATGCCTACCCTTTACCTGCACGCCGCCGCCTACGAGTTCTGTAAGACGTTAGCCGATAAAGGCGAGCGGACTCCCGATATCGCCTTTGCCGGTGGTTTCAGCAGCGAGGACGGTATCTTCAAGGCGCTGGCTCTCGGCTCGCCTTTCGTTAAGGCGGTCTGCATGGGCAGGGCGTTGATGATACCGGGTATGGTGGGTAAGAACATCCAGCAATGGCTCAAGGACGGCAAGCTGCCCGGCACCGTGGGCCAGTTCGGCTCGACGCCGGAGGAGATTTTCATCAACTACGAGGACGTGAAGAACATCGTCGGCGCTGATGAGATGAAGAACGTACCTCTGGGCGCGGTGGGTATCTACAGCTACGTGGATAAGCTCAAGGTGGGCCTGCAACAGCTGATGGCGGGGGCCAGGTGCTTCAGCACGCCGGCTATCACCCGTAAAGAGCTGATGTCCCTTTCCGAGGAGTGTGCCAAAGTCACCGGCATACCCTACCTGATGGATGCGGGCCGGGAAGAAGCTCTCAAGATACTGAAGGGCTAAAGCGCTTTACGGAATAGCGGCTTATATAGTATGCTAGCATCACATTGCTAGGCTCACAGATTCTGGTATGGCTGCAATACCTTGCCTGTCTGGCTATTATCCTTTTCGCGGGCACCAAACTGGCACGGTACGGCGACGCCATTGGCGAGAAGACGGGGGTAGGCGGGCTCTGGATAGGGCTGGTGCTGCTGGCGGCGATTACCTCGGTGCCGGAGCTGGTCACCGGCGTCAGCTCGGTAGCCCTGGTCGGCCTGCCCGACCTGGCCGTGGGCACCCTGCTGGGTAGCTGTCTTTTCAACCTGACCCTCATCGCGCTGCTCGATTTCCTTTGCCGTAAGACGCCCGTGTTGAGCCGGGTGCGTATGAGGCACATCGCCTCGGCGGCGATAGGCGTCGTCCTGCTGGCTGTCGTCGGCGGCACCATGCTGGCCGGTGAAGCGCTTTCGGCGGTGAAGCTGGGCTGGGTGGGCGTGCCCAGCATCCTTATTATCATCTTCTACCTGGTGGCGGTAAGGCAGCTTTTCGTTTACGAGCGCCGCCATCCCGTCAAATCCGAAGGCGAGCTGCCCCGCTACGATAATCTTTCCCTGAAGGCGGTCTGGTTCCGTTTCAGCCTGGCGGCGGCCGCCGTCATCGGCGCCGGTATCTGGATATCCTTCGTCGGCGACGATATAGCCGCTTCCACCGGCTGGGGAGCCAGCTTCGTCGGTAGCCTTTTCCTGGCTATCGGCACCTCCATGCCCGAGCTGGTGGTCACCGTGGCCGCCTTGCGCTTGGGGGCCACCGATATGGCGGTGGCCGATATACTGGGCAGCAACATGTTCAATATCGCCATTATCTTCGCCGTCGACCTTTTCTATACCAAGGGCTCCATCCTGTCCTCGGTAGCCAACTCCAATCTCATCACCGTGGCCATGGCCATAACCGCCAGCCTGCTGATTATTTTCGGGCTGCGCTTCCGGCGGCAACGCAAGCTGCTCTTTTTCAGCAGCTGGTACAGCCCGCCTTTGCTGGCGCTCTATGTGCTCGGCGCTTATTTCCTGTTCCGGGCGGGCATAGGTTTGTAGCCCCTTGATTGCGCCCTGGATTTAGAGTAGCATACAGGGTAAAGCTTTAAGAGGATAGTAGATGTTAGCCAGGTGCCGTTACTATATATGGCTATGCTGGCGGCGGATAATCCACCGCCCCATATTATCCATCTTACTGCTGCTACTGGCTATCTACCTCGCCTCGACGCTGGTCATCATGTTTTTCGAGGACGTCGATTTCGCCAGCGCCAACATGGAAATCCTGCCCGCCTTTTTCGGTGAGCTGGGCATTATCGAAAGCCCCTACGTCGCCGTCCAGATAAGCATTATCGTGGGCATGATAGCCAGCGTCACCGTCATCGTTATCATCACCGCCAAAATCACCAGTGTTTTCGTCGAGTTCATGAGGAGAGGGGGCATCATGGCCAAGAAAGTCAACCTTGCCGGACACACCATAATCTGCGGCTGGAACTTCCAAGGGGAGCGTGTCATCAGCGAGCTGTTTTCCGCCGACGTCAGGCAGCAGCGCGGCGTTGTCATCCTCACCGATAGCGAGGAGCGCCCGCTAAGGGACGAGCGCGTCGAGTTCATCAACGGCGACCCCTCACAGGACAAGGACCTGCTGCGGGCGGGGATAATGAAGGCGGACAGCGCCATTGTCCTCACCGACCTTACCAAGGGGGCTAACGAGGCCGATGCCGAAGCCCTGATGGTGGTGCTGGCGGTGGAATCGTTGAACCCCAAGGTGCATACCTGCGTCCAGATCGTGAACTCGTCCAACCGGATGCACCTGGAGCGCGCCCACGCCGACGAGATTATCTGCCTCGACCAGGTAGGGGGAAGCCTGGCGGTGGCCTCGGCCTTGAACCACGGCGTTTCCCGCATCGTCTCGGAGCTGCTTAACTTTAACTTGGGCAGCGAGTTTTACCGCTACGACCGGCAAATATCCGATAAACTGGTGGGCAAGGAGTTCAGCGAGGCGGTACAGCTGCTCGCCCGCGAACGTATCATCCTGCTGGCGATAGAGACCGATTATTCCGAAGAGCTGGTTAAGCAACTAAACCTCGACGTGGTTTATAATCTGCCCGAAGAAGACCGGATAATGGTGGTCAATCCCCAGTCCGATTATTCGATCCGGCAGGGAGACGCCCTTTTCGTCATCGCCGAATCGGAGCCCTGCCGGCTCTAACCCCTTTCCCGGCTTTTTGACGAACCAGTTTCCCTTCGGCTATAATATTCAGCTAGTTTCTTTTTCGAGCGAAGCCTGAATCTATGTTTGAACTAAGCCAAATTCTCGCCATCGCCATCTTCGTTCTGATGTTCCTGGCCATCATTATCGGCAAGGTGCATCGTTTCATCCCCGCCCTCATCGGCGCCGGTCTCACCCTGGTGGTTGTCTTTCTCATTACCATGCGCAGCCCCGAATCGGTAACTCACGTCATGAACCTGGGGCAACTGGTGCAGGGGGGCTTCTGGCTGCCGGGGCAGGAGCACATCGAGTCCTTCGGCATCAACTGGCAGACGATTATCTTTATCGGCGGCATGATGATTATGGTGGAGGGGCTGGGAGAAGTCGGCTTTTTCCGCTGGATATGCCTGCTCCTGGCCAAGTTGGTCAACTACAAGGTTATCCCCATACTGATTGTTTTCATGCTGCTTTCCGGTTTCCTGGCCATGTTTATCGACAGCATCACCGTGCTCCTTTTCCTGGCCATGGTCACCATAGAGCTGGCGCGCTTGCTTAAGTTCGACCCGGTGCCGGTGATAATCGCCGAAATCTTCGCTTCTAATGTCGGCGGCGCCGCCACCATGTCCGGCGACCCGCCCAACATCATTATCGGCACCGCTCTCGGCTATAATTTCATGGACTTTTTCACCAACACCGGCATTATCGCCTGGATATGCATGGGGGTCACCCTGGCTTTTTTCTATTTCGCCTTCCGCAAGGTGCTCACCAGCTCCCAGAAAAACCAGGAGGATAACCCCACCGAAAAATACCCCGAGCCCAGCGAGGCCATCGTTAACCCGCGTCTTTTCCGCATCAACGCCGGCATCTTTCTGGCCGTCATCGTCCTGATAGTCACCCACTCCGAAACCGGTCTTTCCATGGCTTTTATCGGCGTGATTGCCGCCGTCATTACGCTGGCGGCGACAGGGCGGAAAGCCCCGCATATTATCAGCCGTATCGATTGGCGTACTCTGCTCTTTTTTATCGGGCTTTTCGTCTGCGTCGGCGGCCTGGAGGTTACCGGCGTGCTCGAAATGCTGGCCAACTTTATCGGCGATATCTCCGGCGGCAGTTTGATGCTGGTGATACCGCTTATCCTCTGGATATCCGCCTTCGCTTCGGCTATCGTGGATAACATACCCTTCGCTGCCACTATGGTCCCCGTTATCCAGAAGCTGGCCCGCGCGGCCACTCTGGACCTGCACCCGATGGCCTGGACGCTGGCGCTGGGCACCGATATCGGCGGCAACGCCACCCCCATCGGCGCTTCGGCTAACGTTGTCGGCACCGCTATCGCCGAAAAAGAGGGCTATCCCATCAGCTGGGGCAGATTCTGTAAATACGCCATTCCGGCCATGATATTAGTGGTCGGTCTATGCTGGTTATATCTGGCGCTCAGGTACGCTTAGAGGGAGGTGAGGCAAATGTGGAAGAGAATACTGGTCCCGCTAGACGGCTCCGAGTTGGCCGAGTTGGCCCTGCCTTACGCTCAAGAGCTGGCCGTCGCTTTCAAATCCGAGATTATCTTGCTCTACGTCGGCGATTCCGATGAAGAGGAATACCGGCACATGCACGAGCTTTACCTGGAGAAAATGGCCACGGAGACCAAGAAGCTGGTCAGGAAGGTCAGCCACGTGCTGCTGTCGGGTAAGCCGGTAGAGGAGATAGTCAAATACACCGAGAAGAACGATATCAGGCTCATCGTGATGGCTTCTCACGGGCGCTCGGGCATAATTCCCTGGGCTTCGGAGGGTATCGCCAGCAAGATAACTGCCGCCACCGGCGTGCCGTTGCTGCTCGTCAAGGAAACCAAGCGGCGTAAAGCCAAGAAAGAGCGCCTGATAAGCAGTATTCTATTACCCCTGGATGGCTCCGAAGCCGGTGAGGCCGCCATAACCCGCGTCAAAGAGCTTAAATCCACTTTGGAGGCGGAGGTTATTCTACTCGACGTGGTGCCGCATGCGCAGGACGTGCATACCGTCGGCGGCATCGACCACATACAGTATCCTGAAACCGAAATCGAAACCTTCAAGGCGGAAGCCAGGGAGTATCTGGATAAAGTTTACAAACGGCTGCAAAGAACCAAGGGCGAGCTCAAGGCCGAAATCAAGTCGGGCGACGTTGTTAAGGAAATACTCGGCTACGCCAAGAAGAAGCGAGTCAGCCTTATCGCCATCGCCACTCACGGCCACTCGGGCATGACCAAGTGGGTCTTCGGCAGCACCGCTCAAAAAGTCATTCAGGAAAGCCCGATTCCGGTGCTCGTGGTCAAATCTCCCCCGGGAAAAGCCTAAAAGATTTGCATCCAGCTTCAGTTATAGGGTATCATATATAAATCTCGCCCCTGTAGCTCAGTTGGATAGAGCACCAGCCCCCGGAGCTGGGTGCGAGCGTTCGAGTCGCTCCAGGGGTACTTTTCTTAGTAAGTTTGGAGAGTATGTAGTGGTAGCTAAAAACCAGCTTGTGGAAATCAGGTGGCACGGTCGCGGCGGGCAGGGAGCGGTTACTTCCGCCGAACTGGTAGCCCAGGCGGCGATAAGCGAGGACAAATTCGCTCAGGCATTCCCCAGCTTCGGTCCGGAGCGCCGGGGAGCGCCGGTGCTGGCCTTCGTCAGGATTGACAGCCAGGAGCCTATCCGCATCCGGGCCGAGATAACCCACCCCGACGTCGTGGTAGTGCTTGACCCCGGCCTGCTCGCCATCGTCAACGTCGCCGCGGGATTGAAGAAAGACGGCCTGGTGATAATCAACACCAGCAAGTCCTTCGACGAAATCGGGGCTAAAATCCAGGCCGATTGCAGGCTGGCCAAGGTTGACGCCACCCATATCGCCCGTGAGGTTCTGGGCGTGCCCATCACCAACACCACCATGGTCGGCGCGCTGCTCAAAGCTACCGGCGTCGTGAAACTGGATTCGGTGGTCAAACCGTTACACGACCGTTTCGGCCGCATTGCCGAAAAGAACGTTAACGCCATGAAAAGGGCTTACCAGGAAACCGAGCTAAAGGAGTAGGGTTTTGGCCAAACTAGATAGTGAACTAACCTGGAAAGACCTGGAAATCGGTGCCATCGTCACCGAGCCGGGTAGCGCTATTCAATATAAGACCGGCGACTGGCGCTCGCAGAAGCCCACCTATGACTTCACCAAGTGCACCAAGTGCGGGCTTTGCCAGACCTACTGCCCCGAGGGTTGTGTCTTTGAGAACGAAGACGGCTATTTCGAAGCCGATATGTACCACTGCAAGGGCTGCGGCATCTGCGCCAGCGAGTGCCCCACCGATGTAATAACCATGGTTGAGGAGGAGGAGTAATGCCCAGGAAACTAGGTCTTGAAGTATCCGTGGCTCTGGGCGATGCCGTCAGAATGGCTAACGCCGATGTCGTCGCCGCCTATCCCATTACCCCCCAGACTCATATCGTCGAGCACCTGGCGGAGCTGGTAGCCAACGGCGAGCTGGACGCCGCCTATATCCCCGTAGAGTCGGAGCATTCGGCGATGAGCGCCTGTCTCGGCTCGGCGGCCGCCGGCGCCAGAACCTTTACCGCCACGGCGGGGCAGGGGCTGGAGTTAATGCACGAGGTGCTCTACGTTGCCTCGTCAATGCGCCTGCCCGTAGTGATGGCGGTAGCCAACCGCGCCCTTTCCTCTCCCCTGAGCGTTTGGGGAGACCATTCCGACGCTATGGCTGTGCGTGACACCGGCTGGATTCAGATATTCGCCGAGAATGGGCAGGAGGTAGTCGATAACCTTTTCTGCGCCTTCCGTATCGGCGAAGACCCCAAGGTGCTGCTGCCGGTGATGATTCACCTCGACGGCTTTCACCTTTCGCACGTTATCGAACCGATAATCTTCCCCGACCAGGATAAAATCGATAAGTTCCTGCCGCCCAACAAATACCCGTTGCCGTTGCACCCCGACAAGCCGGTAACCATGGGCGACTTCGGTCCGCCCGCCATCTACACCGAAGCCAAGTGGGCGCAGGAAGTCAACCTGAGAGCCTCCAAAGAGGTAATACTGAAGGTCTGGGATGAGTTCGCCAAGTCCTTCGGACGCAAATACTCCCCGGTGGAAAGCTATAAGACCGAGGGCGCCGAGACGCTGCTGCTGACAATGGGCAGCTTCAGCGAGACGGCGATGACGGTCATCGATAAGCTGCGGGACGAAGGCAAGAAAGTGGGCCTGGTCAGGTTCCGCCTCTGGCGCCCCTTCCCCTTCGAGGAGTTCCGCGCCGCGGTCAAGGGCGCCGAAAACCTTATCGTCGTCGACAGGGCGCTTTCCTTCGGCGGCCCCGGCGGGCCGGTCTGCTCCGAGGTAAAGGCGGCCCTCTACGGTGAAGCCAAAAAACCCAAGATCGTCAGCTTCGTGGCCGGCCTGGGCGGACGGGATATCACTCCGGCCAACTTCGAGACGATAATCGACAAGGGCATCGAGATTGCCCGAAAGGGCAGTCCCAACGAGTATGAGATTTTTGGGGTGAGGGATTAATGCAGAACAACGACGCTTATGTTCCCGAACTGAGAGATAAAGACGAATACTTCGTCCCCGGCCATCGTGCCTGTATCGGCTGCGGTGAAGTGCTGGCGGTTAGGCTGGCCTGCAAGGCTTTGGGGCCCAATACCGTTATCGCCAACGCTACCGGCTGCATGGAGATTGTATCCTCGCCGTTGCCCACCACCTCCTGGAGGGTGCCCTGGATTCACACCCTTTTCGAGAACACGGCGGCGGTGGCTTCGGGTATCGAAGCCGGCCTGAAGATGCTGATGAAGAAGGGGCGTATCGCCCGGAAGGATATCACGGTAGTAGCTATGGCCGGCGACGGCGGCACCAGTGATATCGGCCTCCAGGCGCTTTCCGGCGCTCTGGAAAGGGGACACGACCTCGTTTACATCTGCTTCGATAATGAAGCCTATATGAACACCGGTATCCAGCGTTCCTCGGCCACTCCCTACGGCGCTTCCACCACCACCTCGCCGGCGGGCAAGAAGAGCATTGGCCAGGTCAGCTGGAAGAAGAACATGCCGGAGATAGCCGCCGCCCACAACATTCCCTACGTGGCTACCGCCTGCCCCAGCTATGCCAACGACCTGATGAAAAAGGTAAAGAAGGCCGCCGAAACCCCCGGCCCCAGCTATATTCATATTCTTTCCGTATGTCCCACCGGCTGGAGGTGTCCCACCGACGCGACGATAAGCATGGGCAAGCTGGCGGTAAAGACGGGTATATTCCCCCTCTACGAAGTGACGGACGGCAACTATAAGCTGAACTACGATTTCCCCAAGCTTCAGCCGGTCACCGAATATCTGAAGCTGCAGGGCAGGTTCCGCCATCTTTCCGACGACCTGCTGGAAAAGATACAGCAGCGGGTGGCGGCCGATTACGCGGCGCTCAAGAAGAAGGCGAGCGACAGCGGCGCAGCAGCCAAGAAGTAAGCTCGAAATCGCCTTTAGCTGCCGCCGCTAAATCAAGTTTCCACGCATTGACCCCCACCTATTGCCTTGCTATACTCTGTGAAGCGGGGTGTAGCGCAGTTGGTCTAGCGCGCAGCGTTTGGGACGCTGAGGTCGGCGGTTCAAATCCGCCCACCCCGACCACTCAGTTTCCAAAAGGCGACGTTCCATGACCCCGGACAGTAAAAAGCTACCCATTATCAGGGTTGACGGGCAAGGCCGGAGCGCCCGCCGCGACGCCGTGGCCAGAGAGCTGCCTCTCACAATTTTCCTCAACGAGCGTAAACTGACAACCATCGCCTGTTCCCCCTCCGATTTGGGCCATCTGGCGGTCGGCTTTCTGCTATCTAAGGGATTACTCAAGGACAGGCGGTCTATCGAGCTGATAACCGTCGACATACCTAAAAGCACGGTCTGGATCAAGGCGGAAGAAGCGAAACCCTCTCCGGTGAAAAAGGTCACATCCGGTATCGAAATTTCAGTCGCCGAAATTACGGCTCTATTAGACGAGTTCGGACGGCGCTCCGAGCTTTTCCAGGCCACGGGCGGCGTTCACAGCGCCGCCTTGTGCGACCGTGAGAGCATGCTCGTCTTTGCCGAGGACATTAGCCGTCACAACGCCATAGACAAGGTCTTCGGCCGGTGCTTTATGGAGGGGATGGATACCGCAGGGCAGCTGCTTATCACCAGCGGCAGGGTATCATCCGAGATAGTAGAAAAAGTAGCGCGGAGAGAAGTGCTCTGGCTCGTCTCCGGGGCCGCGCCCACCGATTTGGGGGTGAAACTGGCTAAAAAGCTGGGGCTGACCTTAATCGGCTTCGCCCGCGAGGGGCGGATGAACGTCTACAGCCACGAGGAACGCTTGAAAGACGGTTAGGTGCGCCGTACCTTTATTATCTCAGCCATGATGCTGACGGCTATCTCCTCGGGGGCCTGGGCGCCTATAGCCAGCCCGATAGGGGAGAAGACAGCGTCCAGCGTCTTTTGCGGCACCCCCTTGGCCAGCAGGTGGTCGTATGTCGTCTGGACCTTGGTCTTGCTGCCGATCATGCCGATGTATTTGGCGGGCGTGGTTATGGCCCACTCCAGGACCAGCTCGTCGTGCTGGTGGCCGCGGGTAACGATGACGATGTAGCTCGACTTGTCTATTTTCAGCTGGGCGAACGACTCGTTGAAGTCGGCGGCGATAACGGTTTCCGCCTCAGGGAACCTCTCGGCGTTGGCGAACTCGGCGCGGTCGTCGATAACGGCAACATCGAAACCGAGCATCTTGCCCATCTGCGCCAGCGGCAGCGAGATGTGCCCGCCGCCGAAGATATACATAGTGGGCGCTGTCAGAATAGGCTCGATAAAGACATCCAGCTCACCGCCGCATATCATCCCCGACTCCTCGGCCTCCTTGGCCGTCAGGCTCATGTGGAAGCGCCGGGGCTTGGCCTGTTTGATTACCTTGACGGCCTCCTCGATTACCTGCGCCTCCAGGCCGCCACCGCCGACGGTGCCGATAATGGAGCCGTCGGGCTTGACCAGCATCTTGGTGCCTTCTTCACGGGGCGTGGAGCCGCTGGCGGAAACAATGGTTACCAGCGCGGCTTCTCCGCCTTTCTCTTTAATCCTGACGATTTCCTGATATATATCAACCATACTGGTTACTCCTCAAACGTTAAAACGCATCATTATCGCTTCCAGGACACCGCCCGCAATCGCTCTTACCCGGGGGCGGATGGTGTAACAGGCGTCTATATCTTTGGAAGGGTCAACCTCGCCCAGCTTGGTGCCTTTGGTCACCGTGGTCCCGTCGCGAAGCAAGGCCCGGATGACGCCGTCTATCTCCGCTTTGAACTGGTGCTCGCCGACCCTGGCCACCACGTCGCCCGCCGCCACCATATCGCCGATTCCCTTGTCGGTGAGGAACTGTCCGTCGCTAGGGGAGTGCCAGACCCTTTCCGTGGTCAGGCCGCCGATGGTGACCGGTATGCCCGTGTTCGCCTCCGCCCCGCCCCTGGTGATTACCCGTCCCAGGCGCTCGCTGTTGTTGGTCTCGATGACCACGTGGACATCATCGTTGGTCTTGAAGCCGGGCCCCAGACCGATGACGAGCGGGGCGTCGCTGGGCCTGGTGCCGGTGTTTTTCTTGGCCATCAGCGCGTCGATAAGCACGGCGGGCCTGAGGGCGTCTTTAGCCAGCGTCTCCGGGTCGACGAGAATAGGCAGCTCCTTCTGGCGCCACACCCGGGCGATATCATCCGGCGAGTATATCCTGCGGGCGATTATTCCCTCGACCTCTTTTTCCCCCTCGTATATCGCCTCGCAGAAGGCGACCCCGCGGCTGACGGCCAGCGGTTGCGCCGTCTCCGTCATGCAGACGCGGAAGCGGGCGCGCGCCAGCTTGTGTGCCACGCCGCTGGCAACCTCGCCGCCGCTACGGATAAGAACCACCAGGTTAGCTAAGTCCATATGTTTCCTACCTATATTATACCCGTTTTTTTCAACTCGTCTAACCGGGCGGCGTCGAAGCCCAGATATTCCCGGTAGACGGCCTCGTTTTCATGGCCCACGGGCTGGCAAACCCACTTCGTCCTGATGGGTGTTTTGGTCATCTTATGCTGGGCCTGGGCGACGATAATCTCTCCGTAGACAGGGTCCTTAACCGGGGTGAACATGCCCCTGTCCAGCCAGTTAGCGTCTTTCATCGGCTCCATAGGGGAGCAGACCGGCGCCACCACCGGTGTGATGGGGGCCAGGCGCCCTTTTTGGGAATACTCTATCGACATGGTTACCAGCTCGTCGTTGGTGTATTTGCGTGTTTCGGCAAAGACCAGAGGTGCCCATTTCAACTGCTCTTCCTTACGCATAAAAAACTGCAGCGTCTTCCAGTCGGCGGCACCCCACTCGTCCCATTTCCCCACCATATCGGCGAAGGCCTGCCACATCTCCAGCCTCAAGCCGCCCAGGAAAACGGCGCCGTCCTTGGTCGGCGCGAAACAGTAGAGCCAGCCGGCGATATCCAGGCTGCCGAAGCGCTCGCAGATAATACCCGTTTCCTGGTACCACAGGGCGGCGTAGTCGTCGAAGCGGGCGTAGGCTTCCGCCGTGGCCACGTCCAACGCCTGTCCCCGGCCGCTCGTCTTTCGCCAGTGCAACGCCGCCAGTATACCCACGCCCATAAACGTCCCCGGCTGTATCCAGCCTATCCAGGGCCCGGCCTTGGTGGGCACCGCCCAGGGGCAATCGTCGTAGCTCTTGCCTTCGGGCATGACCTCCCCCGTCGCCGATTGCACCGAAGAGCGGGCCTGGGCGATATTATCGTAGTCGGGCATCGGGTTACGGCTCATCGGCCCGAACTGCCCGTAGCCGGTGATGGAAGCGAATATCAGCTTCGGGTTGAGCTTCTTTAATTCCTCGTAGCCGACGCCCCACTCATCCATCACCCCCGGCAGGAAGGTCTCGATGAGCACATCGGCTTTAGCCACCAGTTTTTTCAGTATCTCCCTGCCCGCGGCCTCTTTAAGGTTGAGGGTAATGTGGCGCTTGTTACGGCCCTCGGTCAGGTAGTTGAGCCCCTCGCCCTGGTGCAGCATGCCGTAGGGGGTGCAGGTCCGTATGAAGTCCCCCTCGGGCGGCTCTATGCGCAGTACCTTGGCCCCGAACTCGGCCAGCATCGAGGAGCAGTAGCAACCGGCGTAGCTCTTGTAGCTCAGGTCGAGGACGGTTATGTCGTCCAGGGCTTCGGGCTTAGTGTGGGCGATGACAGGGTCATCCCTATCCCTGATTAATTGCAGAAAGGCGGCCTGCTCTTCAAGGGCGGCCTTCTTTTTCTTATCGGGAGGGGCCTTGGCGGCGAACTGCGACAGGTCCAAAGACGTTCTCACCCCGGCCTTACCGTCCCAGTCCGAAGGCGGGCGGCGGGTGGGAGCATCGGCCCATTTACCTAGGGCGCCGCATTGATACAGGTGCTTAATCTCAGCCTCCGTCTTACCCAGCACCTCGGTCAGGATATATTCGTTGTCGAAGCCCACCGGCCTGGCTCCCCATTCGACCTTGGGAGGGCTCTGCGACATCATCACCGGCAGCTCGTGGTCGAGGTATTTGCCGAGCATGGCGTCGTTCACCTCGGTCATGAAGCCGCGCTCCCGGAAATGCCTGTCCTCCACCACTTCTTTGGTGTTATAGACATGGCTGGCGGCGAAGCCATTCTCTGCCGCCAGTGCCTCGATTTCTTGGGTAGTCTTCGTTCTCGCCCAGTCGGCGATAATCTTGAGAATGGCGGTGGCGTTATCGTCCTTGAGACGCGCCAGGTGCTCCTTGAAGCGCGGGTCGTCGGCCAGTTCCGGCCGGCCCATTGCTTTACATAATCCCTTGAACTCATCCGGGGCGGGGGCGGCGATAGCCACGAAGCTGCCGTCAGCGCAATAGAAGGTGTCGGCGGGGCAGATAGATAAATCGCGGTTGCCGGAGGGCATGGCCGTCTTGCCCGTGAGCTGCTGGTAGGGCCAAACCCAGGTTATCGCCCGCATGATAGCCTCGGTCTGGGACAGCTCGATGAACTGTCCCTTACCCGTCTTCTCCCGGTAGTGCAAGGCGGTCAATGCCGCCAGCTCGCCCATTAGGGCGCCGTAGTTATCGCAGATGTACAGTCGGTTCTTCAGGGGCGGCTGGCCGAGGAAGCTGGAAAGCCAGGCGTACCCCGAAAAAGCCTGCGAAGCGCCGTCGTTAGAGGGGCGGTTTTCGTGGGCGTACTGCCCCCACTGGCCGAAGCCGTTCTTGGCCAGGTAAATGATGCCGGGGTTGATTTCACGTATCTGGCGGTAGCCGATATTCCAGCTCTCCATGACTCCCGGGCGGAGGTTATTCTCAATAATGTCGGCCTTGGCGGCGAGCTCCTGGAATATCTTTTGCGCCTCTCTGAGATGCAGGTCGAGACCCATCCAGTACTTGTTGGTGTTCATATGGGCGAAGGCCACCCCCTGCTCACGAAAGTGATAACCGAAGGGGGTCAGGTCGCGACAGGTATCGCCCATGGGTGGAATTTCACACTTGATGACCTCGGCGCCCATCTCGGCCAAGAAGCCGGGGCCGGCCGGGCCCAGCAGCAGGGTGCAAACCTCTAGTACCCTGATGCCTTTCAGAGGGGAAGGACTGGAGTGCTTTTTCTCTTTGTAATTGCGCCACGTTACGTCTGCCATGGTACTACACTGGTTTCCTTTCTTTGAGGTTCCGCCACCGCCCAGGACCTTTGGACAATTTTAGAAGTTATTTATAGTTCGCGTCAAGCTTACCGCCTGGTTGTATTCCGCGAGCCGGATTCCTGGTGTATTATAGGAGGGAGATGATAGTCAAAAACCACGGTGATCTGGCCACCTCCGCAACCAGGGAAAAGGCACTAAGGATAATCGAAGCCGGTATCAGAAGCGTGTTGCCGGTAAACATAATGAAGGCGGCTGTCGGCTATGATGCCGTCAGACGTACTCTGGACGTAAAAGGGGATAGTTTCCACCTGAAAGAGGGGCGGCTTTTCGTTATCGGCGGCGGCAAGGCCAGCGGGCTTATGGCGCAGGCGCTGGAGTCAATCGTCGGTGCCGAAAACATAACCGCGGGCACGGTCAATTTTAAGGGCGGCGAGGTCAAAACACAAAGGGTTAAGGCCGTAATCGCGGGTCACCCCGTTCCCGACCGGCGCGGCCTTAACGGCGTCGAGGCCATGCTGGCCTTAAAAAAGCGTTACTCAATAGGCGAAAAGGATATCGTCGTCTGCCTGCTCTCCGGCGGCGGCTCGGCGCTGATGCCTTACCCCGTGGCCGAAATAAGCCTGGAAGACAAGCAGGCCGTCACCGGGTTGCTCATCGGCTCCGGGGCTAGCATAGACGAGGTCAATATCGTCAGGAAGCACCTTTCCCGGATCAAGGGCGGTAGCTTAGGCGCTTTTTACGCACCGGCCAGGGTGATTTCCCTGATACTATCCGATGTCGTCGGTAACGACCTGGCTACTATTGCCTCCGGGCCCACCGTTACCGACCCCTCCACCTTCGCTGAGGCTCATGGGGTGCTAAAGCGGTACGACCTGCTCGCCAAAGCCCCCCGGAGCGTGGTCGGCTACATCGAAAAAGGGATAAAAGGTGAAGCGCCGGAGACGCCCAAGACACTGGAAAACTGCCGCAACTATGTAATCGGCGATAACGGGCTGGCGCTGGAGGCGATGGCCGGAGAGGCCGGGAAGTTGGGGCTCAACTCCCTTATCCTAACCAGCCGCCAGACCGGCGATACCGCCGGGGTCGCCCGCTTCAGGGCCGGAGAGATAATCGCTAACAAACACGCGGGGCACGACGTGCTGCTCATCGGCGGCGAGACCACCATCAAGCTGCCGCCCGAAGCGGGCAGTGGAGGCCGCAATCAGCACTACGCCGCCGTCTCCATGCTGGCGCTGGCGGACTATCCCGAAAACTGGCTGGTGGCTGCCGTCGGTACCGACGGCTCCGACTTCCTGCCCGATGTCGCCGGCGCTATGGTTGACCGGAACTCGCTGGATACTGCCAAGGCTAAAGGCCTGGACATAGCCGCCTATATCGAGAAATGCGACAGCAACACGTTGCTCAAGGCTATCGGCAACTCGCTGGTAGAAACCGGGGACACGGGGACGAATGTGGGCGACGTTATCGTCTATCTGGCGGGTAAATAGCCTATTTCAGCCCGTGCTGCAGGGCGACGACGGCGGCCTGAGTACGGTCAGCGACATTTAGCTTGGAAAGTATGGTGCTGACGTGGTTACGCACCGTGCCCTCGGAGAGAAAGAGGCGCTCGGCTATGTCCTTGTTATTCAGGCCCCTGGCCAGCAGGCGCAACACCTCTATCTCCCTCTCCGTCAGCTTATCGGTAATCATGGTGGGGGAAGCAACGGACTGGTTGGAGACATGCTCAATCACTTTGCCGGCCACGGAGGGGTCGATATAGACCTTGCCGCTTACCGTGCCTCTGATGACCTTAACCACCTCGTCGCGGGGGGTGTCTTTAAGTAGGTAGCCCGAAGCTCCCGCGTTGATAGCGTCGAAGACCCACTCGTCGTCGTCATAGGTGGTGAGCACCAGGACTTTGACATCGGGGTATCTGGCTCTTATCTGGCGGGTGGCTTCAACACCGTTCATCACCGGCATCTTTAAATCCATCAGGACTAGGTCGGGGCTTTTCTTGGCCGTCAGCTCCACCGCCTCGGCGCCGTCCTCGGCGGTGCCGACGACATCGATATCCGGCTCCAGCTTGAGCAGCATCTCCAGCCCGTCGCGGACGATGGCCTGGTCGTCACAGATAATAACCTTCATCTTCATTTCCGATTATACCGTCAGGCGCACGGTCGTGCCAGCCCCCGCTTTGCTTATGACATTGAGCTTGCCGCCGATGAAACGGGCGTGTTCTTCAATACCGGTCAGCCCGAAATGGGTGGCTTTATCAACTTTATCCATAGCGAAACCGGCGCCGTCGTCCTCAATGCCGAGGGTTAGCTTGTCCCCGATAAACTCCAGCCTGACCGCCAGCTTTCTGGCGCCGGCGTGGCTCACCACGTTGGCGATGGCTTCCTGGGCTACTCGATATACGCCCTGCTCCACGTCGGGAGATAAAGCCGGTATATCCTCGGCTACGGAAAGCTCCAGCTCCAGGTTGGCGCGCTCGGCAGCGTCCCGGGCTATGGTATTCAAAGCCAGCACCAGTCCCAAATCGTCCAGCGGGCTGGCGCGCAGCGCCTGTAAAGCCCGGCGCGTCTCTTTCAGTCCGGAGCGGGCGGAAGTCAAGGACTCGTCGAGCAGTGTCCTTGCTGCCTTCGGGTCAACCTCCCAGTAGGCTTTTATCGTCTCCAGTTGGACGGAAAGGCCGCTCAGGGTATGGGCCAGGGTATCGTGCAACTCCCGCGCCAGACGGTTGCGCTCCCGGGTGGTAGCCAGCTGTTCCAGCGTGCTGGCGTAGTGGGTGAGGCGCATATTGGCCTCTTCCAGCGATTGTTGCTGGCGTCGCAGGCGGCTCATCAGGTAGCTGATGGAAAAGCCCACCGCCAAGAAGATAACGGTCTGAATCAGGGTCACCACCGACCATCCCCAAAAGGGAAGGGTGCCCGGCGGTGCGTATGACCAGACTATACTCAGGTTCACGCCGGTAATCCCCAGGATAACCAGCAGTATGTAAAACCACTTGTACTGCCAGGCCACCAGCAGTAGCCCGATGAAAAGGAAGGGGAAAACGGCCAGTATCGAGCTTTCGGGGGTGGTGAAGCGGGGGCCGAGTGGGGAGAAAAGGCCGAGCCAGTGGTTGACCAGCAGCGGCAGGACGGTGACGATGGTGACTATCAACGGGATAAAAAACTGCCTGAGCTTTGTCTGAAGCCAGCGCCAGTAAGCCAGTCCCAGACAAATCAGGGCAATGCCGCCCAGCGCGCCGTAATAATAGAAGCGGTTGGGGTGGGGCGGCGACGGGGAAGACTGGCTGAACAGAAGCAGCACGATGAGGTAGCCGAGCCAGAGCACGGCGGCAAAGCGAATCAGGCGTATCGCGTCCGAATGGGGCGTAGTTCTCTCCACAGCGCCATTATAGTTCATCGCTCTTTTTATTGCATGTAACCCCCGTCATAGATTAAGCGCGCCGCGGGTGATGATTGTCATACCAGTCCGCCATGAAATCACGGCCGAAAGCCCCGTTTCGTGACGAAAAACCCTGTTCAGTGCCTTCATCCTGTGTTAAGCTACGGTAAACTGTTACCCGTACCCGAAAGCCGGTAGAAAGCAAAGCCATGAAAACAAAGCAATCCTTGTTTATCGTCGTGCTCCTGGTTATGGCCGGCTGCGGGCAGCTATCAACGGCAGCAGGAGCATGATGGGCGGTTTCGGCGGCAATTGGGGCGGCGACTTCGCGCCCCGGCGCACTGATTAGTCTTAAGGGAAAGGGAGAAATATGGCTTTAGCGATAAGGCGGCCCACCAAGGATAGGTCGCGGGCGAACTGGCGTATCGAGCGCAAGTTTTTCATTTTGCCCCGCAATATCGGGGTGGCTCACGGGCTTCTTCGCCAGTTGTGCCTTGCCAGTAGCACCTATCCCTCCGAGCAGATAAATAGCCTTTATTTCGACACGACCGACCTGGACCAATACGAGCGTTCTGCCTCGGGAGACTTTCGTAAGGACAAGGTGCGTATACGCTGGTACGGCGAGGACAAAGACCTCCACGGAATGCAACCCGTATTTTTGGAGTTAAAGTCAAGACGCGGCTTTGCCGGCACCAAACAGCGTCGTCAATTGCAGATACCGGCGGACTATCTTGCCACGAACCGTCTCGGTAGAGGTATCATCTCTAAAACACTGCTGGCTGACACCATGGCCGATTTCGGTTATTTCCCACCCGAGATGCTACAGCCGGTAATTAAGATATCCTACTGGCGCTACCGTTTCAGCGAGATGCTGACCGGGGCAAGCGTGGCTCTCGATTGCCGCATACGCTCCACCACGGTAGCCCCTGAGCTTGGCTATGGAGAAAGGGATCTGGAGTTACCGGGCGGAGTTCTTGAGGTTAAGGGGCACGATTTCGACCTGCCGCTAACGCTGCGCCGGATAAGGATAATGGACTTAGACTGGAGCCGCTTCTCCAAATTCTCGATTTGTATCGAATCGCATACCGAGACGCCGGGAAGTATCGGGCGCCTGTCGCCTTCGGGAAGGATAATATGACAGTAACCAACCATGACCAAGACCGCAACACAATAACAACAGGAGGCACAATATGCTAGAAGAGCTGACAACTCTATTCAGTGCTCCCCTGGGAGTGTGGGAGGCTGTCGTTCGTATCGGACTGTCGCTGGTAGCTTCTGTAATCGTTTATTTCATGTACCAGCTTTTTTACGGTTCGAGACATATCGGGGCCGGTGTAAACCGTACTTTTCTCATTGGCGGCCCCGCTATCACCATGATATTCCTGGTTATCCAAACGTCCATCCCCCTCGGTATCGGTCTCCTGGGGGCGCTCTCTTTCGTCCGTTTCCGCACGCCGATAAAAGACCCGGCCGAGATAGGCTTTCTCCTGCTTCTGATTGCTTCTTCAATCGGCATGGCGACGGGCAACATGATACCGACGGCTATCCTGTTCGCCATCGTTTTCATAACACTGTGGGTCAGGCGGCTGGTGAAGAACCGGGGCAGTCTGGCGGGTGGGGGAGGGCACCTGATGATTTCCGTAGACCAGGCTTCCTTCCCCGGACTGGAAAAGAAACTTTCGGCTTTCCTCAACGAACGACTCCATGACCTGAGCCTGGACACGATGTCGACGGTGGACGACCGGATAAGCCTCCACTATCGCTATCGGCGTCAGCCGAAATTCGATTGGGCCGCTTTTACCAACGAGCTTAACGAGCTGGTAGGAACGACCAAGGTCGAGCTTTTCATCAGTTAGTACCCGTCCGGAGGGGAGTATCGATAGGGGGTGGACTGGAAATGAAAAGAATAACGACGGTATTGCTGGTGTTGACCCTGGTGTTGGCTCTAATTCCCGGTCTTATAGCTTGTTCCGACGGCAACGCCGGCTCCGGGGATAACGCATCGGCGCCCCAGTACGCCAACGGGGACGGAAATGAAATTCAGGACTCGGTTGTTAACTATAGCGACGTTTCCGTTGAATATGATAACGACGACGAGTATTCCAGATGGGATAGCGTTTCAACGTCCGCTATCTCCCTGAAAGGCGATTCGATAAAACTGGTCGGGGGTGGGGCCATGGTTATCGGTACCAGTATAACTATTATTTCCGCAGGCACCTACAGCCTGAGCGGCATACTGGACGATGGGCAGATAATCGTTGATACCGAAGACAAGGCAACGGTAAGGCTCGTCCTGAACGGAGCGGATATCAGCTGTTCCACGAGCGCTCCCATTTATGTTGTCGACGCGGCAAAAGTAGTCATTACCCTGGCCGACGGCACCGAAAATTACATCAGGGACGGGGATACCTATATCTTGGAGGACGCGGAGTCGGACGAACCCAACGCCGCTATTTTCAGCAAGGACGACCTCACTATTAACGGCAACGGTTCGCTGACCGTCGAGGCTAACTACAACAACGGCATTCAAAGCAAAGACGAGCTTAAAATCATTAGCGGCAATATCACGGTAAACGCCGCCAACGATGGCATCAAGGGCCGGGACTGCCTGGCTATCAAGGACGGTAATATCACCGTGGACGCGGGCGGCGACGGTATGCAATCCAATAACGACGAGGATGCGGCAAAGGGCCTTGTCTTCATCGAGGGCGGCATGATAAATATCACTGCCGGCGAGGACGGCATTCAGGCGGAAACGGGCCTTATTGTCAGCGACGGCGATATAAAAATAACTACGGGTGACGGCAGCACCGCTAGCGGTTATAGCCCGACTATCGGTGACGGTTTTCGGAGGGATATGGGCAGGGAGAGATGGGATACGGAAGACACTCCCGATAACGGTAACTCTAATACCAGCGCCAAGGGGTTAAAGGCCGGTGCCTATCTGGAAATCACGAGCGGTACTATCAATATAGATTCCGCCGATGACTCCCTCCATTCCAATAACATCCTGACGATTAGCGGCGGAGACATTGTTTTAGCCTCCGGCGACGACGGCATACACTCTGACCTCACTTTGGAGGTTAACGGCGCCGATATAAACATTACCAAGTGCTACGAGGGCATCGAAAGCGCCGCCATTACCATCAATGACGGTAATATCCACATCGTGTCCAGTGATGACGCTATAAACGTCTCCGGCGCTGCTGGTGGCGGCCAGACGATGAGACCTCCGGGACAAACCGACTTCAACCTTTCCGGCAATAATCACCTCTGCATCAACGGTGGCTATACCGTAATCCAGG
Source organism: Dehalococcoidia bacterium (assembly GCA_050123275.1). Classification (GTDB taxonomy): domain Bacteria; phylum Chloroflexota; class Dehalococcoidia; order Dehalococcoidales; family BS750m-G39; genus E44-bin88. The sequence goes on from JASFHK010000006.1 coordinate 79,464, forward strand.
CTATCGGCGATGGCCTAGATATAAACGGCTCAATAACTATGACCGGAGGCGTTGTTATCATCAATGGGCCGTCAAGTCCCATGAATGGTGCCGTGGATTACTATAACGGCTTCCAGGTCAGCGGTGGTTTTATTATCGCTGTCGGCAGCTCGTTTATGGCACAGGCTCCCGACATGTCGTCTACCCAATATTCAGTGCTGCTATTCCTTTCATCGGTACAGCCGGCGGGCACTACGCTTCACATCGAAACCGAAAACGGCGAAGAAGTGCTTACCTTCGTGCCGACTACGGCCTATCAATCGGTAGTATTCTGCTCTCCCGAACTGGAAGAGGGTACCAGCTATATCGTTTACACCGGGGGTAGCTCGACGGGTACGGTTAGCGACGGTCTATATTCAGGAGGAGAATACAGCGGCGGTGACCAAATTGCCAGTTTTGTGATTTCAAACACGGTTACCATTGTCGGCTCATTGTTCGGTGACGGCTTCGGTGATGGCGATGGTTTCCCCAATGGGGGTGGTATGCCTCCCGGTGACTGGCGTCGTTAGTACCGGTATCACTTCAACTAAATTTTTGCCAAATAGGATTGACTAAGTACTAGCTTTAAGATATAGTATTTCTAATCGAAATGGCTGCTGTATACGGTGTACCGCGCTTCGAGTTTGATGAAGAGAACGACCTCAAGAACTATACGGTCTGGCTAGCCGACGTCGGTCACGGAACACCGCCTTGGCGGCCTCTTTTTTTTGTCGAGAGCTGGGGCCGATGGGCCTACCGTTCCATCCAGCGGGGTGCCGAACGGCTCTGCCTGCCCACCACCAGGGGCTGGGACATCAGGTTCATTGACGGTTACCCGTACCCCACTGTGATTGAGACCTCGCCCGAGGAAGCCAAGCAACGTCAGCTGGTATTCAGAGACAGGATAAAGCCCTATATCGAGGACTTCGACGCTGTCTGGGAAAAACGCAAGGCCGACCTGATGAAAGCCTACCGCAAGCTCAGAAAAAAGTACGGCCTGAAGAAGTACCAGGATATCAAGAAACTGAGCAACATCGATCTCCTCGACTGCTTCGACGATTACATGCAGGTGGACAGGCTACAGTGGGAAGTCCACATGGAAATGATGATGCCGGCCTTCTACCTCTTCGGCCTTTTCGACCAGATGTGCCGTGAGATGCTCGGCTTCGGCCATAACGACCCCGTATTCGCCAGATTGATGGCTGGCTTCGACAGTATGCTCTTCCACTTTAATAAGGAGATCTGGCGGCTGGGCAAGCGGGTCCATGAGTTTGGCTTGTCCGCTCTTTTCCGCAGCACCAAGGACGATAGGGTGCTGCTGGCCAAGCTGGCCAAGAGCCGCGACGGCAAAAAGTGGCTCAAGGAGTACCAAGACTTTCTGGAGGTCCACGGCTGGCGTAACGAACGTATGCTGGACTGGGCGACGCCGAACTGGCTGGAAGAGCCTCGCCTGGGCATACCCTTGATAAAGGTGGCTATAAGCACCAAGGGAGTCTACTCGATAGACCAGAGGCGGCAGCGGGCTATCAGGGAAAGGGAAGAGGCGGAAAAGGAGGTCCTGGCCAGAGTGCCCGCCGAGCAGAGGGTATGGTTCGAGGCCCTGATGAGGGCGGCCCAGAACGCGGGCGCCTGGAGCGAGGACCACACCTACTACTGCGAGCTCTACGGCCACGGGATGGGACGATGGATAACCCGGGAAATCGGGCGGCGTTTTGCCGAGGCCGGTGTCATCGACGACCCCGAGGATATCTACTTCGCAGTGGCCGACGAGATAGAAAGAGCCATGATACCGATGGGGAAGGTTAAGCTGCAACGCCAGGTCAACCGGCGCAAGAGAGAATGGAAGAGATACCTCAAGCGCGAACCCAAGCCCTTCTACGGCAATATCGAGCGCGTGCAAGATATGGTAAAGAAAGATCCCACCATCTCCGTCTCCACCTCGGCTCCCATCGTCAGGGAGGAGCTAAAGGCCGACCTTTACGGAGCCGCCTCGGCTCCCGGCGTGGTGGAGGGGGTTGCCCGCATCATAATGACCGAGGACAAATTGGCCGACCTCAAGCCGGGAGAGATTCTGGTGGCCCCGGGGACGAGCGCCCCCTGGACACCGGCCTTCGAGATAATCGAGGGCCTCATCACCGATGGCGGCGGGGCTCTCTGTCACGCCGTAATCGTGGCCCGGGAGTACGGCACTCCCGCGGTCACTGGCTGCGTCGAGGCTACCAAGAAGATTAAGACCGGCGACCGGGTAAGGGTTGACGGCGACCTCGGTGTGGTCTATATATTAAGAGAAGAATAACCGGTTTAGTTGGGATGTGCCGTGGCGAGCCAGGCTGGTAAACAGGTAAAGGTTCCGGCCGAGCCAGAACCTTTAGAGATAGACCTCTCAAGGACGGCAGTCACCGTGGTCGATATGCAGAACACCTTTGTGCGCCGCGGTGGCATTTTCGACCTGGCTGGTTTTAACATTTCCACTACCGAAAAAATCATCGAGCCCTGCCGGGCGATAGCCAAGTTAGCGCGAGAAAAGGGGATTAAGGTTATATACACGCAGATGGCTTACAGCCCCGACCTTGCCGATAGCGGCGGGCAAGAATCACCCCTCTGGCATAAATCGCGGGGGTTATCCCTGCTTCGCCAGCGCCCCGAATTAAAGGAAAAGCTCTATATTCCCGGCACCTGGGGGGCGGATATCATTGAAGAACTTGAGCCACAGCCGGGTGATATAATCGTTCGGAAGCAAAAGCACGACGGCTTTATCGGTACCGACCTGGACGCTGTTTTGCGGGCCCACAACCTGAAGTACCTGGTATTCGTCGGAACCGCCACCAACATCTGTGTCGAGTCCACCCTCAGGCACGCCTTCTCCCTGGATTACTTCCCCCTCCTGGTATCCGACGCGGTAAGCCCGCTGGGCCCGAGAAAAACCCAGGAGACGACTATTTTCAACGTCCGGAATACTTTCGGCTGGGTAACTACCTCCGAAAATCTACTGAATGCTATCAGGTCTGCCGAAAAACCATAGCAGGAGGTTGCCGTGTCCAAGAAATGGATTAGCTGGTTCGAAGAGCTGTGCCACGGGGACAGCGAACTGGTGGGGAAGAAGTGCGCCAACCTGGGTGAGATGACCAAAATGGGCCTGAGAGTCCCCCCCGGCTTTGCCCTCTCTGTAGAGGCCTATCGCGACTTCATGGATATGACCGGGGCAATTGAGGAAATAAGCAGATACCTGGACAAGGCCAAACCCAAAGACATCAAGCAGTTCACCCGGTCCAGCGCCGAGATACGACAGATTGTACAGTCCAAGCCCATGCCCGCCGAGATGGAAAAGACGGTGGTATCCTGCTACCGGGAGCTTTGCCGGCAATGTGGTACCGAGGTGCCCATCTCAACACGCTCGGCCGGCCCGTCCAGCCACCCCGGCCAGTACGAGACCTATCTCAATGTAATCGGGGGCTCGGATCTGGTGGATAAAATCAAGAAGGTCTGGGCCAGCACCTTTAACCCCCGCTCCCTGGCTTTCCGCAACCGCAAGAAGATGCCCTTGGAAAGCGACCCTATCGGTGTCGCCGTGCTCAAGATGGTCAACGCCCGGGCGGCCGGGGTTATCTTTACCGCCGACCCCAACACCGGCGATACTCAACGGATGATAATCGAGGCCAACTGGGGGCTGGGGGAAAGCGTGGTCAGCGGCGATTCCACCCCCGATGTTTTCATTCTGGACAAGGCCAGCCTGGAGATAAAAGAAAAGAAGCTGGGGCCGAAGTGCCACTACGTGACCTGCAAGGAGGTGGGGGTGGCTGAGGAGGAGCTGCCTGCGGAGAAGACGGAGCAGTTCTGTTTGAGCGATGATGAGGCCAGAGAGATAGGCAGGTTGGGCAAGGTGCTGGAAGAGCATTTCGGCAAACCCCAGGATGTCGAGTGGGGCGTAGAAGAAGGCGTCCCGCTGGCGGAGAGCGTCGTCCTGTTGCAGACCAGGCCCGAGGTTATCGCCAAAACCAAGCCTCCCGTTGACAAGATTGTCGACCTGATGTTGGACCGCATCTCGAAGGGGGTGGGGTTCGAAGGTCTCGATATGTAACGCCCGGTAAACCGGGTTATCCGATATAGTCCGGGGAGAAGAGAAGGAGCCGCTTTGAAGAGAATAGTCATCATCGGTACCCTGCACAACAGGGTTGAAGAGCATCGCTACCTGAAGGAGCTTATCTCGAAGCGGGGGCACCGGCCTTTCATTATAGATATCGGCTACAGGGAGGAGGCCGGCCTGGAGGCAGATATCACTGCCGAAGAGGTGGCCCGCGCGGCCGGAACCGAGCTAAAAAAGCTACGGGACGACAGAGAAAGAGCCAGGGGAAGCGAGATGATGATTAAGGGGGCGATAGCCAAACTGAAAGCCCTCTGCCAGGCGGGAGATGTGGCCGGGATGATTTCCATCGGCGGCATGAGCACCCTGGTGATGGCCGCCAACATTATGAAGGAAATGCCCTTCAGTATTCCCAAGCTTATCCTATCCAGTGTCGCCTCCATGCCCAGCGCCAACCGCTTGCTGGGCCCTACGGGCATAACCGTGATGCCTTCCCTGATTGATACCAGAGGCCTTAATAGCCTGCTCAAAGTCCAGCTGAGCCGGGCCGCCGGCGCTATCTGCGGCATGGTGGAGGGTGACATTCCCACCCATCCCAGGGGAAGCAAGCCGGTGATAGCCATGTCCAGCTACGGATATCTGGAAAACTGCGCCCGCCATGTCAGGGAGATGCTGGAAGACAAATACGAGCTCGTCGGCTTCCACGCCAGCGGAATGCCCGAGGTAGCCATGGAAAAGCTTATCGAGGAAGACTTTTTCAGCGGCGTTATCGACCTGGTGCCTTCCAGCATCACTAACGAGAAGTTCGATGGCTCGCGAATCTCCTGGCCCCGGCGCTTAGAAGTGGCCGGGGGAAAAGGCATACCGCAGGTGGTAGCTCCGGGCGGGGTGGAAACCATTTCCCGTACCGGGCTTACCGCCAAAGAGCTGGCCCCCGAGCTTGAGAAACGCAAGCACTTTCGTATGGACGCGCTACGGGTAACCGTTTGGCTGAGTGCCGGGGAATTAAGGGATATCGCCGCAGTCTACGCCGAGAAGCTCAACAAGGCGGTAGGCCCGACCAAGTTTCTCATCCCCAAACAAGGCTGGATTTCCATCGAAAAAGAGGGCAGCGACTTCTATTACCCGGAAGGCATACAGGCCTTTGTCGACGGACTTAAAGGAAAGCTAAAGGCAGAGATTGAAATAAGAGAGGTGGATGCCAATATCGATGACCCGGCTTTCGCCCGGGCCGTTGTTAGCGCTTTCGAGGAAGTAATGAGCTTAAAGAACGGCGGCTAAAATACCGGGTATCCCCCGTTCGTGAAGTCTGCCCTGAGGGAGTTTGACCATGGCTAATAAAGAGATTTATTTCGTCGACGTAACCACACGAGACGGCAACCAGAGTCTGTGGGATGCTACCGGCATCAAGACGGGCATGATACTCCCCATTGCCCCCGTAATGGATAAGGTCGGCTTCAAAGCCATCGACTTTGCCGCCAGCGTGAGCATGGGGGTATCGGTGCGCTGGCATAAGGAAGACCCCTGGGAAAGAATAAGGCTCTGCGCCAAAGCTATGCCCAACACCAAGCTCACCTTCGGCACCACCGGCCGGCGCTTCATCGGCTTCAGGCACATGCCGGACTCCATCCAGGCGCTGGTGCTGAAGGTGGTAAAGGACTGCGGCATAAAGCGCGTCTGGATACTTGACGCCGCCCACGATACAGACCACCTCCTCCGTACCGCGCGCATGGCCAAGGAAGCCGGTATCGATGAGGTGATGATTGCCCTCTCTTACTCCATCAGCCCGGTGCATAACGATGAGTTCTACGCCCACAAGGCAAGGGAAGTGGCCGCCTCTCCCGATGTCGATATCATCTATCTCAAAGACCAGGGAGGGTTGCTTACTATCGACCGGGTGCGGACCCTGGTGCCGACCATACAGCAGAATATCAAGGGGCTGCCCCTGGAGATTCACTCTCATTGCAATACCGGAATGGCCACCCTGTGCTACCTGGAGGCGATGAAGCTGGGTATTGATACCTTCCACGTGGCCGTCCCGCCTCTGGCCGACGGCTCCTCATTGCCCTCGGCGCTGAGTATCATGCACAACGCCCGCCACCTGGGTTATACCGTCAAGGCGGATGAAGAGGCGCTGAAAGCCTACTCGGCCCACTTCCAGATGATTGCCGAAAAGGAGAACCGCGCGCCGGGAGCACCGGTGGAACACGATGTCTATTACTACCAGCACCAGATACCGGGAGGGATGCTGTCCACCCTGAAACGCCAGTTGGCGGAGGTGAAGATGGCGCATCGCCTGGAGGAAGTCCTGGGGGAGGTGGTTAGGGTGCGTCAGGAGCTGGGCTATCCTATCATGGTCACCCCCTTTTCCCAGTTTGTCGGCACCCAGGCCACCATGAATATCATGTCCGGCGAGCGCTACAAGCAGGTTCCCGACGGCGTGCTTCAATATGCGGCCGGCTGGTTCGGTAAGCCCAGCACGCCCATCGACCCCGACGTCCTGGACAAGCTAAGCAGCCAGCTCCGGGCCAGGGAATTTTTCAACAAGGAGCTGGCCCAGCCCACGGTGGCAGAGATTAGAAAGCAAATGGGCATCGGCCCCGAGGTTTCCGACGGAGAGTTCCTGCTGCGTTATTCCATGTCGGACAAAGAGGTCGACGAGATGCTGGCCGCCGGCCCGATGAAGACCACTTACCCTTGAAGAGGTGATATATTGTTAGATATCGCAAGCGGGAGGTTGTCATGCAACTGGAAGGGAAGATAGCCGTTATCACCGGCGGCGGCCGGGGGTTGGGGAAAGGCATCGCCCTGACCTTTGCCGCCGAGGGCGCCGATGTGGTGATAGCAGCCAGGAACGAGGCGGCTTTAAAGGAAACAGCCGCCGAAATCAAGGCGATGGGCCGCCAGTGCCTGGCTATAGCTACCGACCAGTCCGTCCCCGAGCAGGTGAGCGACATGGTCGACAGAACCCTGGAAAAATTCGGCAGGGTGGACGTTCTGGTCAACAACGCCGGAATCGGCGGCCCTGCCTTGAGTGTGGCCGATATGGACTTGGAGGCCTGGAACCAGACGCTGGCGATAAACCTTACCGGGGCCATGCTCTGTACAAAGTACGTTCTCAAAAACGACATGATTCCCCGCAAAAGCGGCAGCATCATCAACATATCCTCGGTTTCGGGGCGGAAGGGGCACCCCAACCGAAGCCCCTACAGCGTCTCTAAGTGGGGGCTGATTAGCCTCACCCAGAGCCTGGCTCTGGAGGTCGGGCAGTACGGCATCCGGGTAAATTGCATCTCCCCCGGGCCGGTGGTGGGAGAGCGAATCGAGTGGGCGCTGCGGCAGGTGAGTAAGAGCAAGGGCATCAGCTACGAACAGGCGGTGGCCGACGAGGTCGCCCGTACCGCTCTGGGCCGTATGGTCAAACCGGAAGAGGTGGGTTGCCTGGCTGTGTTTCTGGCTTCGGACAAGTCGGCCAGCATTACCGGCCAGACCATCAACTGTTCCGCCGGGCTGGTGATGAACTGACCCTCAAGGTGGGAAAGGAGACTACAATGAGCGACGTCAAGAAAGAGCTTGCCGTATTCAAGAAGTTTGATTTCGAGATACCCCCGGTGGGGGTTAAATTCCTGGCGACCAGACCGGAGGGAATCAAAAAGCTGGACAAGATACTGGATTTTTGCGAGATGCTGGTGGAGGCACAGCAGGGGCGGGCGTTTTATGCCGCCAGCGATAATTTCACCTGCGTCGGCCCGCTGCTGCTGGGCATGGTCGAATCCGAGCCGGTTTTTGAGAGCGGCATGGTCGGCCCCGCCCTGGAGATATTCAGAGACGCCCGTGCCAACAAGAGGCTTTACCCGCTCGTTCCCAGATTAGACAAGGGCACCGTCAACTATGTCGCCTTCGCCCCTCTGGATAAGCTTACCTTCGAGCCGGACGTGCTGGTCATTACCGCCGAGGCAAAGAAGGCCGAGATTATACTGAGGGCGCAAAGCTATTCCGCCGGCAAGGTCTGGACAGCTAAGGGCTCCACGGTGATGGCCTGTGCCTGGATGTTCGTCTATCCCTATATAACCGGCGAGATAAACTTTACCGTGGCCGGCTTTCCCTTTGGCCCAACCTCCCGGAGACTGTTCCCGGAGGGGAATATAGTGCTTTCCCTTCCCTGGGACCAGATTCCCGCTATCACAGCCAACCTGGGTGAGATGAAGTGGGAGCCGCGCTCCTATACCCTCGGCAGGGAGGGCCATAAAGCCAGGGCCAAAAAAGTGGCTACTGATTTGAAGGAAAAGCTGGCCGCCGATAAATAACCTTGCCAGCTTGTGGGGAAAGTTGGTAGGCCGTGCAGGTCTCGAACCTGCGACACCCTGATTAAAAGTCAGGTGCTCTGCCAACTGAGCTAACGGCCCACCGTAACCTAGCCAGTTTAGCAAATCTCGACCCGCCGTGCAACTATAGCCAAAACTAGACTCTTATCTCCATCCCCTCTATAATACGGGTAATTATGGTAGACACGGTGCCAGAGCTGCGAATCGGCCCAGCCAGCTTATCCATTATTCAAGGTGATATTACCCGTCAAGCCACCGACGCTATCGTTAATGCCGCCAATTCGGGGCTGATGGGCGGCGGCGGCGTTGACGGTGCCATCCACCGGGCGGGAGGCCCTGCCATCTTAGAGGAATGCAAGAAGATTGTGGCCAGTCAGGGGCGTTTGCCCGCCGGCCAGGCGGTCATCACCACGGGCGGCAATCTGCCCGCCGGACACGTGATTCACACCGTGGGGCCGGTCTGGCGCGGCGGCGATAAGGGCGAAGCCGGACTTCTAGAGAGCGCTTATCACGAAAGCCTTAAATTGGCGGCAGCCAATAAGCTGAGCAGTATATCCTTTCCCTCCATCAGCACCGGCGCCTACGGCTACCCGCTGGCCGAAGCCGCCGCCATCGCGCTTAAAACAGCGGCCTCTTTTCTCAAAGAACAAACGACCTCGCTCAAAGAGGTAGTCTTCGTCCTTTTCGACGACAGGAGCTACCGGGCTTATACCTCCGCGCTGGAGGCACTGGCTTGAGAATAGGCGTGCTTTCGGACACCCATATCGAGTCTTTCGACCAGCTCGACAGCCGGATAATAAGCACGCTGGCCGGTGTCGATTTGATTGTCCACGCCGGCGATTTCGTGGCTAAAGCCGTACTCGACGGGCTGAGGCAAATAGGGAAGGTGAGGGCGGTACAGGGCAACATGGACTCGGCGGAAATTAAGCGCATCCTGCCCGAAAAAGAGCTAATGGAAATCGAGGGCAGGAAAATCGGCATCATTCACGGCTGGGGCGGCCCCGACGGCATCGACGACAAGGTTAGGGGAGAGTTCGGGGAAGTTGACATAATAATATACGGCCATTCCCACTACGCGCAGAACGAGACCCGTCACGGCGTCCTCTTCTTCAACCCCGGTGCGGCCAGAAGGTCGTTCGGTATCCTGACCATCGGCGACAAGGTCAGCGGAGAGATAATAAGGTTTTGAACAGGAGAGCAGGCTAATGACATATCGCAGACAAGATTCCAGTCCTATTGCAGCTTGGCTCTTAATAGCGGTAAATCTTATCATGTATCTGGTCAGGGTTATCAACCCCGACCTGGCCGCCCAGCTGGGGCTTTTCCCTCCCCAGTTCTGGGACAGGCCCTGGACGCTGGTCACCTGCATGTTCATTCACGCCAACCTCTGGCATATCATCGCCAACATGATAACCCTCTACTTCTTCGGCAGCTACCTGAACCGGCTGCTGGGAACGTGGAAATTCCTGGCTGTTTATTTCGCCGGGGGCATGCTGGGAAGTATCGTTTTCCTGTTGCTGCCGCCCGATATACCAGCTTTAGCCGTAGGAGCTTCTGGGGCCATCTTCGCCCTGGGTGGAGTCCTGGCGGTAATGAGGCCCAAGCTGCGCGTCATTATCTTTCCCATACCGGCGCCCTTACCCCTCTGGATAGCCATTATCGGCATCTTCGCCATCTTTTCCTTCCTGCCCAACGTCGCCTGGCAGGCCCACGCCGGCGGCCTGGCGCTGGGGCTGGTGCTGGGCTATATTCTTCGCCGGCGGGAACGCCGCGCCTACTATTGACGAAAGCCGGGCGATAGGCTATTCATGAAGGCGGTGCTGGCGCTGCTCGTGCTCAAATTCTTCGAAGAACTCAAAGTCGTCCCCCGCATCCGGGTAAAACCGGTTGCCTGGCTGCGCTCAAGGGGATAAAAAAATCCGGCGTTGTGCCGGAGTGGTTTATGGTTTAGCTGGCGTCCCTGGAGGGATTCGAACCCACGACCCGCTGCTTAGAAGGCAGCCGCTCTATCCGACTGAGCTACAGGGACGTCTTTTCTCTTCAAATTTAGCAGAGGCGAAAGCAAAGGTCAAGGCGTTTTTTAGCTTGACAACCATCCCGCCACATTGCTAGTATGAAATCAACTCCCCAACAAGCAGCTCAAGGTAAGAACGCTGAAACTATTAGATAAAATAGATAGTCCCGCCGACCTGAAAGGGCTGAAAAAAGAAGAGCTGGTACAACTGGCTGCTGAGATTCGCCAGGAGCTGGTGGCCACTGTTTCTACTAACGGCGGGCACCTGGCTTCCAACCTGGGGGCTGTAGAGCTGACCATTGCCCTCCACCGCGTTTTCGACAGCCCCCGAGACAAGATTATCTGGGACGTGGGACACCAGAGCTACGTTCACAAGCTGCTCACCGGCCGCCGGGAGCGCTTTAAGACCCTCCGCCAGTATGGTGGCCTATCTGGCTTCACCAACCGCAGCGAGAGCGAGCACGACCCCTTCGGCGCCGGCCACGCCAGCACCTCGGTTTCCGCCGCCATGGGCATGGCTATCGCCCGTGACCTTGCCGGCGACGACTACAACGTGATTGCCATCATCGGCGACGGCGCTATAACCGGCGGGATGGCTCTGGAGGCGTTGAACCAAGCGGGACACCTGAGCTCGCGGTTCTGCGTGGTGCTCAACGACAACGGGATGTCGATTTCACCTACCGTCGGCTCCATCGCCAAGCTGCTGAACCGGATACGTTTCGATTACCGCTACCGCTGGGCGGAGGAAGAGAGCCGCAAGGTGATGTCGCGTTTCGCCTGGGGGCAGAAGCTCTGGCAGGGGGGAAGGCGACTCCTCAAGACCTTCAGCGGCCTGATTATGCCCAACGTACTCTGGGAGGAGCTCGGTTTCGCTTACATGGGGCCCATCGACGGCCATAATATCAAGGAACTGGAAAAGGCGCTGGCCCGGGCGCGTGACTACCGCAACGGGCCCACCTTCATTCACGTTATCACCACCAAGGGCAAGGGCTACCAGCCCGCCGAGGGCGACGCCGTCTATTTCCACGGCGTGTCGGCCAAGGGCGCCCCGGCCAAGGAAATACCCAGCTACAGCGAGGTTTTCGCCCAGACCGTGTTGCACCTGGCGCGGGAATACCCCAAGCTGGTGGCGGTCACTCCGGCCATGCCCGAAGGCAACTGCCTGAGCGTGGTCGAGGCTGAATTCCCCCAGAGAGTCTTCGACGTGGGTATCTGCGAGCAACATGCCGTCACCTTCGCCGCCGGGCTGGCCACGCAGGGCTTCAAGCCCATCGTGGCTATATACTCCACCTTTCTGCAACGCGGCTTCGACCAGATGATTCACGATGTTTGCCTTCAGGATTTGCCCGTTATCTTCGCTATCGACCGCAGCGGCATCGTCGGCGACGATGGTAAGACCCACCAGGGGACTTTCGACCTTTCTTATTTAATGCTGATTCCCAATCTGATAACAGCCGCCCCCAAGGACGAGAACGAGCTGCAACACCTGCTCTACACGGCGGTGAAAGCGAAACACCCCATGGCGATAAGATACCCGCGCGGCTCGGGAGTGGGCGTAACATTAGAGCCAACGTTGCACGAACTCCCCATCGGTAAAGGGGAAATCCTCAGAGAAGGCGAAGATGTAGCCATAATAGCCATCGGCACCACGGTAATGCCGGCGCTCAAGGCCGCCGGCGAACTGGCCAAACAGGGTGTCGCGACGACGGTAGTCAACGCCCGTTTCGCCAAGCCGTTGGATAAGGCGCTCATTACCGGGCTGGCCGGCCACATCAAACATATGGTTACCGTCGAGGAAAATACCTTAAACGGCGGTTTCGGCAGCAGCGTTGACGAGCTGCTGCAGCAAGCGGGCATCAGCGATGTCCAGGTAAAAAGCATCGGCATCCCCGATGAGTTTGTCGAACAGGGCAGCCAGGCTGTCCTCCGCGCCAAATACGGGCTTGATGCCACCGGAATTGTCAAAACGGTTCGGGAAATGTTACCCAGCTATCAATACCGGAGATGAAGCTTTACTGATGGACAAAAGCCGGGCTTTATAACATCAGGTATCGGTTCAACCGCCTGATGTTTGTTTTTGATTAAAATAGGGAGTAAATATGAATAAGCTGACGGTCAGAGACATGGATGTTACCGATAAAACAGTGCTGGTCAGGGCCGACTTCAACGTCCCCATAGTCAACGATAACGGACACATTACCGACGACAGTCGTATTCAGAAGACGCTGCCCACCATCAAATACCTTACCGAGCACGGGGCTAAAGTCATCCTCTGCACTCACCTGGGGCGCCCCAAGGGCAAGGTGGTGGAAAAGCTGCGGCTGACCATCGTCGCCCAGCGCCTCTCCGAGATTCTGAACCAGAACGTCATCGTGGCCAACGACGGCATCGGCCCCGAGGTGGATAAGGCGGTGGCGGCACTGAAGCCGGGCCACGTGCTCCTCCTGGAGAATATCCGCTTCCACCCCCAGGAAGAGGCCAACGACGACGCCTTTGCCAAAAGACTGGCGGGCCTGGCCGATATCTATATCAACGACGCCTTCGGCGCCTGTCATCGCGCTCACGCTTCCATAGTGGGCATCGCTCGCTACCTGCCGGCGGTGGCCGGGCTGCTCGTGGAGAAGGAGATCGAGGTACTGGAAGACCTCCTGGACCGTCCCAAGCGCCCCTTCGCCGAGCTTGCCGGCGGCGCCAAGGTAAGTGATAAAATAAGGGCGCTGGAAAATACCATGGATAAGGTGGATTGTCTCCTTATCGGCGGCGGTATGGCGGCTACCTTTTTGAAAGCCAAGGGCTACGAGGTCGGGCTTTCGTTGGTGGAAAACGACCGTCTGGAGTTCGCCAGCGGGCTGATGCAGCGGGCGGCCGAAAAAAAACTGCCCCTGATGCTACCCGTTGACGTGGTGGTGGCCACCGAAGTGAGCGCCGCAGCCGAGCACCAGGTGGTAAATGTCGAAGAGATACCGTCCCGGTGGCGTATCGTTGATATCGGTCCCAAGACCATAGAGATTTTCTCGGGGCGATTAAGCCGCTGCCAGACCGTTTTCTGGAACGGCCCCATGGGCGTCTATGAGATAGAACAGTTCGCCAAAGGCACGCAGGCCATGGCTAAACTGCTGGCCGAGCTGGAGGCGACGACCATTATCGGGGGCGGCTCCACCGCCGAGATAGTCACCGAGATGAAACTGGCTAAAAAGATGACCTTCGTCTCCACCGGGGGCGGGGCATCGCTCCGTTTCCTGGGCGGCGAAACGCTGCCCGGCGTTGAGGCACTACTCAATAGGGAGGGCTAAACAGATGGACAGTTTAGAGCTAATCAGGGGACTGGCCCGGCCCTCTCCCTCTAAAATCGTGATGCTGGTCATCGACGGTTTGGGCGGACTGCCTCATCTAAAAACGGGCAAGACCGAGCTGGAGACGGCCAGAACCCCCAACCTGGACAAGCTGGCCGCCGAAGGTGTCTGCGGTCTCATCGACACGGTAGGCCCCGGGATAACACCGGGCAGCACGCCGGGGCACCTGGCCCTGTTCGGCTACGACCCGCTTAAATACGACGTGGGACGGGGAGTGGTCGAAGCGGCGGGCATCGATTTCGATTTGAGACCCGGGGACATGGCGGCGCGGGGCAACTTCTGCACCGTGGACGATAAAGGCCTCATCACCGACCGCCGCGCCGGGCGCATCTCCACCGAGCAATGCGCCCAGCTCTGTAAACTGCTCGACGGGATGACCGTGGAAGAAATAAAGCTTTCGGTGCTGCCCGTACGGGAGCACCGCTTCATCGTCGTTTTCAAGGGGGAGGAGCTACGCACCGAGATCAGCGAATCCGACCCCCAGCAAACGGGGGTGCTGCCGCTGGAGGTCAAGGCCGAAAGCGACGTAGCCCGCCGCACGGCCCATATCGTTAACGGGTTTATCGCCCAGGCCAAAGCCATCCTCTCCGGGCACCACCCGGCCAATATGCTTTTGCTGCGCGGCTTTTCCCAGCGACCCGAGCTGCCCTCCATGCCCAATGTCTATCGGTTGAAGCCGGCGGCCATCGCCGCCTATCCCATGTACCGCGGGCTGGCTAAATTCGTCGGCATGACGCTGCTCGAAACCGGCGCCGGTGCCGCCGAGGAGATGGAAGTCCTCAAGAAGAACTATAACGACTATGATTTCTTTTTCGTACATATAAAAAAGACGGACTCCGCCGGTGAGGACGGCGACTTCGAGCGCAAGGTGGCTATCATCGAAGAGGTAGACAAAGCTTTACCCGTGATGACCGGCCTCAAGCCCGACGTCATCGTGGTCAGCGGCGACCACTCGACACCCGCCCGCCTCAAGGGGCACAGCTGGCACCCGCTGCCGGCGCTCATCCATTCCGAGTGGTGCCGCCCCGACCCGATAAAGGAGTTTGCCGAGTCGTCCTGTATCGCGGGCGGTCTGGGACACTTTCACGCCACCCGGCTCATGCCTTTAGCCATGGCTCACGCCCTGAAACTGAATAAATTCGGCGCTTAAGGAGTAGATAATGCGCGTACCGATGATTGCCGGTAACTGGAAAATGAATACTACGGTGGAAGAGGCCGTCGAGCTGGTCAACAAGCTGCGCTATGAGCTCGACCCCGTCGAGGGCGTGGACAAGTTAATCTGCCCGCCCTTCGTCTCCCTCGACCCCGCCAAGAAACTTTTAGAGGGGAGCACGGTGATGCTGGGGGCGCAGGACCTTTACTACGAAGAAAAGGGCGCCTTTACCGGCGAGATTTCGCCCCAGATGCTGGCCGACCTTTGCGAATATGTCATCGTGGGGCACTCCGAGCGCCGGCAGTACTTCAACGAGACTGTAGAGATAGTGGATAAGAAGGTAACGGCGGCGCTGAAAGTCGAGCTAAAGCCGATTCTATGCGTCGGCGAAACCCCGCAGGAAAACAAGGCAGGCAAAACAGAAGAGGTATTGACCAAACAGCTAAGCTCGCCCTCGTCGCGCCTCTACTACCTGGGCGGCATGGTCGTTGCCTACGAGCCTATCTGGGCTATCGGCACCGGTGTTGCCGCCAGCGGCGAGCAGGCCAACCAGACCATCGGCTTTATCCGACGGCATATCGCCGAAACGCAGGGTAAACACATGGCCGACGAGGTACGCATCCTCTACGGGGGCAGCGTCACCGCCGATAATATCGCCGAGTTCATCTCCCAACCCGAAATCGACGGCGCCCTGGTCGGCGGCGCCAGCCTTAAAGCCGACCAGTTTTTAAGCATCGTCAAACAGACCGCTAAAATCAAGGGGGCGAAATGAGCCAGCTACTAGGTATCGTCGGCCCTACCGCCATCGGCAAGAGCCAGTTCGGCATCCAGCTGGCGCAGGCCTTCGACGGGGAAATCGTCAACGCTGACAGCCGCCAGGTCTATCGCTACCTGGACATCGGCACCGCCAAGCCCACCCCCCAGGAACGGGCTGCGGTGCCCCATCACCTTATCGACGTCGTCAGTCCCGATGAAAACTTCAGCCTGGGCCGGTACCAGCAAATGGCGGCGCAGGCTATCGAGGACATTCACCAGCGGGGCAAGCTGCCCATCGTCATCGGCGGCAGCGGCCAGTACGTCTGGGCGGTGCTGGAGGGGTGGGGCGTGCCCCAGGTAGCCCCCAACCCCGGCTTCAGAGAGGAAATGCAGCAACGCGCCGAAATGGGCGAGGGCGACCGTCTCCACGATGAGCTGCGCCAGGTCGACCCCGAGGCGGCGGGCAGAATCGACCCCCGCAATGTGCGCCGCACCATAAGGGCTTTGGAGGTGTTCAACGAGACGGAGACGCCTATTTCCCAGCTTCAGCGCCGTCAGGCGCCGCCCTTTGAGATATTCGTCATCGGCCTCACCGCCGACCGGGAAGAGCTTTACAGTCGCATCGATGCCAGGGTAGACCGGATGATAGAGCTGGGGCTGGTCGACGAGGTGAAACGGCTGATGAGCCGCGGCTTCGATTTTAACTCGCCGGCACTTTCCAGCATCGGCTACCGCCAGATATGGCATTTCCTCAGGGAGGAGCTGACCCTGCCCGGCGCCATCCAGCAAATGAAGTTCGAAACCCACCGCTTCGCCCGCCAGCAATATACCTGGTTCCGCGAGGAAGACACCCGAATCCACTGGTTCGACGTCGTGCGCTCGCCTTCCTCCGACCTGATGGGCCCGCTGAAGAAGTTCCTGAAAGGCGGTAACCAATGAAGTTCACCAAGCTGCAGGGAGCGGGCAACGACTTCGTCCTGGTAGAAGCCGACGGCAAGAGCTTCGACTGGCCGAAGCTGGCTAAAGAGGTATGCCATCGCCACTTCGGTATCGGCGCCGACGGCTTGCTGCTGCTCTTTAAGAGCAAAGGCGGCCTCAGGATGCAAATCTTTAACAGCGACGGCTCCGAGGCCGAAGCCTGCGGCAACGGCCTGCGCTGCCTGGTCAGATACTCTCTGGACAGGGGGATAGTTAGCACCGACGCCGCCGAAATCCCGATTGAAACCAGCGCCGGATTAAGAATAGCCAGGCTGCAAAGCCAGGGCAATAAGACCGTTATCCAGACGGGCATGGGCAAACCGTCATTTGCCGCTGGAGAGATACCGGTCAAGCTGGCCGATAAACCTGAAGAGCCGATTCTGGACTATCCCGTTGCCATCGGCGATAACCAACTGGCTTTGAGCTTCGCCTCGATGGGCAACCCCCACGCCGTTTACTTTATCAAAACGCCCGTGGCCGACTTCCCCCTATCGTTGATAGGGCCTGAAGTGGAACGGCACCAGATATTTCCCAACCGCGCCAACTTCGAGGTCGCCCGCGTGATAAGCTCCAAAAAGATAGAGGCTCGGGTCTGGGAGCGGGGAGTGGGGGAAACGCTGGCCTGCGGCAGCGGTGCCGCCGCCATAGCCGTCTTAGCCAGGCTTCATGGCTATGTCGATAGCCGCACGGCTATAGAGCTTCCGGGAGGGACTTTGAGTGTCGACTGGGACGGAAGCGGTGAGGTTTACCTGAGCGGTCCCGCCGAAATCGTATTTAACGGAGAGTGGCCTGATGAAACTATCGCAACGCATTGAGAATTTACCTCCTTATCTCTTCGTTGAGATAAGCAAGAAGATTGCCGAGAAGAGGGCCAATGGCGAGGATGTCATCGACTTCGGCATCGGCGACCCCGATATCCCCACGCCGCCCCATATCATCGACAGGCTTTGTAAAACCGCCAAGGAGCCGGCCAACCACCGCTACCCGGAGACGGAGGGCCTGCCCGAGCTACGCAAAGCCATCGCCGACTGGTACAAGCAGCGCTTTAACGTCGAGCTCGATCCGGATAAAGAGGTATTACCCCTCATCGGCTCCAAGGAGGGCATCGCCCACGTCGCCTTCTGCTTCATCGACTACCGCGACGTGGCCCTGGTGCCCGACCCGGCCTATCCCGTCTACGCCATCAGCACCGAGCTGGCCGGCGGCTCGCCTTACTACATGCCGCTCACCGATAAGAACGGCTTCCTGCCCGACCTCGACGCCGTGCCCGGCCACATAGTGAAAAAAGCGAAATTGCTCTGGCTCAGCTATCCCAATAACCCCACCGCCGCCACCGCCGAACTCGACTTCTTCGAAAAAGCGGTGGAGTTCGCCCGGAAGAACGACCTGGCGGTGTGCCACGACGGGCCTTACTCCGAGGTCGCCTTCGACGGCTACCAGCCCCCCAGCTTCCTGCAGGCGGCGGGCGCCAGAGAGATAGGCATCGAGTTCAACTCGCTCTCCAAGGCCTACAACATGACCGGCTGGCGCATCGGCATGGCGGTGGGCAACGCCGAGATGATTGACGCCCTGAAAAGGCTTAAATCCAATATAGATTCGGGTGTCCCCCAGGCTATCCAATACGCCGCCATCGAGGCGCTAAGCGGCCCTCAGGACTGCATTAAGGAGCACAACGATACCTACCAGAGACGCCGCGACCTGGTCATCGAGGTACTGAACAAGATGGGGCTGAAGGCCGAGACGCCCAAGGCCAGCCTCTACATCTGGGCCAGGGTGCCCAAGGGCTATTCCTCGGTAGAGTTCGCCACCGACCTTCTGGAAAGGGTAGGGGTGGTGGTCACCCCGGGCACGGGCTACGGCAAAAACGGCGAGGGCTACATACGGCTTTCGCTGACCATTCCCGACGCCTTACTAGTACGAGGGCTTTCCAAGCTGGCCGACTGGCGCGACAGCCGCAGAAAACTGCGGCAGGGCATTGACTTTACATAATATTAGGGGTTTTTAGCTATTAAGAGCACAATCGTAACCAAACGCTCTCCGGAACGGGCCTTCTTGGTGGCGGTAGCGGGTAAAGGCGGCACCAATCGCTGGTCGGCGGAGACGTCGCTGGACGAGATAGCCCAGCTGGCGGGTACCGCCGGAGCCAAAGTCGTGGGCAGGCTGATACAGCGTCTGCCTCATCCCGCCAAGACGCATTACCTGGGCAAGGGCAAGCTGGAAGAGCTTATCGCCCTGAAATCCAGCCTTAACTACACGGTGGCCATCTTCGACGACGAGCTGACGCCTTTGCAACAGCGCAACCTGGAAGAAGCGCTCAAGGTAAAGGTAATCGACCGCGTGGCCCTGATTCTGGATATCTTCGCCCGCCGGGCGCAGACGCGCGAGGGGCAATTACAGGTAGAGCTGGCTCAGCACCAGTACCTTTTGCCGCGCCTGGCCGGACAGTGGAGCCACCTGGAGAGGCTGGGAGGCGGCATCGGCACTCGCGGCCCCGGCGAGACCCAGATAGAGACGGACCGGCGGCTCATCCAGCGCAAGATACACCGCCTCAAAGGGCAAATCGCCGACATCAGGAAGCACCGCCAGCTTTACCGCCAGCAGCGGCGCAAGAGCGGCATTCCCATCGTGGCGCTGGTCGGTTACACCAACGCCGGCAAGAGCACCTTGCTCAACGCCCTGAGCCACGCCGAGGTCTTCGTCGAGGACAAGCTCTTCGCCACGCTGGACCCGACCACCCGCCGCCTGACCTTGCCCGACAAGACGACGGCGCTGTTGACGGACACAGTGGGCTTTATCCACAAGCTGCCGCCGACCATCGTGACCGCCTTCAAGGCGACGTTGGAGGAATTGGACGAGGCGAACCTTTTGCTCCACGTCGTCGACCTGACCAGCCCCAGCGCCGCGGAACAGTGCCAGACGGTGGAAGACATTTTGTCCGACCTGAAGCTGTCCGATAAGCCGCGGGTTACGGCGCTGAACAAAATCGACTTGCTTTTGGACGACAGTAAAGAGTGGGACGAAAAGTCGGCGCTGGATTTTCTGGCGGGCCAGACCGAGGCGGACGAAAACACGGTGTTGGTTTCGGCGGTCAAGGGCTGGGGGCTAGCCGGTCTTTTGGAGCTTGTCGCCGTCACTTTGAGCCGTAATTTTCAGCCCGTTTAAAGCCCTCGAAAATGACGCGCTGAGAGCCAAATTTAAGCCCCTTAAATCGTTTACGAGTAGTCTACTACCTGTAACGCTCTATAGCGCCGTTTTTCTCTTTCTTTCAGCCCCCTGACCTTGCCCCGTTTTGCCCCCTCTATCATTATATAAGGAAGGGGAAAGCTTTCGGCCCTCCCCGGGAAGCGCTAGGGTTGAGTTTACATAATAGAAGCCGGTTTTTCGTGTTATAATAATAGTATGGAGTTCAATTGGCTTCGTCGCCACTGGCGTTGGATAGTAGTAATAGCCATCGCCATCATTACCGCGGCGGTACTCATTAGTATCTTTAGGTCAAATCCGTTTTGTGAATTCGTTATCTATTTCTTTAATGATTGGTCACTAGCACTTAGTGCCGGAGCTACTCTTTTACTTGTCTATATAACACTTATGACCGTTAGAGAAAACCGCCGCATTACGATTTTAGGCCGGATACAAGACTGGGCCAATGAGTCCATTCGATTGCTTGATGCCCCAAGGTGGAGCAATTCGCATTTAGTAGAATTAGCAGAATTGGAGAATGATTTACAATCCATTAAAACAAGAAGCATTAGCGCGCTCGCTGATTCTAAAAAGCTTGGCAAAGAACTAGAAAATAAAGTAAAGCAGGCATGTTGGAAGCTTGAAACCTACAGCGCTCTAGTTATGAATCGGGATAGTTCCGGCAGCGATTTCGAAAACGCTCATGATACATTTCGCTCGTCTCTTATAGATA
>JASFHK010000007.1:0-65465 GCA_050123275.1 Dehalococcoidia bacterium
ATCCCCGGGGTGGAGTGGTGGAGCCTATCCGAGAAGGAATTCTAGAGGGAGAATCCCCTCTAAGGGTGGGCAGGGCGGGATATAATGACGTACGCCGACAGAGTGGGGGGAGTGGAGTGCCTCCCCTCTGTCATTCTAAGGGAAACTAGAGACCGAAGAATCTCAAATATAACTAACCAACATGCCTAAACCTAGAAGCTACCAGACCGAAGCCATCGTCATCAAAAAGACCAGGCTGGGCGAAGCGGACACCATCCTCACCCTCTATACCCCCAACCTGGGCAAAATCCAAGGCTTCGGCAAGAGCCTGCGCAAGACCAAGAGCAAGATGGCCGGGCATCTGGAGCTTTTAACCCACAGCCAGATATCGCTGGCGCGCGGGCGCAACATCGACACCATCACCGGCGCCCAGACCATCGACAGCTTTTTCGTCATCAAGAGCGATTTAGACCTCACCTCCGCCGCCCTCTACGCCACCGAGCTGGTCAACCAGTTCGCCGCCGCCGATGTCGAAGACCTCCCCGTTTTCCAACTGCTTTTGGCGACGCTGAAGCGCCTTGAGGCGGGCGCCGACAGCGATTTGGTGCTGCGCTATTTCGAGCTGCAACTGCTCGACCTGGCCGGCTACCGCCCCCAGCTGGAACAGTGCGTCGCCTGCCACCAGCCCTTGAAAGAGACCGTCAACTACTTTTGCCCCGGCGCCGGCGGCATGGTCTGTCCTAACTGCCGCGCCGCCCAGCCCTTCTCCTACTCGCTGTCGCCGGAGGCGCAGAAGGTGTTGCGCCTACTACAAAGCAGCGACTTCGAGAGCGTAAGCCAGATGGCGCTGACGCCGGAGCTGTCGCACCAGCTGAAGGTAATCATCCGCAACTACATCCGCTACCTGCTGGAAAGGGACGTCAAGTCGGCCGCCTGGCTCGACTCCCCCAAGGCGCAGGGCATCCCACCCCACCCCTGACCCCGAAATCGGGCGATTTTCGGCGGGGAGCTTGGCACATTCCAGCCTTTTGCTATATACTAGGGGCAACATGTCATCCCGATTAGATAAAATAGCCGAGCAACGCCGACAAAAGCTGGACCGGCTTCGCGGCCGCGACATCGAGCCCTATCCCTACCGCTACGAGCGCACGCATACCACCCTCCAGGCCGTCGAGCTGCTGGAGAAGCAGGAAGCCAAGGGCACTGCCAAACCGAAGGCAGTCAGCGTCGCCGGGCGTCTTACCGCAATAAGGCGCATGGGCAAGAGCGCCTTCGCCGACCTTCGCGACGGCGTGGGCAAGATTCAGCTTTTGTTCCAGAACACCCATGAGCTACCCGAAGCCCAGCGGGAGCTGTTCAGCGACCTGGACATCGGCGACATTATCGGCGTCAAAGGCAATCTAATACGCACCAAGAGCGGCGAGCCTACCGTCGGCATCAAGGACTTCACCCTGATGGCCAAGTCGTTACAGCCCCTCCCCGAGAAGTGGCACGGGCTGGCCGACGTTGACAAGCGCTACCGCCAGCGCTACCTCGACCTCATCGCCAACGCCGAGACTAAAGAGACATTCCGGGCGCGCAGCCGCATCATCGCCGCCATCCGCCAGTTCCTCAACGGGCGCGGCTTCATCGAGGTGGAAACCCCGGTGTTACAGCCCGCCGCCGGCGGCGCCCTGGCCAACCCCTTCACCACCCACCACCAGGCTCTTGACCAGGACTTTTACCTGCGAATTGCTCTAGAGCTGCATCTGAAGCGGCTGCTCGTCGGCGGCTTCGACAAGGTCTATGAAATCGGGCGCACCTTCCGTAACGAGGGCGTCTCTACCCAGCACAACCCCGAGTTCACCATGCTCGAAAGCTACGAGGCTTATGTCAACTACCTCGACGTCATGGTCATGCTGGAGGAGATGGTAGCCCAGGTATGCACGGAGGTTTTGGGCACGACCAAGGCCAAGTGCGGCGAGGCCACCATCGAGTTCAAGCCCCCCTGGAAGCACCTCACCCTGCGCGACGCCGTCAAGAAATACGGCGGCATCGACTTCGTCAAGTACCCTACCGCCGACGGCCTGCGCGACCGGATGCGCTCCCTCAAGATGGAGCCCGACCCCCAGAAGAACTGGGCCAAGCTGGTCGACCAGATTATCAAGGAACAGGTGCGGCCCAAGCTGATTCAGCCGACGATTCTATACGATTACCCCGTCTCCATGTCCCCCCTGGCCAAGACCAAGCCCGGCGAGGAGCGCGTCGCCGAGCGCTTTCAGGCCGTGGCCGGCGGGCTGGAGATTGCCAACGCCTACAGCGAGCTCAACGACCCCATCGAGCAGCGCGAGCGCTTCGAGGAGCAGATGAAGGAGCGCGTCGGCGCCGACGAGGAGCACTGGACCATCGACGAAGACTACCTGCTGGCGCTGGAATACGGCATGCCCCCCGCCGGCGGACTGGGCATCGGCATCGACCGCCTGGTGATGGTACTCACCGACCAGCCTTCGATAAGAGAGGTAATCCTCTTCCCCCAGATGAGGGATAAAGAATGACCGACAACATAGACCTCCAGTGGTATAAAGAGCTGTTCGAAGGGATGGGCATCGAATACGAAGACCTCCCCTTCACCCAGGACACGGAAAACGAAGTCCGCTGGATGACTAAAGAGTATCTACTCTACCCCGCCATGAAGATTCTCGATATCGGCTGCGGTACGGGGCGTCACGCCATCAACCTGGCCAGCAAGGGCTACCAGAACATCACCGGCATCGACCTCTCGCCTTCTATGATTGGCGCCGCCAAAAAGGCGGCTGAAGCGAAAAAGGCAACGGTTGACTTCAGGATATGCGACGCCAGAGAGCTGCCTTTCGAGAACGAATTCGACGCCGCCCTCTGCCTCTGTGAAGGCGCTTTCGGCCTGCTCGAGGATGACGACGAGAACTACAAAATATTAAAGGCCGTGCACAAAGCCTTAAAGAAAAACGGCGTATTCATTCTCACCACCCTGAATCTTTTCCGTGACGCCGAGTTCGACCCCATGACCTGCCGCGTGGCGATGGAAATGGAAATCGAACAAAAAGACGGCTCCAAAAAGATTCTCAACTGCAGCGACCGCAGCTATACCTTCCCGGAGCTGAAATGGGTACTGGAACAAATCGGCTTCGAGATAATATTAGGCGCCGACCCTTTCAGCAGAGAGCCCATCAAGCACGGGGCTATGGAGTTTATGATCGTCTCTCGAAAGCGATAACGGCAAAGGGAGCTGAAAATAATGTCCCTCGTGCCCGCCTTTGAAATCGGCCTCTGGAACGCCTGGCTCTTCATGTGCGTCTTTATCCTGCAAATGCTGGCGGTGATGCTTTTGGGCGACAAGCAGACCTGGGAAAGGAGCGGCCACCCCGCCGACATGCCCAAGAGCAAGCTGGAGAAACAGGCGGGCCTTATCGGCAACATCGTCTGGGGGCTGGCCACCATCTATTCCGTCTTCCTCCCCCTCAAGCTGGGCACGCCCTGGTTCTACATCGGCCTGCCCGTCTTTCTGGTCGGGCTGCTGCTCCTGGCCGTAGCCACCGTCAACTTCACCAACACCCCCCTGGAAAAACCGGCCACCGGCGGCGTTTATCGCTTTTCCCGCCACCCCATCTACCTGGCGATGACCATAATCTACATCGGCGTTATCGTCGCCACCGCTTCCTGGGTTTTCCTGCTGTTGAGCATCGCCAACGTCTACTGGGTGGCCGTCGAGACGCGCGTCGAGGAGAGATACTGTTTGCAGTTATACGGCGAAGCCTACCGTAAATACCTGAAGCAGACGCCGAAATGGCTCGGACTGCCCAAACCGGTATAGAATAAGGAGGGGGAACGGTAAGATGACGGAAAACATCGACCAAATCACCTACTGCGGCATTTACTGCGGTGAGTGCTTTCTCGGCCAGGGCAAGGTCGCCGACCTGGCCCGCGACCTTAGAAAAGAGATGAGAAAATACCGCCTGGATAAGCTGGCCCAGACTTTCTCCGAGATACCCCACTTCGCCGCCTTTAAAGACTACCCTCAGTGCTATGATGTGCTGGGGGCGCTGGTAAAGCTGCGCTGTAAGAAAACCTGCCGGAACGGCGGCGGCCCCTCCTTCTGCGAGATGAGGAAGTGCTGCCAGCAGAAAGGCATCGACGGCTGCTGGGAGTGCGAAGAGTTCGAGACCTGTGATAAACTGGACTTCGTCAAGACCTATCACGGCGACGCCCACCTCAAGAACCTGCGCAAGCTCAAGAAAGCGGGTGTCGAGGGCTTCCTGAAAGGCAAAAAATACTGGTATTACCCACCTAAAAGGAAAAAGAATGCTTGACTTGAAATTTATCCGCGAAAACACCGAAACCGTACGCCAGGCGATAAAGAACAG
Source organism: Dehalococcoidia bacterium (assembly GCA_050123275.1). Lineage (GTDB taxonomy): Bacteria > Chloroflexota > Dehalococcoidia > Dehalococcoidales > BS750m-G39 > E44-bin88. Next base: position 4,359 of record JASFHK010000007.1, read on the forward strand.
GCAGGACAGCGCCCCGCTGGACGAAATTTTGGCTCTCGACGGCGAGCGCCGCCAGAAGCTCTTCGAGCTTGAAGAGATGCGCCACCAGCGTAAGGAGCTGGCCAAGCAGAAGGACAAGGCCGCCGAGAAGGGCCGCGAGCTGCGCGACAGCATCAAGGCGCTGGAAGAGCAGGTGCGCACCCAGGACGAGCGGATGGAAGCATTGCTCCTGCAGTTACCCAACATCCCCCACCCCACCACGCCGGTAGGCGCCAGCGAGGACGATAACGTGGTCACCCGCTCCTGGGGCGAGCCGAAGCAGTTCGACTTCAAGCCCGCGCCGCACTGGAAGCTGGGCGAGGCTCTGGACATCATCGACTTCGAGCGCGGCGTCAAGCTCTCCGGCTCCCGCTTCTACGTGCTCAAAGGCCAGGGGGCGCGCCTGCAAAGGGCGCTCATCGCCTTCATGCTCGACTTGCACACCAGAGAGCACGGATATAAGGAAATCTACCCGCCCTACATGGTCAAGCGCGAGTGCATGGTCGGCTCGGCGCAGCTGCCCAAGTTCGAGGAAAACATTTATCACGATGTCGATGACGATTTCTGGTTCATCGGCACCGCCGAGATACCTTTGACCAACCTCCACCGCGGCGAGATTATCCCCCCCGCCACCCTGCCCATCGACTACGTGGCCTATACCGCCTGTTTCCGGCGGGAAAAGATGTCGGCGGGCAAGGACACGCGGGGCATCAAGCGCGGCCACCAGTTCGACAAGGTGGAGCTTTACAAGTTCGTCGAACCGGAGAAGTCCGATGATGAGCTTAATAAGCTACTGGACGACGCCGAGGATGTCGCCCGAAAGCTGAAACTGCCCTACCGCATCAAGCAGCTCTGCACCGCCGATATCGGCTTCGCCTCGCAGAAATCTTTCGACATCGAGATGTGGGCGCCCGGCTGCGAGGAATGGCTGGAGGTAAGCTCCTGCTCCAACTGCGGCGACTTCCAGGCGCGCCGTACCGATATTCGTTACCGCCCCACCCCCGAAGACAAACCCCGCTTCGTGCATACTCTCAACGGTTCGGGCCTGGCCCTACCCCGCGTCATGATTGCCATCATGGAGAACTACCAGCAGCCCGACGGCTCGATTTTAGTGCCGGAGGTTTTGCAGGGGTTTATGGGTGAGAAGGTTATTAAGTAAGAGTTACTTGACGCTTTAACTCCGTGCCATAGTAAGCACTGAAAAAAACAGGCAGGAGTCAAAAAGATGTCTGACCAGCGGTGTCCTAGATGTGGAGGATATCAATGGTACGACGATGTCTGTCAAAGCTGTGGATATAGACTACCCGTCCAAACCCCAAGACTACCACACCATACCTTGAGCAACCGAGATATCGAAAAACTCCATGAGCTTGTACTAAAAGAAACGCTGGGAAAAATAAAACAATCGATACCTCGCCTCTCTGATTGCAGATTATATTGTCATAAACACTCGCTCTTCTACGATTTTATACACGACCAATTTGAATGCCTGAATCCCAATTGCGAGATTTACGGCAAACCCATCCAGTTCGGCACACAAGCTTATACAACTCTAATCAATGAGATGCAACGAAACGAAATCATAAAACCGATACGGATGAAACAATTGGAATATACGATTTACACAAATTATCTAAAGGGACTTCACATCGAAAGTGTAATCTGCTTCGAAGTTACCATTATAGATTAGCAAAATAGAACTTCGAATCAAACAGGGAGTTTAAGAGGGGCGAAGCCCCTCTTTCATAAAAAACAATTCCCCCTCTCCTTTGACACCTCGTAAGGAGAGGGGGATACAGGGGGTGAGGTTGATATAATCTGGGTCCCCTGCAAAATCGCAGATTTTGTAGGGCTGAAGTGGGTGAGGTAGATAAAAACCCCCTAAACCACGAACAAGTCCAGTCCCCCCATCATGTTCATCGTCGCCCCGGTCATGTACTTCGCCTCGTCCGAAACCAGGTAGGCGATGGCGTCGGCAATCTCCGCCGGGTTGGCGGCGCGCTTCCAGAGGAGTCGTTTGCCCAGCGTGGCGGTGGCTTCGTCCGTCAAAGGCGCGTCGGTGTCGGCCAGCCCCACGACGACGGCGTTGCCGGTGATATTAAACCGCGCGCCTTCGATAGCCACCGTCTTGGCCAAATTAATCAGCCCCGCCTTGGAAGAGCCGTAGCTCGCCTGACCGGCGCCGCCGAGCACGCCCGCCACCGAGGAAATGTTGACCACCCGCCCCCACTTGTTGTCGCACATGTCCTTCCAGACCGCCTTGATACAATAGAAAGCGGAGTTGAGGCAGATTTTGACCTCGTTATCGAACTCCTCGACAGTGGCCTTATAGATGGGCACGAAATGCCCCATCTGGGCGGCGTTGTTGACCAGTATGCTCACCGGCCCCAGCTCTTTTTTGACCTTGTCCAGGCCCTTTTGCACTTCTTGAGCGTCGCGGACATCGATTTTGACGGCCACGGACTTGCGGCCCAGCTTTCTTATCTCTTCGGCCACCGCCTCCGCCCCCTCCATGTGCCCGAAGCCGTGAACGGCGACGTCGGCGCCGTCCCGCGCCAGCGCCAGGGCGGTGGACCGCCCGATACCGTGCGGCCGCGAAGAACCGCTCACAAAAGCAACCTTACCTTCTAAAGACATTTAAGTGCCTCCTTTACATTTGACCCTTGTTTATGGTTTATCTATACTATAGACCGTTACGGAGGGGTGTCCGAGAGGCTTATGGTGACGGTCTTGAAAACCGTTGTCCTCCACAAGAGGACCGTGGGTTCGAATCCCACCCCCTCCGCCATTTTCCCCTATTTTAGCAGACCCGCCATGGCGCTGACCGCCCTTTCCGGCAAGGGAAAGACGGGCACGCCGGCGCTCTCCAGAGCCTCTATCTCGGCATAGGCCGCGCCTTTGGGGGAGTCCAGGCAAACCACGATTGGCTTTTGGGCGTCACGGGCGACATCGGCCACCGCCCGCATCAGCTCCATGTTGCTGTTGTAGAAGACGGCGGCGGCGATAACGGCATCGACGCCCTCGTCGGCCAGAGCCGTGAGGAGCATCTGACGACAAGCATTAAAGTCGTCCGAGGTCCAGGCCACGTCCACCGGGTTTTCCACCGAGTTCAGCGCCGACGAAAGCTTTTTTAGCTTTCTTTGCGTCGTCGGCGAGAATTCGGCTAACTGCAAGCCGAGGTCGGCGCACTTATCGGCCATGATGACCGCCGGGCCCGCCTGCACCGAGAAAACGGCCACCCGGTTGCCCTTCGCCAGCGGCTGGAAAGACAGCGCCTTGGCCTTGTCCACCATCTCGCCGATACTGTCCACGGCAATCAGGCCCGCCTGCTTAAAGGCGGCGCGGTAGTAGTCGTAGTTACCGGCGATAGCGCCGGTGTGGGCAAAAGCGCTCTTTTGCGTCGCTTCCGCCCGCCCCGCCTTATAGACGACGACGGGCTTGCGTCTGGCGACTTTACGGGCGGCATCGAGGAACTTACGCGGCTCGTCCAGCCCCTCGATGTATAGGGCGATAACTTTAGTGTCCCTGTCCTGCCCGAAATAGCTCACCACCTCGTCGAAGTCCAGGTTGCAACGGTTGCCCAACCCCACCGCCGTGCTGATGCCCACGTTGGCGTTGGTCAGGGCGTGCGCCGCGTAGATGGTGGCGCCGCCGCTCTGCGCCGCCAGCGCCACGTTGCCCGGCTTACACAGGGAAAGCGTGTACTGGAAAGAGGCGTTGAGACTGATTTTAGGATTGACGAAGCCCAGTGTGTTGGGCCCGATGAGCTTCAGACCGCCTTTGTCGGCGACGTCTTTGATTTGAGATTGCAGGCGGGCGCCGATTCGGGTGCCCACCTCTTTGAAACCGCCGCTGATGAGGATAACCCCTTTCACTTTTTTGGCAATGCACTCCTCGACGGCGGACAGCGCCGCATCGGCGGGAATGACCACCATGGCCAGGTTCACCTCGCCGGGAATGGCGCTCAGCGAGGAGTAGGCTTTCAATCCGAAAAGCTGCGCCAGCCCCGGGTTGACCGGATAGACTTTGCCCGCATATCCCGCCTCCAGCAGGTTGCCCACGCACATATAGCCTATCTTTTCCGGGTTGGCCGAGGCGCCGACGACAGCCACGCTGCGCGGGTTGAAGATAGGCTCCAGCTGCCTTACCGAACTCATCAGCGATTACTCTCTAGTTGCTATCCAGCCAGACCTCGTTGAGCATGGCGAAACCCTGCGGGTTGAGGTTATAGCCCTTGACATAGGGCTTGACCAGCAGGTAGTGCCTGCCGAAACAGAGGGGGATACAGGCGGCGTCGTCCACCAGCATTTGCTCGGCCTGCCGGTAGAGCTCCAAGCCCGCCTCGCTGTCGGTCTCGGCGGCGGCCTCCGCCAGCAGGGCTTCGTAATCGGGGTTGTCGTAGCCGCCGTAGTTATTCTCGGCGTCCCTGCCGAAGAGAACTTCCAGAAAGTCCTGCGGGTGCGGGTAGTCGGCCACCCAGCCCGAGTAGAACATCTCGTCCTTTTCCTCGTCGAGGTGGTAGAGGAAAATCTGGGGGTCGAGCTGCCTGACGGTGATTTCCACCCCCAGGTTATCCCGCCACTGCACCGCCAGCGCTTCTATCTCCTCCGAAATCAGGCCTCCCCACCCCGCCGTGGTCAGCGTAATCGGGGGCAGGTTTTCCACGCTGCCGTAGCTGGAGTTGGCAATCAGCTCCAGGGCGGCGTCGACATCGTAGCCCAGCCCCGCCACGTCCGGGTTATAGCCGGGTATGCCCGGCGGCAACACGCCCTCGGCGGTCTGCATGGTGCCGGCGAAGACCAGCGAAATGAGCTTCTCCTTGTCGATGGCCAGCGAGAAAGCGCGGCGGATGTCGGGGTCGTCGAAGGGCGGCTCCTCGGCGTTGAAGCCGACGTAGTAGAAGCTCAGCTCGGGGACGATGGAAAGCTGGTCGTAGAAAGGCCCCGCCTCGTCGGTAACCCGGGGTACGTAGTCCGTGCCCGCGGTGGTGACGTCTATCTCGCCCAGCTCGTACATGTTCATGGTCACGCCGCCCCAGAGCAGGAAAACGGCGTAGTCCAGTTGCGCCACCTGGCCGTAGTAACCGTCGTAACGCGACAGGGCGAAAACGTCGTTATCCCGCCACTCGTGCAGCTTGAAGGGTCCCGTACCGTTGGGCTGCCGCCACCACTCCCCGCCTTCGGCCACATTGTTGCTGTCGACAACGAAGGCGGTGGGATAGGTCAGCTTGGAAAGGAAGTAGGACTTGGGCGAGTCTATGGTCACCTGCAAGGTAAACTCGTCGAGCACCCGTACCCCGCTGATTTCGGTGGCGGTGCCGTCCATCACGTCCTCGGCGCCGATAATATCGTTCAGGTAGAGGCCCGCCGTCCGCGAATTCGTGGCGGGGTCACAGGCGCGCTCCCAGGAATACTTGAAGTCGTCGGCGGTCACCCGGCGCCCGTCCTGGAAGTAGACGTCCTGCCTCAGATAGAAGGTATAGACGGTGCCGTCGGCGCTCATCTCCCATCGCTCGGCGATGTCGCCCGCCGGCTCCAGCTCGTCGCCCAGTTTGAGCAGCCCGCTGAAAATCTGGACGATATAGCTGTGAGAAGTGGCGTCGCTGGCGACGGCGGGGTCGAGCGTCCAGGGGTCGATGCCGTAGAGGGTGAGCATGTTGGTAGCGGGCTGTGCTTCGCCGTTGCCGTTAACGTGACCGTTGCCGTCGCCGCAGCCGGCGACGTTGGCGATAAACCAGACGCCCACCACGGCCAGCACCAGCACGGCGGCGGTGGTAACGATATATAACGCTTTCCTTTGCATCTAGACAATCCCCCAGTCGCGGTAGCCCTGCATAATGGCCGCCCGGTACGCTTCCGAGGGCGGGTTAGCTTCGGCACTGCCCTTGCGGATATAAGCCACGGCGTCGATGCGGCGCCCCAAATCGTCATTTAATATAACGTTGATTCTGTTATAGGTTGCGGGGCAGTCCTCGTATCTGTCCAGCTTTCTCATGTCCTCTTCGGATACTTCGTAAACGGCCCCGATGACCTTCTCCCCCCTGAAGGGCTGGATATTGGCGTAGCCGCCCCGCCATTTCCGCGACCAGCCCATGAAGACGAGACGGTAGTGGCTCAACGTGGCCACCTGCAGCGGCCTGGCGTTGGGGCAACGCTCCTGCATCTGCTCTTTATTCAGGTTGGAGGCATAGGCGAAGTAATTCATGGTTAGAACAACCCCTCCCGCTTCAGGCTGGTAAAGCTGCCCTCGCCGACGATGATATGGTCCAAAACGTCGATGCCCACCAGCTCTCCCGCCTCGGCCAGCCGCTTGGTCAACTTAACATCGTCGGGAGAAGCCTCGGCGTCTCCCGAAGGGTGGTTATGGGCGAAGATAACGGCGGCGGCGCTGGCGGAGATGGCCTCCTTGAAGACCTCCCTGGGGTGGACGATGCTGGTGTCCAGGCTGCCCACCGAAATCTGGGCGATTTTTATGAGCTGGTTGCGCGTGTCGAGCAAAACAGCCAGGAAATACTCCTTCTTCTTAGACTGTAACCTCTTCCCCACCAGCCCCATCAAGTCCTCCGGCGTCTTGACTACGGCCTTGACCTCACGGGCATGGCCGTCGAGACGGCTGGCCAGCTCGAAGGAGGCCTTAATCTGCGCCGCCTTGGCGATACCGATGCCGCGCACCTGGGCCAGTTCCTCCACCGAGGCTTCGGCGATGCCCTTCAGGTTCTCGAACTTCGACAGCAATCTTTGCGCGGTCACCATAACCGACTCGCCGGAAACGCCCCGCCCCATTATCACCGCCAGGATTTCCTGCGCGGAAAGTGCCTCCACCCCCAGCTTTTGCAGTCTTTCCCGGGGGCGCTCCGATACGGGCAGATCGTGTATGGTAAAAGACCTATCCATATTTCTCTTCCGCGTATTGCCGCCAGAGGCCGTCCAGCGTGTCCGTGTCGAAACCGTAAACGCTCTCCAGGGCGCCGTCGTAGCTGCTGCCCCCGGCGAAGGTATTAAGCAACTCGAGCATCATGGGCTGTCCGTAGCTTTCCAGCAGGTAGTCCACCAGGCTGAAGCTCTGGGCGTAGCTCAGACCGGCCTGGTAGGAGTAGGCGGAAAAGGGGCTGCAAAGGCTCTGTACCGAGATAAAGTCGTCGTTTTCCGCCGCGTTCTCCAGGTAAGCGGTATGGGTATCATCCAGCTCCCCCTCGGTGTACATGGCCAGCCCTTCGTCGAGCCAGGTGGGCAGATCGTTATAGGGGTTGAGCGTAATCTGGTGCACCACCAGGTGCGCCAGCTCGTGGGCGATAGCCCGCTTGCCCCAGGTGGCGTTGGGAGGGGCGATGCCGATGGCGATAATGCCGTGCCGCGTATAGGCCACCCCGCCCGTCCACTCCTGCGGGTAAATCATGGCCCCCTGCAGGTCCATGGAATTAGAGTAGATATAGAGCTTTACCGGCTTTTCCAGCACGGCGCCCGTGTCCTCGGAAAGCCGCGCCAGCGCTTCCTGGGCGGCTTCCATCAAGTCGGCGACGAAATCATCGTCGTCCTGGTAACAGTAGAGGGTTATCTGCCCCTCGGTGAGGGCGTCCCATTCGTAGCGCTCGTCATCGAAAAGGACGCGCTGCGGCTCCGTTTGCAGGTAGTCCCCGTCGGCGTCCTCTATCTTCCACCAGTACTCCAGGCTGGAACCGGGCGGCAACCCGCCCAGCATTACCATATCCAGCGTCCAGCCGGTTTCAACCTCGGTGCCGGAGACAAAGCCCACGTCGGCCTCGGTGAAGACGTTGGCGAAGCTGGTGCGGTCCACCGAATAGCAGAGACGGATATCGGTAATGGGCGCGTCGCTGCGCGCCGAGAGATTGAAGTCGAGGCTCATCGGGAAATCGGCCTCGGCCCAGCTCTCGACGACGGACAGCTCGCCCTGGGCCTGAACGATAACGGGGCTGAACACCGCCGCCAGCAGGCAGAGCGTTAAGGCAATAAGCGCCAGTCTCTTCTTTATCATTCTTCCCCCATTATAGAGCGAAGATAAGCGGAGATAAAGCCGTCCAGCTCGCCGTCGAGCACGGCCTCGGCGTCCCCGCTCTGGTAATCGGTGCGGTGGTCTTTGACCATCTTGTAGGGATGAAGTACGTAGCTCCGTATCTGGTTGCCCCACCCCGCCGCCACCCGCTCCCCTTTGAGCTTGGCCCTCTCCTCGGCACGCTTTTCCAGTTCCATCTCCAGAAGCCGGGAAAGCAGTATCTTCATAGCGGTATCTTTATTGAGGTGCTGGGAGCGCTCGCTCTGGCAGGATACCGTCGTCCCCGAGGGAATATGGGTCAGCCTCACCGCGCTGCTCGTCTTCTGCATGTGCTGCCCCCCCGGCCCGCTGGAACGGAAGGTTTCCACCTTCAGGTCTTCGGGGGCTATCTTGATGTCGACGTCGGCTTCGGCTTCGGGCATCACCTCCACCAGGGCAAACGAGGTATGGCGGGCGTGGTCGGCATCGAAGGGAGAAAGCCTGACCAGACGGTGCACGCCGTGTTCGGATTTGAGGTAGCCGGTGGCGTAATCGCCGCTGACGTCGATAACGGCGCTCTTGATACCCGCCTCATCCCCCGGCGAAATATCGAGCACCTCGGCCTTGTAGCCATGCTGTTCCGCCCAGCGTAAATACATCCTCATCAGCATCTCCGCCCAGTCCTGCGACTCGGTACCGCCGGCGCCGGCGTGGACGGACAGAATAGCGTTGCGCTGGTCGTAGTCGCTGCTGAAAGCCCGCTCCAGCTCCATCTTGTCGAGCCGCGCCTCCAGCTTGTTGACCTCGGCCTCTATTTCGGCGGACAGCGACTCATCGTCGAGAGAGAGAAGCTCGGCGGCATCGGCGGCAATCTTTTCCACCCCCCGCCACCTTTCCACCACCTTTTTCTGGTCGGCAAGCTGGCGCATAATATCCTGCGCTTTCAGCTGGTCGGCCCAGAAGTCGGGGGCGGCGGTTCGCTTCTCCAGCTTCTTAATCTCTTTTTCCCGGTTGGCTACGTCAAAGATGCACCATGGCCATCGATATTCGAGACTGCAAGTCCTTGAGTTTTTCCCTTATTTCTTGCATCTAGACAAGCCTCCGCTGTAGTCCGGCCGCGATACTATCTTTCGGGTTGAGATTGCCCCCCGCCGCCAGGTGGGCCAGCCGTGTCGGCTCCGGCAGGCGGTAGCCGCGGCAGCACTGCATCGTCCAGTGAACGGCGTTGGCCAGGTCGACCTTGTGCCCGATGGAGACGTAAATCGGCTTTACCTTGAGTTTGGTGCGCAAAACGGCGCCGATGGTTTCCGCCCCGTCTTTAAGCTCGGCGTAGCTACCCGGCTCATCGGCGGGAGCATGGTGAATGCCGTAGAGCCGCGACTTGGCGCAGCCGATGGCGGGCACGCCCAGGAAAAGCCCCAGGTGCGAGGCCAGCCCCAGTCGCCGGGGGTGGGCGATGCCCTGCCCGTCCACCAGAAAAAGGTCGGGGGTAATGGCAAGTTTGCGGCAGGCGGCCAACGTTATCGGCGCTTCCCGGAAGGAGAGCAGCCCCGGCACGTAGGGGAAGTCTATGCCGTCCTCTACGGTCTGGACCTCGGCGATTTCAAGCCCGGGGTAGCTCAAGACCACCACCGCCGCCCTACCCGCCCCCCGCGCCCGGTCCACCGATATGTCCAGGCCGGCGATATAGCGCGGGGCGGACAGCTGGTTAGCCCTTGATACAAGCGACGCCAGCTTCGATTGCAGCTCTATAGCCTCCGGGGGCTTCAGTCGCCAGCCGTGCAAATCGTCTATTTTCACAACCCGATTATAGCTGCTGGATAGCCCGATGACAACCGCGAAAACCCATACCATTGACACACGACGAATAATACCGCATAATAGAGCCTAAAAAGGACAGGAACAAGATTGGTTAAGATTAGACTACGACGCATTGGAGCCAAAAAACAGCCTAGCTATCGACTGGTGGTAGCCGATTCTCGCTCTCCCCGCGACGGAGCGTTTATCGCTATCATCGGCCATTACAATCCCCTCACCGACCCGGAGACACTGGTTGTTGATGAAGAGAAAGCATCGGCATGGCTGAAACAAGGCGCTCAACCCACCGACACCGCCGCCAGATTACTGGCCAAAGCCGGCATTATTGAGGAGCCTGCCGCACGCAAGGATAAGATGAAAGCAGGCACCCCCGACAAACCGAAGGCGAGCAAGAAGAAGGCTAAGGCCGCCGCTGCTGCTGCCGAGGAAGCCAAGGCGGAAGCCCCCGCCGAGGCCGAGGCGGAAGCACCCGCGGAAGCCGAAGCGGAAGCCACGGCTGAAGAGCCGAAGGCGGAGGCCCCCGCCGAAGCGGAAGCACCCGTAGAGGCGGAAGTCGAGGAGACTAAGGCTGAGGTTACTGAAGAACCAAAGGCGGAAGCCGAGGTTATAGAACCTGAGACCAGCGCTCCTGAAGCTCCCGAAGCTGGCGATAAACAAACCTAAACACCCAAGGAGACGACATGAAAGAACTAGTCGAATACATCGCCAAAGCCATTGTCAATGCGCCTGATGACGTAGTCGTCACTGAGGAAACCGACGAGCAGGGTACCACCCTCAAGCTCCAGGTCGCCGATGACGACAAAGGACGAGTCATTGGCAAGCAAGGTCGTGTCGCTCAAGCCATGCGTACCCTGCTCAGAGTAATCGCCGCTAAGGCGGGTACCCGCGCCACTCTGGAGATTATCTAAACCTCGCTCGATACCGGTGAAACCTTCCGGGCTGGAATTCATCACCATCGGGCAAATCCTGGCCCCATGGGGTGTGAAGGGTAAATTCAAAGTAGAAGTCATCACCGACTTCCCCGAGCGCCTAGCTCCCCACTCACATCTCTATGTCGACCGCCAGCCTGTAAACGTGACCGGTGCCAGCTGGCACAAAGGCAAGGCCATCATCAAGCTGGAAGGCGTCGACAGCCCCGAACAGGCCGCCGAACTGCGCGGCAAAAACCTCGAAATCCACCGCGACCAGCTCCAACCGCTACCCGAAGGGCAGTACTACCATTTTCAGCTCATCGGCCTCGAGGTATGGACTACCCAGGGTCAACGGATAGGAAAGGTAGTGCGGGTTTTAAGCGGCAGCAGCAACGACAACTACGAAGTCAAAGGGGAAAAGGGCGAGATGCTCATTCCCGCCATCGAGGACGTGGTCAAGTCCGTGGACATCGATAACGGGCGCATTACCATCGAGGCGATTAAGGGATTGCTGGAGCTTAACGGCTAGCTCTTGACTACGGGGCGCTGACGGCGCCGGCGCTGCGCCACCTGCAACCGTATCAGGGAACGCCGCAAGGCCGCCTCGGCCCGCGACATATCCATATCCGGGGCATGCTCGGCGAGCCTGGCTTCGGCGCGACGCTTGGCCTCCTCGGCGCGGGCGATGTCAATCTCTTCCACCCTCTCGGCGGCGTCGGCCAGGACGATGACGTGGTCGGGGCGAACCTCGATAAAGCCCCCCGTTACCGCCAGGTAAAACTCCTCCCCACCCTTCTTTATCAAAAGCTCACCGGGTGAAAGCGTGGTCATCAGCGGGGCGTGGTGGGGCAAAATGCCCAGCTGGCCCTGCACGCCGGGAGCGACGACCTCGTCCACGTCGTCGCAAAAGACCTCACGCTCCGCGGTCACGATATCAAGCCTGGTGGTCGCCATTGCTTAAACCTCTGCCTGTAAGCTCTGCGCCGCCTCCACCGCCTCGTCGATGCCGCCGACCATGTAGAAAGCCTGCTCGGGCAAGGTATCGTGCTGCCCCTCCAGGATTTCCTTGAAGCCGCGCACCGTATCGGCGATGGGGACGTACTTGCCCGGCCGTCCCGTAAAGTTCTCGGCGACGAACATGGGCTGGGAGAGGAAGCGCTGTATGCGGCGCGCCCGCGCCACGGTGAGCTTATCCTCCTCGCTCAATTCCTCGATGCCGAGGATGGCGATAATGTCCTGCAGGTCCTTGTAGCGCTGCAATACTTTTTGCACCCCCCGCGCCACGCTGTAATGCTCCTCGCCGACGATAGTCGGGTCGAGGATGCGCGAGGTCGAAACCAGCGGGTCGACGGCGGGGTAGATGCCCTGCTCGGTAAGGGAGCGCTCCAGAGCGACCACGCCGTCGAGGTGGCCGAAGGTAGTGGCCACGCCGGGGTCGGTGTAGTCGTCGGCGGGCACGTAAACCGCCTGGAACGAAGTGATGGAGCCTTTTTTGGTCGAGGTAATGCGCTCTTCCAGCTCGCCGACCTCGGTGGCCAGCGTCGGCTGGTAGCCCACCGCCGAAGGCATCCGGCCCAGCAGCGCCGACACCTCCATGCCGGCCAGGGTATAGCGGTAGATGTTATCGATAAAGAGCAGGACGTCCTGCCCTTCCTGGTCGCGGAAATACTCGGCCATGGTCAGCCCGGTAAGCCCCACGCGCAATCGCACGCCGGGCGGCTCGTTCATCTGCCCGAAGACCATCACCGTCTTGGCGATAACCCCGGACTCTTTCATTTCCTGCCATAGGTCATTGCCCTCGCGGGAACGTTCGCCGATGCCGGTGAAAACGGAGTTGCCGCCGTGCTCGGTGGCGATGTTGCGAATAAGCTCCTGGATGATGACCGTCTTACCCACGCCAGCACCGCCGTAGGCGCCGACCTTGCCGCCGCGGGTAAAGGGGGCGACGAGGTCGATGACCTTCAGACCCGTCTCCAGCATCTGGGTGGTCGTCTCCTGCTCTTCTAACGATGGCGGCGGGCGGTGCACCGGCCACTTGTCCTTGGTCTTAACCGCGCCCAGCTCGTCGATAGCCTCGCCCATAACGTTGAAGAGCCGCCCCAGTGTTTCGTTGCCCACCGGGACGCTGAGGGCGGCGCCGGTATCCACCGCCTCCACCCCCCGCTCCAACCCGTCGGTGGACGACAAAGCCAGGCAGCGCACCCAGTTGTTACCCACGTGTTCCTGGGCTTCGAGGACGAGCTTTTGCCCGTCGACGGTAACCTCTATAGCGTTAAAAAGGGCCGGCAACTCATCGGGGGGAAACTCGATGTCGACTACCGTGCCGATTACCTGAGCTACTTTTCCCTTGGCCATAGCTACCCCCTACTTAAATTTCTTCAGCGGTATAAACCCTCTCACCTTTCGCAACTGGTAGTAGGTTTCTCCGTCCACGACCTTGGAAACGATTCTGCCCCCGTATTCCAGTGAGCTGAGCAGGTTGGATAGCTCATCGGCGTTTATCTTGACCTCCCGCTCGTTAAGCTCCGCCGTCAACTCTTTCAGGCTAAAGGCTTTGTAGAAATTGGGGCGAAGAAAATCCATAAGCTCACCGACCGCTCCCGGGTCGTTTTTCTTGAATCTGGCGTCATTGATTGGCATAATAATTGTCCTCCTCCTTCTGCTAGGCCAGAGCCGCCGCTCCGCCGGTGATGTCGAGTAGTTCCTTGGTTATCGACTCCTGCCTTGCTTTATTATACATCAATGTCAGGTCTTCAATCAGCTCGTTGGCGTTCTCGGTGGCGTTACGCATGGCGACCATCTGAGCCGACTGCTTGCTGGCGATTGATTCCAGAATGGCGTGATATACCTGCATCTCGACGAAGCGCGGCAAAAGCTCCCCCAGCACCGCTTTGGGATTAGGCTCATAGATGTAGTCCACGTTCTGCGCCTGGGGAATGACCGCCGGTTCGACGGGAAGAATCTGCTGCATAAACGGTTTCTGCGCCATGGTCGTAATAAAACGGGTATAGACCAGGAATACCTGGTCTACCACTCCTTCGGTATAATCGTCGATAACGATACGCGATATGGGCAGGGTGTCCAGCAGGCTGGGCTGGTCGCCGAGCTGGGTGAATTCGGCGCGAATCTCCCGCCCGTACCGCCTCATAAAATCCAGTCCTTTTCGGCCGACGGTGATGAGGGTGACCGGCACGCTCTGCTCCAGAATAAAATTCGCCGTAAGGCGGTTGATGTTGGCGTTAAGCCCGCCGCACAGACCCCGGTCCGGGGTGATGTGCACCACGGCGATTTTGTTAACCGGGCGGCTCTGGAGCAGCGGGTGGGGGGCTTCCTCGCCCCCGGACAGGGCCGCCAGGTCGGCCAGTACTTGACTAATTTTATCAGAATAGGGCCTGCCTGCCAAGCCGCGCTCCTGCGCCTTGCGCATCTTGAGGGTGGCTATCATCTCCATGGCGCGCGTAATCTTGGCCGTGGACTGCACGCCCTTGATGCGCCGCTTGATTAAACGGATATTAGCCAATATCTATAAGCCTTTCCTTATCTCGTCGAGTACGCCCCGGAACATGGGCGCCATCTCGAAGAACTTTTCCAGTTTATCGCAGGCGTAGTCCTCGCAGTAGGCGCAGTTGACCACGCCCCTCTTCGCCCCGCACTTCCTTATTTCGCAGACGTAGCAATGACCCACCAGACGGCCTGTGTTGGCCAGGCAGCCGTCGCAGTTGATGTCCTCCGGCTTGATGTCGGCGTGAAACTGCCGCTTCCACTCCTCGGCGACCTCTTTACGCTTGGCGTCGTCGTTGTTCTGGGTGGCGATATAGGCACCGCAGTCGGTGCAAACTATACCGCAGTAGGCAATCATCTTCTCCATGATTTACCCCCTTTTATAAGCTCATCCCCTGCTTGAACTCGGCGATGGCTTTCTTCAGCGCCTCTTCGTTCTGGGCGCTAAGTTCCTTGTCCTTATTGATGGCCTTACCGATTTCGGGGTGGTTCGCCTCCAGAAAACGGTGGAAGTTAACCTCGAAGCTGGTGACCTTGTCCACGGCCACGTCATCCAGGTGCCCGTTGATGGCAGCGTAGAGAATGGTGACCTGCTTGTCCAGCGACATGGGCACGTATTGCGGCTGCTTCAAGACTTCGGTGAGGCGCTGGCCGCGCTCCAGCTGCGCCCGCGTCGCCTTGTCCAGCTCGGAGGTGCCGAACTGGGCGAAGGCGGCCAGCTCGCGGAACTGGACCAGCTCCAGCCTCAGCTTGCCCGCCACCTGTTTCATGGCCTTGGTCTGGGCGGCGCTGCCCACGCGCGAAACGGAAAGACCCGCGTTCAGCGCCGGGCGGTTGCCGGCGTTGAATAGGTCGGTTTCCAGGTACATCTGGCCGTCGGTGATGGAGATAACGTTGGTCGGGATGTAGGCCGACATGTCGCCCGCCTGCGTCTCGATGATGGGTATCGCCGTCAGCGAGCCCCCGCCGTATTTGTCGGCGTATTTGGCCGCCCTTTCCAGCAAGCGGCTGTGCAGGTAGAAAACGTCGCCGGGATAGGCTTCCCGCCCCGGCGGGCGCCGCAGCAACAGGGAAAGCTGACGGTAGGCCCAGCTGTGCTTGGAAAGGTCGTCGTAGATAACCAGCGCGTCCTTGCCCGCTTCCATGAAGTACTCGCCCATGGCGCAGCCGGCGTAGGGCGCCAGGTATTGCATGGCCACCGAGTCGGAGGCGTTGGCCGCCACCACGATGGTATGCTCCATCGCCCCGTGCTCTTCTAAAGTAGCCACCACCCGCGCCACTTTAGACGCCTTCTGGCCGATGGCGACGTAGATACAGACCAGGTCGCCGCCTTTTTGATTGATGATGGTGTCCAGGGTAATCGCCGTCTTGCCCGTAGAGCGGTCGCCGATAATCAGCTCGCGCTGACCGCGACCCAGCGGAATCAGGCTGTCGATAGCCTTGATGCCGGTCTGCACCGGCGTGTCCACCGACTGACGGCGGGTAACGTTGGGGGCGATTCTTTCCATGGCCATCGTCTTCTTGGTTTTGACGGCCCCCTGCCCGTCCAGCGGGTTACCCAGGGCGTCCACCACCCGCCCGATAAGGGCCTCACCCACCGGCACCTCGGCGATGCGCCCCGTGCAGCGCACCTCGTCCCCCTCCTTGATGGTGGTGTAGTCGCCCATGATAACGGAGGCGACGCTGTCCTCTTCCAGGTTCAGGGCAATGCCCATTATGTCGTTGGGAAACTGCAACAGCTCGTTGTACTTGGCTGCCGCCAGCCCGTGAATACGGGCGATGCCGTCGCCGATTTCAATAACATTGCCGACATCGACCATCTTCACCGGCTCCCCGAACTGCTCTATTTGCTGCTTAATAACCGAAACGATGTCCTGCCCTTTTATGGTCATTCAGGCCACCTCCTTCACTTTAGTCCGCCCGCGGCTAATTCATTCTTCAACGCCAGCAGTCGGCTGCGGGTGCTGCCGTCGAGCAGCTTGCCGCCGACCCGGGCAATCATGCCCCCCACCAGGCTTGGGTCAACGCTGACGTCGAGCACGATTTTCTTGCCCACCACCTTGCCCAGATGCTCCTCCAGCCGCTTTTTATCGGCGGCGTCCAGCGGCACGGCGGTGACCACCTCGGCGTGCTCGATGCCACGGTATTGGTCGAGCAGCTCGTGGTACTCCGCGGCGATGTCGCCGGCCATGCTCAAGCGCCCGCGCGCCACCAGCAGGTAGACCAGGTTGCGCGCCAGCGGGTTGACGCCGCCCAAGACTTTATCCAGTATTTCCTTCTTCTTCTCGAAGTCGAGCTTGGGGTCTTCCACCAGCCTGACAAAGGCGGCATTCTCCCCCATCGGGGCGATTTTAGTTAAATCGTCCCGCCACTTATCCAGCTCTTTTCTTTCCAGAGCAATCTCGAAGACCGCCCTGGCGTAACGTCGGGCATAAACTCTGGCTGCCACGTTGACTCCCTAGCGATTATTCCTTCTTCAGGGTCGGGGCTTCTTCCAGCACCTTGTCGATAATCTGGCGGTGGGCTTTCTTGTCCAGAGAACGGTCGATGACCTTCTCCGCCGCTTCCACCGTCAGGTCGGCGAATTCCTTACGCAGCTCGCCGACGGCCTCGTTGCGCTCCTGCTGAATCTCGGCCCGCGCCCTGGCCAGCAGGGTCTCGGCTTCCTGCCGCGCCTGCTCCTGCGCCTCTTTCCTCACCTCTTCACCGGTGCGCATCGCCCGCGCCACCACCTCTTCCCCTTCCCGGCTGGCATCGGTGATACGCTTGGCCGCCTCTTCCTCGGCACGCTCCGCCTGCAGCTTGATTTGCTCCGTCTGATCCATGCTCTCTTTGATACGGCGCGAGCGCTCGTCGAGCATGCGCATCACGGGCTTATAAGCCACCAGGTAGAGCAGCCCGAAAAGGACGACAACGTTGATGAGCTGCGCTATCAACGACGGCAGGTTTATACCCAGTGATTCGAATAAAACTCCCATTTATATCCCCCTCGGCATCTAGATAGCCAGCACCGCCGCCGTCACCAGCCCAGCCAGGATTAAAACACCCAGTATGGCCGCGCCGATAATAATACCTATTGCCAGAGGCATTCCACCGTCTTCCATAATATTACCTCCTCAAAAATTCCGGCTAAACAACCATAGCCAGCAAGATAGCCACAATCAGCACGTAGATGCCGATGGCCTCGGCCAGACCGGCCACCAAAATCATGTTGGTGAAAATGGGGCCCCTCGCCTCCGGGTTACGGGCTATTCCCTGCAAAGCGGCAAAGCCGATAAGCCCCAGGGCAATGGCCGGACCCAGCATACCCAGCCCCACCGCCAGCCCTATCGACAGCATCTTCATGACTTCAGCTTCCAGCATAGTTTAGTCCTCCTTTTGTTTTTATGTTTATCGCTGTTTTAAGTTTTATTCTTTTTGCGGCTCCTCTTCCCCATGCGTCTGTACCGCCAGCGTCAGGAAGATGAGCGTCAGCCCGCCGAAGATAATGGCCTGGATGAAGCCGATAAGCAACTCCAGCCCGTAGAAAGGTATGGCGAAGAGCCAGGGAATCAGGAAGGCGGCTACGAGCAGCAATATCTCGCCCGCCGTCATGTTGCCGAAAAGTCGGAAGGTCAGGCTGATAACGCGGATAAAGACGCTGATAAGCTCCAGAACGGCGGTAAAGGCGGTCACCACGCCGGTGATTACGCCCAAAAAACCTTCCTTGAGCTTGCCGGTGAACAGCTTGCGCAGTCCCCTCCCCAGCTCCCGGAAATTAAGGAAATTCTCGACGAAACGGGCGCCGACGTCCTTAAAGCCGAAATACCAGAAAAAGGCGAAAGACAGCAAAGCCAGCGACAGCGGCATGTTGATGTCGGTGTTGGCCGCCCGTATCAGGTGCACCTCACCCGCGCTGGTATGGGCCAGAATGGAGCCGAAGCCGGGCAGCAAAGCCAGCCAGGCGTTAAAGCCGACGAAAAGGAAAATGGTGGCCACCACTGGGAAAAAGCGCCGCCCGTTCTTCTCGCCGGCCACGCTGACGCAGAGGTCGTAGAGCCAGCCGACTAAAAACTCGAAGGCAGCCTGCAAGCGCCCGGGAACCAGCTTCATGCGGCGGGTGATGAAATAGGAGAACAGCACCAGGAAGACGATGGTAATCCAGGCGCCGATAACGGCGTTAGAGATGGGGAAGCCGAAGATGGTGAAAACCGTCTCGGCGGGCAGGTGCGGGTCGGGGCTGCTCACGCTCAAGGCGGTCAGCCAGCCGGGCAGCTCGATGTCGAGCATACTCTGGCCCAGCGGCCCGATGAGAAAACCGCCGACCACGATAACCAGAAAAACGACCAGCAGCCCGATGAAGAGCGGGAAAGAACAGCCCAGGCAGCCCCGCTTTTTCTCCGGTTCAGCCACTAACGGTTCTCCCCGTTTCGCTTGTTACGCATGATAGGCAGCAGCATACGATAAACGCCATAGAAAGCCACAAGCAGTCCAAAAATTAAGCCTAAAATCACTAGTATAGGCTTGGTGCCGAATTTGTTGTCGAGCCAGAGACCGCCCAACACCCCACCCACGATGCAGATGCCCACAAACCACCCCACCCCAATGAACCTTAGCGCCGCTGCCCACCTGCTCATGCTCTGGCAGCATAGCAAATATGCTCTGGTTGGTCAAGCCTCCTAAGGCTATAAAAAAGCCCCAGTTCTCGTCGTCCCAGGGCTTCATAACGTCAAAGCTGTCCGCGTCGAAAAGCTCGGGTAAACCGGTTTAGGACTTGCGCTTGTCGAAGTCCTCCAGGTCGAGGGTGTTGATAAAATCGTAGAAAGCGGACATCTTCTTTATCTCTTCTTCGCTGGGCTTCTTGGCCGCGCCGCTCTCGTCCGTCTCGGCGATAGGCTTGCCCGTCTCCTTGTCCAACAATATGCCCGCCTTGTCCAGAACCAGCTCCTCGGCGAAGATGGGCACGTTGGCCCTCACCGCCAAAGCCAGCGCGTCGCTGGGGCGGGAATCCACCTCAACCTGGCTGCCATCCAGGTTGAGCACAATCTTGGCGAAAAAGGTGTCGTTCTTGAGCTCGCTGACGACGATAGAGTTGATCTTCGCCCCCAGCGTGTCGATGACCGAGCGCAGCAGGTCGTGGGTCAAAGGCCGGGCCACGGTAACGTCCTGCAACTTCACGGCGATAGCGTCCGCCTCGGCGGGGCCTATCCAGATGGGCAGGTAGCGGTCCGACTCCTTTTCTTTCAGAATCACCACCCGCTGGTAGTTCATCAGGCTCACCCTGATGCTATCAATGAGCATCTCTATCATGAAAATCAGCCTCCTCTATCTCACCAGCACCTAAATTTTACTCCGTCACCCCACCCCTGTCAATAAACTAATCAAGCCGCATCCCCCCTCGTTAACCACCGAAAACGCACTTTAACCCCATCATACCGAAGCCCCCGTCACAAGGACGAGGCCTAACGTCACTCCGTCATTCTGAGTCCTTCGTATCCCACAATGTCATTGCGAGGAGCATAGCGACGAAGCAATCTCTCCCCTTTTTAAAGGGGGATTAAGGGGGATTTTCGTTACATCAAAACGCACGCTAACACAGTGGGTTGGAGGGGTAAAACCCCAGCTTAAAACCCACCCCTTCATTATGGTATAATAACCCAGTGAAAAATCGGCCCGTGGGCCATACTGTGTCTTCCACCACAAGATAAGCTTAAGGAGGCAAGCTACATGCAGCAAGGTCAAAAGGCGATTGTTCTTTTCAATGAAGTCGGCAAAGGAGACGTCAATCTGGTCGGAGGTAAGGGCGCCAATCTGGGCGAAATGACCCAGGCCGGCATCCCCGTTCCCCCCGGCTTCATTGTAACCGCCGGCGCCTACTTCGACTTCTTGGATAAATCGGCGGTCAGGGACAAAATCAACAGCTGGCTTAAGCCCCTCGACCCCAGCAACAGCAAACAGCTCCAGCAAGTAGCCGCCGTCATCAAAAAGATAATCCTGGAAAGCCCCATGCCTCCCGAGCTGGCCCAGCAGATTGAAAAGACCTACAAGAGCATCGGCAGCGGTCTGGTGGCGGTGCGCTCCTCGGCAACAGCGGAAGACCTCCCCGAAGCCTCCTTCGCCGGGCAGCAGCGCACCTTCCTCAACATACAGGGCGGCAAACAGGTGGTCAAGGCCGTCCAGGAATGCTGGGCGTCGCTGTTCGAGCCGCGGGCCATCTTCTACCGCCACCACCAGGGCTTCGACCACTTCAAGGTCGGCATCGCCGTGCCCGTGCAGAAAATGGTGCAGTCCAAGACCTCGGGGGTCATGTTTACCCTGGAACCGGTGACCAGCGCCAGCGACCGCATTGTTATCGAGGCCGTCTACGGCCTGGGCGAAGC
The DNA here is from genome assembly GCA_050123275.1 of Dehalococcoidia bacterium. Lineage (GTDB taxonomy): Bacteria > Chloroflexota > Dehalococcoidia > Dehalococcoidales > BS750m-G39 > E44-bin88. Next base: position 24,955 of record JASFHK010000007.1, read on the forward strand.
CATCGTCTCCGGCGAGGTAACCCCCGACCTCTATGTCGTCTCCAAGGAAAGCCTGAAGATACTCAAGATGAAATCGGTCACCCAGGAGACGCAGCTCATTAAGAACCCCGACGCCAACGCCGCAGAGACCAACATCTGGGCGCCCCTCTCCGCCCCCACCAAGTCCAAGCAGAAGCTAAGCGAGAAAGAAATCACCCAGCTGGCGCAGCTGGGTAAAAAGATAGAAGCCCACTACCAGTTCCCCCAGGACATCGAGTGGGCCAAGGAAGACGGCAAGATTTATATCCTCCAGACTCGACCCGTGACCACCATCAAGGAGAAGGTCGAGGTCGAGCCCGAAATCGCCAACCCGGTGCTACTGAGCGGCGAAAAGGCCAGCCCCGGCATCGCCTCAGGGCCGGCCAAGATAGTCCCTGACGCCTCCCAGATTGACGTGGTCAAAACGGGCGACGTGCTGGTGGCCGAGATGACCACCCCCGACTTCGTCCCCGCCATGAAAAAAGCGGTGGCCATCGTCACCAACCGCGGCGGCAGGACGGCGCACGCCGCCATCGTCAGCCGAGAGCTGGGCATCCCCTGCGTCGTCGGCGCCGAAAAGGCGACCACCACCCTCAAGAACGGCCAGGTCATCACCGTTGACGGCTCCCACGGCAAAATCTACGACGGCAAAGTCACCCGACGCATCAAGACCACCGCCGTGGCCGACGCCCTCCGCGAGTCCATCAAGACCAAGACCAAGGTCTATGTTAATCTGGCCCAGCCCGAGCTGGCCGAGAACGTGGCCAAGCGCAACGTGGACGGCGTTGGGCTGTTGCGCGCCGAGTTCATGGTCGCCCAGATTAACGAGCACCCGCAGTACATGATTAAGCAGAACCGGGGCAAGGAGTTCGTCGAAAAGCTCTACGAAGGCATCAACACCTTCGCCAAGGCTTTCGACCCCCGCCCCGTCGTTTACCGCACCACCGATTTCAAGACCAACGAGTACCGCAAGCTCAAGGGCGGCGAGGAGTTCGAAGCCGAGGAAGAAAACCCCATGATCGGCTACCGCGGCGCCTCGCGCTACATCACCGACATCGAGGTCTTCAGTCTCGAAATCGAAGCCATCAAGAGGGTCAGGGCCAAATACAAGAACCTCTGGGTGATGATTCCCTTCGTCCGCACCGTGGACGAGCTGGACAGGACCAAGCAGCTGCTCGAAGCCGAGGGCTTAAAGCGCTCCGACGACTTCAAGCTCTGGATGATGGTCGAGGTACCCGCCAACATCTTCCTCATCGACAAATTCCTGGAAGTGGGCATCGACGGCATCTCCATCGGCTCCAACGACCTCACCCAGCTGACGCTGGGCATCGACCGCGACAGCGAAAAGCTGGCCAGCACCTTCGACGAGCGCAACGAAGCGGTACAAGTCGCCCTGGAGAGAGCCATCACCGTAGCCAAGAAAATGGGGGTCACCTCATCGATATGCGGGCAGGCGCCTTCGGTCTACCCCGAGCTTACCGAAAAGCTGGTCGCCTGGGGCATCAACTCGGTCTCGGTAAGCCCGGACATGATCGGCACCACCCGCGAGATAATCGCTAAAGCCGAAGCCAAGCTGGGAAAGAAATAGCCTGAAAACACCTTACTTACCGCTAGGAGACGGATATGAAAAAGGCAGCCAGAATTACCGTACCGGTGGTGAGCGTCTCCCGATGATTGAAGAGCTAAACGTACGCCAGCTGAACGAAGAGCGTGAGGAGAGCCTCTCCCCCAACGCCGTCAAGAGCCGCGACTCCAAAGGCCGGGCCCAACGGGAAGCGCCCTGCCCGGTGCGCACCGCCTTCCAGCACGACCGCGACCGCATCATTCACAGCAAGTCCTTTCGGCGCCTGAAGCACAAGACGCAGGTCTTCATCGCCCCGCTGGGCGACCACTACGTCACCCGTCTTACCCACACTTTAGAGGTGGCCCAAATCGCCCGCACCATCGCCCGCGCCCTTAACCTCAACGAAGACCTTACCGAGGCCATCGCTTTGGGGCACGACCTGGGGCATACCCCCTTCGGCCACGTCGGTGAGGACGTATTAGACGAGCTTTACCCCGAAGGCTTCAGCCACAACGAGCAGAGCCTGCGCGTGGTAGACGTCCTGGAAAAGAACGGCAAAGGCCTTAACCTCACCTGGGAGGTGAGGGACGGCATCCTCAACCACTCCAAGGACGTTAAGGACACCAAGGCCAAAAGCGAAGAGCCCGGCACCTTCGAGGGCGCCGTGGTCAAGCTATCCGACATGGTGGCCTACATCAACCACGATATCGACGACGCCATCCGCGCCAATATGATTACCGAGCGCGACCTGCCCGTGCTGTCCATAGCCAAGCTGGGCAACAGCCACTCCAAGCGCATTAACACCATGGTCTGCGATATTATTGAAAACTCCTGGGCCATCCGCGACACCGAAAGCGATAACATCACCGTCACCATGAGCCCCGAAATCGCCGAGGCCACCGATAATATGCGCGCCTTCCTCTTCGAGCGCGTCTACAACATACGCTCGGCGCAGGAGGAATCGGAAAAAGCGCGCGAAACGGTGCGCAAGCTCTACCAGCACTTCAACGACTACCCGGATAGAATGCCCCCCGAATACACCGCCTACAAGGGCGAAACGGAACGCCGCGTGGTGGACTATATCGCCGGCATGACCGACCTCTACGCGATGAGAATCGCCGACGAGCTGGCCGCCTTCAAGGGCAAGGCCAAACCCAAGCCCGCCCGCAAAAAACCAAAAACCCCCAAAGATAAACCCCCGGAGACACAATCCCCCACCCTCTTTTGAGGAATAGAAATGGGCAACCATCAACGTCATTGCGAGGAGTGAAACGACGAAGCAATCTCAAGGTGGTGCGGGGTATAAGAGATATATAAGGGTCTAACCCTTATAGGGTGGGCACTGGGTGGGAAAACATTACGTACGCTAACATAGTGGGGGCAGGAGGTTCCCCCACCAAGAACCCTATAGAGTCCAACCCCCCAACTGTTGTAAAATAGAACCATCCTATGAGCGTTATCGACGACGTAAAACAAAAGATAGACATCGTTGACGTTATCGGCCAGCATGTCGCCCTGACCAAGTCCGGGAAAACCTTCCGCGGGCTTTGCCCCTTCCACGGCGAAAAACACCCTTCCTTCTACGTCTATCCCGACCAGCAAAGCTGGCACTGCTTCGGCTGCAACAGCGGCGGCGACGCCTTCTCTTTCATCATGAAAAAGCAGGGCATCGACTTCGGCGAGGCGTTAAGGGAGCTCGCCCAGCGCGCCGGGGTCGTTATCCCCTCAAAACGCGAGCCTGCCGCCCAAACCGAGGCGAAGCAAAAGCTCTACCAGATTAACCAGGCGGCGGCGCTCTACTTCCAGAACATGCTCCAGTCACCGGCGGGCGAAAAGGCGCGCAAATACGTTGAGAAACGGGGCTTCAACGAAAAGACCGTCGCCGACTTCCAGCTCGGCTACAGCCTCAACGGCTGGGAAGAGCTTAAAAAACACCTCGCCGGTAACGGCTACTCCGAAAAAGAGATGCTCGACGCCGGGCTGATTAGCGAAGGCAAAGAAGGCAAGCCGAGCCACGACAGGTTCCGCAACCAGCTGATGTTCCCCATCGCCGATGCCCGCGGTAAAATCATTGGCTTCGGCGCCCGCGTGCTGGACAACTCCCAGCCCAAGTACATCAATTCCCCCCAATCCCCCCTCTTCGACAAGAGCGGCAACCTATACGCCCTGCACCTGGCCAGAGAGGCCATCCGGGAGCAGGAGCGGGCCGTCATCGTCGAGGGCTACATGGACGTCATCACCGCCCGCCAGAACAGCTTTAATAACGTGGTCGCCTCGATGGGCACCGCGGTTACCGAAAAGCAGGTAAGCGCGCTGAAGCGCATCACCAAAAACATAACGCTGGCGCTCGACGCCGACGAGGCCGGCGAGGAAGCCATGCTGCGCGGCGTCGAATTCGAAAATGCTTTAGGCGCCGAGGTCAAGGTGGTTATCCTGCCCGAAGGCAAAGACCCCGACGACGTTATCAAAGAAAACGCCGAGGCCTGGCCCCAACTCCTGGAAAAAGCGATGCCCGTGGTCGATTTCACCTTCAACATGGTCGCCGCAGGTTTAGATTTAAGCACGGCCCAGAACAAGACGCTGGCCGTGGAAAAGCTGTTGCCCGTGGTCGCCCAGATTAAAGACCCCATCCGACGGGCGCACTATTTGCAAAAGCTGGCCGGGCTGGTGCAGGTCGGCGAGCGCGATATCGAAGCCGCCTTGAGCCGCCTCAAAACCAGGCCCAAATGGACGCCGAAGGCAGAGCCCAAGCCGGAGGCGCCCTATTTGCAACCTATACTGACCAACCCCGTCGAGGAATACTGCCTGGCGCTGCTTTTACAGCACGCCGAGCTCGACGCCAACGATGAAAACCTGCTTCCCGAATACTTCGAAAGCAGCCAGAACCGCGAAATCTTTATTGCGCGGCGGGAGAGTGCTAAAATAGAAGAGTTGAAAGCGCGGCTCGACCCGGCCATGCACGAACAGGTGGACGCCCTGTTGAGCCGGCAGCTTTCGCCCAACCGCATCGGGCAGAAATACGCCGAGTGCACGCTGCGGCTGCGGGAGAGATACCTCCGCAGCCTGGCGACGAAAATAGAAGCCGTGCTGACCCAGGAAGCCGAGTCGGGAGGCAAAGCCGCCGACCTGGCCAAACTAAAGGAACAGGGCATCGAGGTAAACAGCCGGCTGGGCGAGGTTTTCGCCCTGAAAAGACAGTGGCGGTTGGAGCAAAGGGGGTAGCTAATGAGTTTTGACGACACCGAGCGCAACCCGCGCTTCCGTCCCCAGGACGACGAAGAAGAAGACGAAGACACCGATAACGACGACTCCGCCGAATCCACGGCGCTCTGGCGGGAGACGCGACAGCTCGACTTCGAGAAAGACGACTCCGGGCCCGAGCTGGATGCAGACACGTCCCTGGAGCAGAGCGACGAGCAGGAGGTGGTGGACGACCCCGTCCGCATGTACCTGCACGAAATCGGGCGGGTGCACCTGCTCACCGCCGACGAGGAAAAATACCTGGCGCGCAAGATGGAGGAGGGACGGCGCATCAAGGAAATCAAGCAGACCTACCTGCTCAAGAACGACCGTGACCCCTCCGCCACCGAGATAATCCTCGCCATACTGGAGGAGCTTTCGCGGGCGACGCCCACCATCCACCTCATCCAGGAGCATCTCAAGATAGAGACTACCAGCGGCTTTCTGGAGACCATCTCCAACCCCACGCTGCGGGAGAGCCTCGACGGCGAAATCAAGCCCCAGCTCATCCTGGCCATCGCCCACCAGACGGAGAAGTCGATACCCGATACCGAGCTTTTCCTGGCCGAGCTATCGCTCAACATTACCCTGCTGCCCAAGGAAATACTGGAAGCCGTCGGCGGCAAGGTGACGCTGGCCGGCATCGCCATCATGGTGACCAAGCCTACCTGCGTCAAGGCCATCGGCGAATTCGAACAGCAACTCCAGGCTTACCTGGATAATATCGAGCGCGAGGCGGAAAAGGCGGCGCACCACCTCACCGAAGCCAACCTGCGCCTGGTGGTCAGCGTGGCCAAGAAACACATCGGGCGCGGCATGTCGCTGCTCGACCTCATCCAGGAGGGCAATATCGGGCTGCTGCGCGCGGTGGAGAAGTTCGACTACCGTAAGGGCTACAAGTTCAGCACCTACGCCACCTGGTGGATTCGCCAGGCCATCACCCGCGCCATCGCCGACCAGGCGCGCACCATCCGCATCCCCGTCCACATGGTGGAGACGATTAATAAGCTGCTGCGGGTCAGCCGACGCTTGGCCCAGGAGCACGGCCGCGAGCCGACGGCCAAGGAAATCGGCAAGGAGATGGAAATCTCGGCGGAGAAAGTCGGCGAAATCGTCAAGGTATCGCAACTGCCCATATCCCTCGAATCCCCTATGGGCGAGGAAGAAGACAGCCACCTGGGCGACTTCATTGAGGACCGCAACGCTTTACCCCCCGCCGACGCCGCCTCCAAGCAGCTGCTCAAGGAGCAGATTGATTCGGTGCTCTCCAGCTTAAGCCCCCGTGAGCAAAGGGTGCTCCAGCTACGCTTCGGACTGGAAGACGGGCGCAGCCGCACGCTGGAAGAGGTAGGCAAGGAGTTCAACGTCACCCGCGAGCGCATCCGCCAGATTGAAGCCAAAGCCCTGCGCAAGCTCCGCCACCCCAGCCGCAGCCGCCGGTTAAAGGACTACCTAGAGTAGCACCCCGTCCGTCAAGCTGGCCGTAACCACATAGCTCTCGATATCGGGTTCCCCCCGGCAGATATCAAGGACGATAGCCTTATACGCCTCCGATTTCAGATACGCGTCGAAGTGCTCCTGTGTTTCCCATATCAAAAAAGCGGCCTGGGCCAGCGTTTCGGGATTCATGACGAAGAATTTCTGTCTAAGTCCGGGAACCTTCCTGGAGACTTTAACTACCTGGTCCAGATGCTTCCTCACGGCTTCGACATCGGCCAACTGCTGCTTCACCTCGTTCTTCACCTCGAATTTAACCCTGACGCCTACCATTTTTTTGCCCGTCCTTTCCGGCTGCTACTACCCGGATTATAGCATACGAAAAATCCCGAAATCGCGCCTTTTACACGCAACCTATTGGCTGTTAGTTCGTTACATTAAGAAGAGGTACTATACGATATGAAATCTATCCGTCTCTTCGGATTAGCAGTACTACTCCTCGGGTTGGTGGTAGTATCGGTAAACTGTGCTTCAGCTATCAGGCCGATAGAAACAGAAGCGGATTTTCTCGGCTTTATCACTGAAATTAGTCCCGATGGAGAAAATGAAGTGCTCGGCCGAATCTCCGTAGAATCACACGCCGATAAGATTGTCACCAAATACGTCATCACCATAGAAGACGAAACGTTAATTTTTGAGCAGGATGGAGATAATCTCCGCCAAACCGCCTTTGAGGCACTGGAAAACAAACAATGGGTAAAAATATGGTTCGACGGGCCCGTAATGGAGTCTTTTCCGATGCAAGCCACGGCTGCGCAGGTTGTAATTACGGATTCTTAAGCCTTACTTACCCGCAACAGGATTGTAGATTGTCAGCTGAGATAACAAAGAGGAAATGGATTTAGAGCAGGAAAAAGTGCTCGTCCAGAAAGCCCAGGAGGACGTTCAAGCCTTCGGGGAGCTCTATGACGAGTACTACGCCCGTATCTTTAACTATGTCTTGAGACGGACGGCCAGCGTCGAAAGCGCCCAGGACATTACCTCCGACGTCTTCTTCAAGGCGCTGAAGAACATCAAACGCTTCCGCTGGCGCGGCGTTTCTCTATCTTCCTGGCTCTACCGCATCGCCACCAACGAAACCACCGATTATTTCCGCAACAACCGGAACCATAATCACCACGACGCCGAAACCGCCCTGGACAACGGCGTGATGGCCAACCCTTCGGCGGAATCCGAGGTTATCGAGGCCGAAGCCGAGCTGAAGCGGAACGAGGAGTTCCTCGCCCTGCACCAGAACATCGCCCGTCTTTCCGTTAAATACCAGGCGGTACTCACCCTCCGCTTCTTCGAGAACAAGCGGTACAAGGAAATCGGCCGGATTCTGGGCAAGCGGGAGGGAACGGTAAAGTCCCTGCTGCACCGGGGACTTAAACAGCTAAGAAAGCTTATGGATTAGAATGCAACCTTTTAGGAGACGCCAGGTTATAGTAAGCGGAGGATGGTCATGAAGGAAGAAGAGCTAATCGAAAAGCTGAAAAACGCCAAACTTCCTGATATCGAGCTCGAAAGCCATAAAAGCCGGCTAAAAATGGCTTTGCTTGATGCTGGCTATCCGCAGAAGCAGCGGGGAGCTGCTTTCTGGGAACTGGCAAAATCTAAGCTAAAAGGAGTGCAGGAAACTATGTTAAGAGGTTTGATCTCACGACAGCCAGTCTGGAAGACGGTGACTTTCGGCGCACTGGCCATAGCGGTGGTCCTCGGGCTGAGCCTGACGATACCATCGCTTACCGCCGATTCAGCCTACGCGCAAGCCGAGGAAATCGCCCAGAACAGCCCGGAGGTACAAGCGGTGCTGGGCGAAGTGGGCGGGGAAGAGATAGTAATAGAGGTGATAGATATAGAGGACTCGGCGGGCACGGTAATTGTCCAGGGTGAAACGAGCTCCGTTTTGGCCAAGATAGACCTGGAGGCCCAAGCGGTAACCGAGGTGTTTAACCTCGTGGTCGACGAGCAGCTAGCTATCGAAATAGCCAAGGCCGACCCCAGGGTCCAGGAGCTTTTAGAGGCAGGGGCCACGATAGGTGACCTGTCGACGATGTATTCCTGCGGCATGATAGGCAACGTACAAACAGGCGAAACGGAATACCTGACCGAAATCCTAGTTATGGTGGAAATAAAAAGCGGCGACACCGTTTATCTGGCCCACATCGACTTCGTTAAAGGCGAGCTGATCAGGTTAATCGAAATCCCCCCCGACGCTTCGGGTGCGCCCGTCGAGCCCGACAGCTATTCCATACCCGATAAAGACCCCGAATTCGACACCGGCGAAACCAGCTAACCGAATCGCCCTTACCCAAAGATTCACCGCTAAAGGAAAAGCACCCCTTCACAGGGGTGCTTTCTTTTTCGAACAAGGTGGCGCGGTGAAGCGTACCCTTCAAGTTAAGGAGTTTACTCATTAGGACGGGCTGGGTTGGGATAGATAAGACGTACGCTGACAGAGCGGGGTGTGGTGACACAAATCCAAAGAGAGATATTTAAGGGATTCCACCCTTATAGGGAGGGTTTTGGGTGGGAAATAAAGACGTTCGCTACCCGAACATCTTCATCATGTTCTTCGACATCTTCAGCTTACCACCCGCGCCCATCTTCATCAGCTTCTGCATCTGGCGGAACTGGTTCAACAGCTGGTTGACGTCGTGCGGCTTACAGCCGCTGCCCCTGGCGATGCGCCGGCGGCGGCTGCCGCCGATGATACCCGGGTTCTGTCTCTCCTCGGGAGTCATCGAGAATATCATCGCCTCGATTTTCTTGAGCTGCTGCTCCTCCATACCCGCCGGCAACTGCCGCGCCATCTTCGACGCCCCGGGCAGCATCTCCAGCAGGTTGGAAACGGGCCCCATCTTACGCACCTCTTCGAGCTGGGTGAGAAAGTCCTCCAGGTTGAGGCTGGCGGACTTTACCTTCTTCTCCAGCTCCTTGGCCTTCTTCTGGTCGAAGCTCTTCTCCGCCTTCTCGATGAAGGTGAGCATGTCGCCCATGCCCAGTATGCGCGAGGCCAGCCGGTCGGGGTAAAAAGCCTCGAAGGCGTCGGGCTTCTCGCCCACCCCCATGAACTTGATGGGCACGCCGCTCACCCAGCGTATGGAAAGCGCCGCCCCGCCCCGCGCGTCCCCGTCCATCTTGGTAAGGATGAGGCCGGTCAGACCTAACCGGGAGTTGAACTGCTCGGCGATTTGCACCGCGTCCTGGCCGGTCATGGCGTCCACCACCAGCAATGCCTCGTCGGGCTTTAGCTCTTTCTTGACCTGGACCAGCTCTTCCATCAACGGCTCGTCGATGTGCATCCGCCCGGCGGTATCGACGATGACCCAGCTCACGCCCAGTTCTTTGGCTTTCTTCAGCCCGTGCTTGCAGATGTCCTGGCTCTTAGCGCTGGGCTTCTCCCGGTAGACGGGTATCTCGAACTGCTCGCCCAGCGTGGCCAACTGCTCGATGCCCGCCGGCCTGCGTGTGTCGGCGGCGACCAGTAAAGGTTTCTGTCCGGCGTGCTTTAAGTGAAGTGCCAGCTTGGCGGCGGTGGTCGTCTTACCCGAGCCCTGCAGGCCCGCCAGCATGATTACCGAAGGCGGCTTTGAGCCCGGCTCCAGCTTGCTCTCCCCCTCCCCCAGCGTCTTGGTCAGCTCCTCGTTGACGATTTTGACCACCTGCTGGGCGGGGGTCAGGCTTTCCATCACGTCGGCGCCCAGCGAGCGCGCCCGCACCCGCTCCACGAAGTCCTTGACCACTTTAAAGTTGACGTCGGCTTCGAGCAACGCCAGGCGCACCTGGCGCAGGGCCTCGTCGATGTCCTTCTCGTTGAGCTTGCCGCGGTTGCCCAGCCGCTTGAAGACCGCCGTCAGCTTGTCGGTTAATGCCTCGAACATGCGTCTATTCTAAGCGGAGGAGGCACCAAGCGTCAAGGCGACGGTTACATCGTCTCCGGCTAAGGCAGAACGACAGAACGCACCTACAACGCGTAAACGGCGGCCTGCCTCAGCTTATAAGCGGCGTCGCCATCGAAGCTGTTAGCCGCCTTAGCCAGCGCCTGGCTCAGCTCGAACTTGCTGGTCGGTTTATCAGCCTTGCCGGGCAAAGCCCGGAGCGTAGCCCAAACCTGCTTCCGATTCAGCCGCCGGGTTTTCGCCAACTTATTGATAAAGGCCCTCGGGTTCTTTATCACCTCTTTTTGGGCATTCCTGAGACTGCCGATAATCTCATCGTCACCGGTTTTCGCCCGGGCGAATGCCCTCAGGATTCGGTTGCGTAAACCCCTTATGGTACCGACGTGCTTAAAGCGGAAGACCCTAGTACCGATGAACCCGTTGTCGCTCGACTCCCGATGGACATAGCTGGTAACGGTAACGCTGCGGGCGCCGACCTCGGAGTTGCTGAGGTGCAGTCCACGCCGAACGGGGTCGCCGGGCTTGAACAATAGCCGCCGACGGGCCAACAGGTAGGCGTGTATCATTATCTCGTCGTTGAAGTACCAGCTAACCAGAACGGTACCCAGTATCGGCACCAGCATCTTCAGCAATTCGAGATTATCGAAGGGCCGGTACTTCTCCGAAAGCACGGCGCGCACGATATTACGGTCGATAATGCGCAGCCGGTACTTTTTCCTGGCGTAATCCCGGTGCTGCAGCAGATGGTTGATATTGCGGACGTTCAGCTGGTTCGGCAGCCGTTTATACAGCCCCATCGTATAGCCCAGAGTATTGAGCAGCTGATTCAGCGCGTGCCTGGTCAGGAATAACCTCTTGGGCATTCCCGCTATCATCTTCCGCCGTACCAGAATGCCCTGTCTATCCGCACCTATCGTGAAGCGGAACCAGGACAGTCTCGGCAGCTTATCATAGGGCTTGTGCTTTTTCTTCCAGCGTTCCAGATCCTTGATAATAGCTTGCAACGTCGGCGGTGGCGGGGTTGGCGTCTTTGGCGGCATCGGGGCTGGTAACTCGGGGGGTGCTTTAGTTCCTCTCATCTTTCACCTCCTGTCTATATATAAAAAGGCGCCCGTCACCGCCTGATTATTCAGCGGTTTCAGCGCCTTTGTTCCTCATCCGTCACCCCCCTCCTCCTCCCCCAAAGCTTCCACTCGGATTATACACCTCATTTCCGATATGTCAATAGTCCATATTCAGAGCCTGCCTAACGCTATCTGGCGTAATTCCCGCGCTTGACGACAACTATGCTATACTAATACCAATGTCCGATATCGCCCATATCATTCTTTACTCGTTCGCTTCCGGCATCACCGTGCTCATCGGCGGCTTGCTGGCGCGGCTGAAACTGGTGCCCGACAGCCCCGTGGGCAGGGAAATCTCCCACGGTGTTATCGCTTTCGGCGGCGGGGTGCTGGTGGCGGCGGTGGCTTTCGTGCTGGCGCCCAAGGGCATCGAGCACCTCTCCCTGCCCGTCCTTATCGGCGTCTTCCTGCTCGGCGTGGTCAGCTTCCTCTTTTTCGATATGTACATCGCCCGCCGCGGCGGGCGGGCCGCCCAGCTTACCGCCATGATGATGGATTTCATCCCCGAAGCCATCGCGCTGGGGGCTATCTTTTCCACCGACCGCAAGACGGGGCTGCTTTTAGCGCTCTTTATCGGGCTGCAAAACCTGCCCGAGGCCTATAATTCCTTCGGCGACCTGCGACGCAGCGGGTTTTCCCCAAACAAGGCACTGCTGGTGCTGGTGCCCTTCAGCCTGGTGGGCATTTTAGCCGCCCTGGCCGGCCACGCTTTTCTCTCCGGCCACCCGCAGCTGGTCGCCGGGCTGATGGTGTTTGCCGCCGGCGCCATCCTCTACCTGGTCTTCCAGGACATCGCCCCTATGGTCAAGATGCGCAACCACTGGACTCCGGCCACGGGCGCCGCGCTGGGCTTTCTTCTGGGCATGATTGGCGAGAAGGTATTGAGCAGCGTGGTCTAGGCACGGCGCAGGTCAATCGCACGGCGAAGGCTTTTTGCAGTTCAGAGGTATTTCTCGATTAGGACAGCGACGTATTCGGCGATGGCCGGCGCGGCGGTCAGCCCCGGCGACTCGATGCCGATGAGGTTGATTAGTGCGGGCAAGCCCCGGTCCGCTTCGTCTTCGATAACGAAGTCCCTGATTTCCCCGCCCGGCTCTTGTAGCTTGGGCCGGATGCCCGCCATCTCCGGCGCCAGGTCGTCGTATTCTATAGCGGGCAGCAGGCGTTTCACCGACTGATAAAAGGACTCTTTTTGAACTTCGTCGACGCTGTAGTCGAGGCTATCCACGTAGCACACGTTGGGCCCCAGGCGGGTGCGCCCCTCCAGGTCGAAGGTAACGTGGATGCCCACCCCGACGATATTGGACGGCGGCACCGGGTAGACAAGGCGCTTGAGCCGCCCACCGTAGCGATTGGAGAGGCTGAAATACTCCCCCTTACAATAATGTAGCCGATAGCCCGCCCCATCGATATCCACCCCCGCCATCCCGGCTATTTTGTCGCTGTAAAGACCGGCGGCGTTGACCAGCGTCGTGGTGATAAAAGACGATTTCCCATCACTGTCCCCGACGGTGACTTCGTAGCCATCGTTCAGTTTATTTATGTCAACTACCCGGCTCCGGTAAGCGATGTCGGCGCCCCCCTCCCCGGCCCTGGCGACGAAGTACTGCATCAGGGCGTAGGCGTCGATAATGCCGCTCGACGGCGACAGCATGGCGGCCACCCCTTCCACGTCGGGTTCCAGCGTCTTCAGCTCGCGAGACGAAAGCAGCTTCAGGTCGGCGGCATTATTGCGCTTTCCCCTCTCCAAAAGCGTCTCCAGCTCCCCGGCTTCATCATCGTCGGCGGCCACGATGAGCTTACCCGACTTTCGGCAGCCGATGTCGTATTGCCCACAGAGGTCATAGAGCTGACGGTTGCCCTCGACGCATAGTTTCGCCTTCAGCAAGCCTTGGGGATAATAGATACCGGCGTGAATCACCCCGCTGTGGCGGCTGCTCGTCTCCAGGCCGAAGCCCTCGTTCTTCTCCAGAACGTAAACGTGGCGGCCGGCTCTGGCCAACCGGGCGGCAATCGCCAGCCCCACCACCCCCGCCCCGATTACGGTTACATCGGCTCTATCCGTCATGCTTTCAGTTTACCATTCCAGCCGACAGGACGTCACCTGCAAAAAGCCCCTACCCAACAAGGCGGTACGGCGGGGCCGTAACCCTAAAGGAGATATTTAAGGTATTCCTCCCTTATAGGGTGGGCACTGGGTGGGAAAATCTTACGTACGCCAACAGAGTGGTGCGGGGCGGCGCCCCTTGTCATTTGAACGGTGTATGAAAAGTATGATATCATACACTTATCCTATCCTTTCCAGAGGAGGCTCAAGATGAAAGTCGGACATCTTAAAGGCGACCCACCCAAATTCTACGGTTCGACCACTGTCGGCGAGCGCGGCCAGGTAGTTATCCCCGCCGAGGCGCGCCGCGATTTCGACATAGCGCCCTCCGCCAAGCTGCTCGTCTTCGGCAACCAGAGCCACGGCGGGCTGCTGCTGACCAAGGCGGAAAGCGTCTCCGAACTAATCAACACCGCCACCGACATGATCGCCAAGCTGCAAACGCTAAGCAAGACACTTGAAGAAGAAGGTGCAACGCATGGAAGTGATTAAAACCAGGAACCTGGTCAAGAAATTCGGCAAGCTGGAGGCGGTCAAAGACGTCTCCTTCGAGGTACAGCCGGGCGAAATCTTCGGCTTCCTCGGCCCCAACGGCGCCGGCAAGACGACCACCATCAACATCTTATGCACCCTGCTCGCCCCTACCTCCGGCGAGGCTATCGTCAACGGCTTCGACGTCACCAGGCAGCGCGACGAGGTACGGGCCTCCATCGGTCTGGTCTTCCAGGAGCCGACGCTGGACGATTACCTGACGGCGGAGCAGAACCTGCGCTTTCACGGCATGGCCTACCGCATTCCCAAGGCCACGATGGAGCCGAGGATGAAGGAGCTGCTCGACATGGTGGAGCTCTGGGAGCGGCGCAAGGAGAAAATAGACACCTACTCCGGGGGCATGAAACGCCGCCTGGAGATTGCCCGCGGCCTGCTGCACCACCCCAAGGTTTTATTCCTCGACGAACCCACGCTGGGTTTGGACCCCCAGACGCGCAGCCGCATCTGGACTCACATCAAGGAGCTGCGCAAAAGGGAAAACCTGGCCATCTTCATGACCACGCATTATATGGACGAGGCGGAAAACTGCGACCGCATCGCCGTTATCGACTACGGCGCCGTCGTGGCGCTGGACACCCCCGACAAGCTTAAAGACGATTTCGGCGGCGACGTGGTCACCATCAAGACCGAGGACAATAACAAGGCGGGAAACCTGCTCAAGGAGAAATATGACCTCGAGCCGTCACAGGAAGACGGCACGATAAGGTTCACCGTGACCCGCGGCGAGGAGTTCCTGCCCGGTTTCGTGGCCGGCTTCCCCATGAAGTTACTCTCCATCGGCCTGCGCCGCCCCACGCTGGAAGACGTTTTCTTGAAGCTCACCGGCCGCGCTATCCGTGACCAGGAAGTCAACCAGATGCAAGAGATGTTCAAACGACACCGGAGAATGGGAGGTCACTAGAAAAAATGACGAAGTTCTTTAGCTCCATACAGGTAATTTCCTACCGCGAGTTCCTGCGCTTCATACAGGACCGGTCGCGCCTCATTTCCTCCTTCGCCATGCCCATTCTCTTCCTGATAATCTTCGGCGCCGGTTTCGGCGAGCTCATCGGCCAGATGATGCCGGGGGTAAACTACCTCCAGTACATGTACCCCGGTATCCTCTCGATGACGGTGCTGATGGGCTCGATTATGTCCGGTGTCTCCATTGTCTGGGACCGGGAGTTCGGCTTCCTTAAAGAGGTGCTTGTCTCCCCCTTGAGCCGCAGCGGTATCCTCCTCGGCAAGGCGACGGGCGCCGCCGGCATCGCTATCATGCAAGCCGTTCTCATGCTGGTGCTGGCCCCTATCGTGGGCGTTTCCCTGAGCTGGGGCATCGTCTTGGGCCTGATTCCTCTCATCCTGATTCTCTCCTTCTCCATGTCGGGACTGGGCCTGCTCATCGGCGCCCGCATGCGCTCCCAGCAGGGCTTCCAGCTCACCATGCAGCTGGTCATCTTCCCCATGATGTTCCTCTCCGGTATCTTTTACCCGGTTACCAACGTAGCCGTCTGGCTGGAAGTGCTCTCCAAGATTAACCCCGTCACCTACGCCATCGACGCCATCCGCCAGGTATTCTTAGGTACCCAGGTCGCCGGCGTCACTATTTTCGGCCACACCATGGCCATCTGGGAATCGGCGCTGCTGGTTGCCGCCATAGGCATAGTCATGCTCGTCGCCGCTATCTTCGCCTTCAACCGGGCGGAGTAGCGGAAAGCCATCGACAAAAGCATAAAAAGGCACCCGGGGAGGAGAGCTCTCCGGGTGCCTTCATAAAAAGTCCCCGAAAGGTTAAGAGCCGTAGGTTACGGTCAGCACCGCGCAATCCACCGGACTGTCATCGTCAACGGCCACGTCGAGGAAACCCTCGCCCTCTATGACATCCAGGATACTGGTGGTGCCGTCGCCATACACGTCGCCCAGATTCAGGGTAATCGTCTCTACCTCACCCACCTGGACATCGAAGAAGGTGAGGTCATGGTTGATTTCCCAGACATCATCGGCGCCGCTGATACAGCCCACCTTGAGGTGGTCGTTATCATGGGCTTCATCATCGTTCTTCAGCGTTATCTCCAGTGTAGCCGCGATAATGTGACATCCGCACGGCGGCTCCAAATCGGTAAAGGTATGCGCCCAGTATTGGTTGGCTCCGGTCTCGTCGCAGTCCCGGCTGCCCTGAAGATCGGGATTGATTTCGCCATCCCTGGTGGCGTAATTGACGTCTATCCAATCCAGCAAAAGCTTACTGGGGCTGGGCGACTCGCCGTTTGCCGCGAAGTCGTCACACTCGCAAACCGTCAGCGTCACCGTCTCCTCGGCGCAAACCCCGGCCAAGACGGCACAATCCAGGTCGCTGACGACCTGCTCGCCGTAGTTGCCTGCCACGGAAACGACGTTACAGCAGTCCTCGGCGCAGACCACGTGGGCGTTGAAAACGACCTCAACCGAGTCGTTGGGCTGTAATCCAGAAGTACACTTCCAGATCGGGGTATGCGTTCCGGCCAAATTGTAATAAGGGGATTCAGACGCCTGGGTCCTGCAAACCTCCACGGCGGGTCCATCGACATACTCCAGACAATCGGGCATGGTATCGTTTATAACAATATCGGTCAGCGGCACGCCGCCGTCGTTGGTCACTATAATCTTAAACATTACGTTCTGACAGATTGTTTGCTCCGCGCTGTCCGCCCAGGTCTCACCGCCGTCAACGCTTACCGATTTTTCAACGTCGATGCTGGGGCCCTCCGGGCACTCGCAGCTAAAACACCACGCCGTGAAGATAAGCCCGTAGATTACTCCGCCCGCATCCCAGTGGTCGATATAGATGGTATAGTCTCCCGGACTCAGGCAGACGGGCTGTTCCCCACCCAGGATAAGCCAGAACGTGTCCGGGACATCGCTATACATCGCATCGTCCGGGTCATGCTCATGGAAAAGCGTCGGGCCGTCGAAGCCGGGCCCGTCGATGTAGAATTTAGCGCCGTCGTCAACGTAGGCCTGAAATAGTAACATCTGGCAGCCGCCCTCGGCGGTCACTTTCAGGGGAAGCCGGTAGTACTCGTGGTCGTTGCTTGCCGGGTGCTCCCAATCGGTATTACCGTACACCCAGTTGGCGCAATCGTCGTACATCTCCGACCAGGGAATCTTGGGGAACCTTATCCCCCAGTCCGAAGCGTCGGCATCATCCTGCGGGATGGTATTAACCGGCCCCCAGTCCCCGGCATCGGGATTATCCATGTCCCAGTTCTCCCCCTCCAGCACCTCCATACTCTCCATGCCGCTGTAAAGACAAGGGCACCTCTGGGTAATCCCGCATCCCCCTACCCCCACCAACAACCCCAACAAAACCAGGCAGACCGCCACCCCCAAAATCTTTGTTTTCATTCGGATTACCTCCCTTTTTTAGTCTATATAAAAAAGACGCCCGTAATCGCCGAACCATCGGCCTTTCTGGCGTCTTTGTTGCCTCCGCCGCTTCCCTTTTGGACTTTTGGAGCCCCGCCACAATTATAAACACAATTTAAAATATGTCAATAGTCCACAAATATTACGCTTTAATGGTCATTAGTCACTCCGCCCGTCAGCCGACATCGATACCCCACATCCCCCTACCAAGGGAGTGCCCCCTTCCTCTAAAACGGGAGAGTTGTATAGGTGTCGAGCCTCCCAATGACTGTTGTGCCTATTGACAACAGGCTTGTTTTGCTTTAGTGTGTTAAGGTTAGCAGGAAAGTACGACACCAGTACCAAGACTAAACTCACAAGGAGGTACTTCAGTTATGAAGAAATATATAAGTGTTATTTTAGCCCTGCTACTCGTAGCCACGTTAAGCCTCGTGGGCTGCAACGATAAGGAGACACCGACGGTGAGCCTGGAGACGCCGGCCAACGGCAGTTCGGTCACCTCGCTGACCCCCATCCTCTCCTGGGACTACGAGTACTCTAACGCCAGCTTCCGTCTGCAACTGGCCAGCGACGGCAGCTTCCAGAACCTGGTCGTCGACCAATCGAACATCAGCAGCCCCAGCTACAACGTAGCCAGCGGTAAGCTGAGTGAAGGCCAGACCTATTACTGGCGGGTAAACGCCACCAAGGACGGCCAGGTATCGGCATGGTCATCGGCCTGGTCCTTCCAGACGCCCGGAGCGGCGGCCGAGGTGGGTACTATCGTCGTCCAGGCCACTCTGGACGGCTCGCCCTGGACGGGTAACGTTAGCTACAGCCTCAGCGGCGCCGAAAGCTACTCGGGCACCTCGGTAAACCAGACCATCAGCAACGCCGCCGTAGGCAGCTACACGCTGGGCTATAACTCCGGAGGGCCGGCTGCCGCCGCCCTGTCCGACATTTCGCCCAGCGCCAGCCAGACACTATCCGCCGGCGGCACCGTAACCTTCACCCTCAACTTCACCACTTCGTCCGTCAGCGGGATTCAGGTCCAGGCCACGCTGGACGGCGCCACCTGGACGGGCAACGTCAAATACACCATAACCGGCCCTCAGGCCGAGTCGGGCACCTACGTAAACGAGACTTTCAGCAACCTGCCCGCCGGCAACTACACCCTGGGCTATAACTCCGGCGGCCCCAGCGGGGCGACACTGGGCAGCATTTCACCGAACCCGACCCAGACCGTAACCACGGGTGCCACCACCACCTACACCCTTAACTTCCACTCGCAAAACACCAGCCAGATTAAGGTCCAGGCCACGCTCAACGGCGCTCCCTGGTCGGGCGGTGTCGTCTATACCATACACGGGGCGTTACAGGATTCCCACAACATAGCGCCCTACACCTTCACCAACCTTCCCGTGGGCACCTACAGCCTGGTCTATAAGTACGGCGGCCCCTCGGGCGCCAGCCTGATGAGCATTACCCCGCAACCGACCCAGACCACGGCGGCCAACCATACCACCACCTTCACCCTTAACTTCGCCACGGGCACTTCGAACACGGTGAAAATCCAGGCCACGCTGGACGGACAGCCCTGGTCGGGCAACGTCAACTACTGCCTGAGCGGGCCTTACTCCGATTGCGACAGCACGGTGCCGCTGAACCTGACCAACCTGCCCGACGGCACCTACTCGCTCACCTATCGCTCGGGCGGCCCTTCGGGAGCCAGCTTCACCGGTATTTCCCCGTCCTCGAGCCAGACGGTAAGCGGCGGCGGTATGATAACCTTTACTCTTATCTTCCACTCCGCGGCGTCGGGCACGATATCGGTTAACGCCATGCTCGACGGCGCTCCCTGGGAAACCGCTATCGGTTCGGGCACCATTAATTACAGCATCAGCGGCCCCATTTCGGACGCCAGCACCAAGATGCCCGATACCTTTACCAACCTGCCCGGCGGAACCTACACCCTTACCTATAACTCCGGCGGGCCTATCGGGGCGACGCTAACGGCTATCTCGCCGAACCCGACACAAACCCTGCCCGCCGGCGGTAGCATAAGCTACACGCTATACTTCAGCTCGCAACCCACGGGCACCGTCACCGTCAACGCCACCGCCAACGGCGCTCCCTGGAGCGGCGCGGTCAGCTTTACCCTGTCCGGGCCTTACATGGATTCACACGGCTCCGTGCCCTATACCTTCGATGGCTGCCCGGCGGGGAGCTACACGCTCACCTACCGTTCCGGCGGCCCCGACGACATGACCCTCTACAGCATCGACGTGTCGGCGACACAGCAGTTAGACGCCGGAGGTAACATCACCTTCACCCTTGTCTTTGTAGGTGGAGGCGGCGGCGTTCTGGAATAAGCCGCGCGATATACGAGAATAACGGAGAAGCCCTCTCTTTCGAGAGGGCTTCTTTTTTCCCGCTTAACTGAACAAGACCCTTGATAGTACAAAGCGATGCAACCTTAAACTCGTCTTGGATTTCATCAAATCCGAAACTTTACCTAGAGTTTAAGCTTATTGCGCAATCTTAATACTAAATAGCTTTACCCCAAATGATAGCCAGTGACTCCAATAGTTCTACTGGTAAAGCATCTGCCCAAAGGTGCTTTAAACGGAAAGGATCCTTATCAAGTCGCTCAAAAACTAATAAGGTCTCGGGTTGAAAAAGCAAGGGATTGCATCGTTCATCTTGTGCATAATCGCGAAAAATATCTTCTAACTTTCCTTGATTATGCTCTACAAAGTCATCAAGTAATGAACCAAAGCCTTCTAGTTCCTCAACTGAAAACAATGGAAGTAATTTCGGAATAATGGCCAGAGACAGCTTTCGATCAAATGTCCTTACCGTGAATTGCAAAAAGTTTTTCTCTACTTGGTCAAGAATACCTGCCTCTTGGAAGCCTGGCAATTCCAAAATGGTACTCCTAGCCTGTGCTATTTCTTGGTCGAATATCTCAACAAGGGACATCAGACGATAGATTGCTCGCTTGATTTCTACTGGCGGTGTTTGTAACGGTTTGTACATAAGCTCATGGGATACATCAGCCCATAAGTTTTGAGCCCGTGTATGCAGTTGAATCTCGCAAATCAGTCCATGGAATCTCTCGGCATGCGATTCTTTGTTTTGTAAGGTAACTCTAAAGTGAATACCGAGGTATCCTAATTGGTCATAATCGAGCCCTACAATCTTATTTTCATACTTAAGCACATTGAACAAACCCCGAATGATTTTTTCCACATTGTCAAGTTGGTCGTAATAGGTCAAAACAACCCTGACACCCGCTTTATCGAAGATCTCATCATAGGGATTTGTGTAGCGCTTGCGCAGTGCTTTCTTAAGCAAGCTAGCAACTTCCTTTGCACGCGCACTCACGATACACGCGATTCCTCGCCGTCGTGTCTCAGCCTCCAAAATGCTTTTAACATACTCTGAAAAATCTTTATACAGCCCTCGCTCAGCTATCCACCTTTCACGCAGCGCTTCCAGTTCCATCAACGCTTTCCCTGCAATCGCTTCACTCTATCTTCTATCTCTAAATGAGTCCGTCCATCATCTAGGTCTTTCATCTTAACATGCTCTTTAAAGGTTTCTGGGTTCCCTAACACCGCAAGGCCGCTCTGAAATTCGAGCTGTATTCGCTTTAGATGCGTCCCGATAAGTGATATATCCTTTTCAAATGGTTGTGGTAAAACCGAGGCATCACTTAAATAGTCTATATATTTCTGCCGATCTTCCACGTCTAAGTGGGCACGCGCGAATGATCTCGGATCGAATGTTCCCGCCTGACTTCCTAGCTCCGCTAGCAGAGCGATTTCGTAACGTGCCTTTGCTTCCGGCTCAGCGATTTCCTCATGGATGAAGCCCTCGGTAGCATGGAACAACCGTTTTGTCGTGACTTCAGGTGCCTCCCGAAGGTTGCAACCTAAAAACTTTCTCAAAAAGAAATCCGCCACTTCTGTAGTTGGATAGTATCCCCGTTGGTTATCCGATACAGCTCCCTCGATAGACTCCAGGGTAACACCTGTTTGCACAAACAATCCGACTTTAAACACCCTCGTCTTTTCAGTAAGCATAAGGTCACGAATATGCTCTAGGCGAAAAGTCGATTTCCCTTGCAACTGCTCTTGTTGCAGACGCACTCCGGCTTCTCTTTCTAATTTTATAATAGCGATGGCCCTTTGTTGAACAACCTCCGCTTGTACCACGCAAAGTAACCCGGCTGGATTTACACCTGTCTGCATTCTGTAAAGATGGGATGCCACATCTCTAGACATTGATACGAAATCTGCCGTCTGTATGCCAAGATTATCAAGAACTAATGGCGGCACAGGAGATAGCGAATCGGGGTCAAAAATTACATCGAACGCAGCTGTATCAAGTGTACCGATAATTTTCTCCCTAAAGTAATTCCTCAGTTCTGGAGTGAGAGGGCTCTCAATTTCACTGAGTACAGGGGGTTCCCCACCACCACCCACTGGTCTCGGCGGAACGTCGTGAACTATCACCTTTTCTACATGTAACCTACCTAAATCAATCCTCATGTAGACCCCTCCTGCGATAGAATAGGTGTGACTTAAGTCTCTCTGTACTTCGGCTTTTCTTTTTCGATTATCCCAGCTTCTCCAGTTATACTTTACTGACTCCTTCCAAACGAGCTAAAAACCTAAATCTGTAAAGAACTCACCTAACCTCAGACTCTTACCCCGATTATACACCCGATTTCTGTTATGTCAACAGTCCCCTTTCACACCCCGCCTATAGCCACCTGTCTCACCCCCACTTTCCATAACGGACGCCAAAAACAATTCCCCTTTTCCCCAAAATCCGTGCCTGCTTACCATAACGGCGCCCCGAAACAAATACCCCTTTTCTCCAAAACCCCGTTTACTTACCATAACTCTAAAAACAAATCCCCTGCCCGTCCGCACCCGATTTGTTTCCCCCGATTTTTCTTGCCCGTATTTTTGTCGCCCCCACTTGTGCTAAAATAAACCCATATGATTCCCATCAAGCTTTCCATGCGCAACTTCATGCCCTACCGCGACCACGTGCCCCCGCTATACTTCAACGGCATCCACACCGCCTGCATCTCCGGCGATAACGGCAACGGCAAGTCGGCGCTCATCGACGCCATGACCTGGGCGCTCTGGGGCAAGGCGCGCTCGAAGAGCGACGACGACCTCATCCACCAGGGGCAGGACGAGATGGAGGTGGAGTTCGATTTCAAGGTGGGCGAGCAGGGCTACCGCATCATCCGCAAGCACTCCCGCCCCAAGCGCGGTGGCAAGACGGGCAAGAGCCTGCTGGAGTTCCAGGTGGCCTCCGACGACGGCTACAAGCCCGTCAGCGCCGAGAGCATCAGCCTTACCCAGCAGAAGATTATCGACACCCTCCACATGGACTACGCCACCTTCGTCAACAGCGCCTTCCTGCGGCAGGGGCACGCCGACGAGTTCACCAACCAGCCGCCGGCCAAGCGCAAGGACGTGCTGGGCAACATATTGGGGCTGGAGTTCTACGACGAGCTGGAGCAGCGCGCCAAAGAACTGGCGCGGGAACAGGCGGCGGAGGGAGAGCAGCTGGAAAGCGTCCTTGAGGAAATCAACCGCGAGCTGGCCCGGAAAGCGGAATACGAAGCCGAGCTGGCGCAGGCGCAAACGGCGCTGGAGGCAGCGGAGAAGGTCCTGAAAGAGCACGAAACCAGGCTGAACCGGCTCAAGAAGGACAAAGAAGCCCTGGAAAGCAAGAAACAGCAGCTGGCCCAGCTTGAGGAGCACGCCGCCGTCACCAGAAGCGACCTGGAGGGACGCCGTCAGGAAGTCGCCCGCTACCAGGAGCGCATCAAAGAACACGAAGCGCTCATCGCCCGGCGCGCGGAGATCGAGGAAGGCTACGCTCAATTCGCCGACGCCCGCCGGCAGACCGAGGCGCTCAACCAGAAGCTGGGGCTGCTGCTCAAGCTCCAGAACCAGAAAAACCAGCTCGAGAAAGAAATCCAGGCGGCGCAGTCGGAGCTGCTCACCCGGCACAAGCTGGCCGAGAGCAAAATCGCCGACCTGGAAGCTAAAGCCGCCGAACTGCCCCGGCTCAAAGACGAGCTGAAGCAGGCGCAGGCGGAACTGCAAAAACTGGCCGAAGCAGAAGCGGCGCTGAAGGCGAAACAGCAGTCCGCCCGGGAAATGCGCACCGCTATCAACTACCTGGAATCGGAGATAAACGGCCTCAAAAAAGAGATTGACGGTATCGCCAAGAACATCGACACCCTCTCCCAGGCCGAAGCCAAATGCCCGGTCTGCGGCACCGAACTTAACGAAGACCACTTAAAAAAGATTCAGGGCAACTACGCCGCCGAACGGGACGAAAAAACCAAGGCGATTGAGACAAAACAGGTCGAGTTATCTGCCAAAAAGCAAGAGCTAGCAACACTGGAAAACGAGATAGCCTCGCTGGAGACAGGGCTGAATAAGGATAAAGCCGCCGCCCAGAGCGGGGTCAGCCTGCTCAACAAGGACATCAGCGAAGCCCAGGCCGTCGCCAGCCAGCTCGATGAAGTCAGGGAAAGCCTTAAAGAAATCGAGCAAAGCCTGGCCGCCAAGGACTTCGCCGCCGCCAAAAAGCCGGCCCTGGAGCAAGTCGAGGCAGAGCTGGCCAAGCTCGATTACGACTCGCTAAAGCACGAAGCCCTGCAAAAGCGCCTTAAAGAACTGGAGCAGTACGAAGCCCCCCAGCGCCAGCTCGAAGAAGCCGACCGGCTCATCGAACAGGAAAAAGAGGCGCTGGCTAAAGCCGAAGCCGCCGGCCGGGAGCTGGAACAGCGGCTGGAAGCCGACACCAGCAAAGGGCAGGACCTGAAAAAAGCGCTGGAAAGCCTACCCCGGGTAACCGCCGATTTAACCCAAGCGGAAAGCGAGCACCAGCCGCTTTCGGCGGAGCAAAAGCGGGCGCAGCAGCTGGTCTGGAGCGTAAAAGCCAGGCTGGAGCGCTGCGACGAGCTGGAAACCCGCAAAAAGGAAAAGGAAAAGCAGCTGGGGCAAGCGTCCAAAGAGGCCAAAATCTACAAAGACCTGGCGCAGGCCTTCGGCAAAAAGGGCATACAGGCGTTAATCATCGAGATGGCGTTGCCCGAAATCGAGGCCGAAGCCAACCGCCTGCTGGCGAAAATGACCGACGGCCGCATGCACGTCAAGATGGAAACGCAACGGCAGACCAAGAAGGGCGAGCCGGTGGAAACGCTGGACATCAAAATCAGCGACGAGCTGGGCACGCGCAACTACGAGATGTTCAGCGGCGGCGAGGCCTTCCGCATCGACTTTGCCGTGCGCATCGCCCTCTCCAAGCTGTTGGCCCGCCGGGCCGGGGCGCCGTTGCCCACCCTGATTATCGACGAGGGCTTCGGCACGCAGGACAGCAGCGGCATCGAAAAGCTGAAAGAGGCGATAAACTCAATACAGGACGACTTCAAAAAGATACTGGTCATAACCCACATGGAGGATTTGAGAGACGCCTTCCCCACGCGCATCAACGTGGTCAAAACGGCGCAGGGTTCGACGATGGAGGTTAGCTAGAGCCCGAGGTCGTCGGCGATGCCCTTCATCGCCTTCAGTCCCAGTTCGATAAAATCGTCGAGCTGGATACCCAGCTCGGAGCAGAGCGCGATTTGCTCCCGGTTGGCGCCCGCGGCAAAGCTCTTTTCCTTGAATTTCTTCTTCACCGAACTGGCTTCGACGCTGCCCAGTTTCTTGTCGGGGCGCACCAGCGCCGCTGCGGTAATGAGGCCGGTGAGCGGGTCGGCGCAAAAGAGGGCTTTATCCAGCTTACTCTCGCGGGGAACGCCGTGGGCTTCGTTGTGGCAGAGTACGGCGTGGGCCATCGCCTCGCTGGCCCCCATCTCCCTGACCAGGTCGGCGCCCAAACGGCTGTGGGTGCTCATGTCGCCCTCGGTAAGCTCCATGTCGATGTCGTGCAACAGCCCGGTAAGCCCCCACTCCTCCTCGTCCTCACCCAGACGCCTGGCCAGCGCGCGCATGATGGCCTCGGTAGCCAGCATGTGCTTGATGGTGTTCTTGTTCTCCACGTTGGCGTCGATAGAGTCCAGTGCCTCGTCGCGAGTCAACATCGCCTCCTTCGCGGGGGAAAAGGGGGTTCTAGCCTTTTAAAGCATACTCCATATCCTCGCCCCGATGCAACACCCTGCCCAGGTACTGGCCGGTGGCGGATGACTTTTTGCCGGCTATTTTTTCGGGGGTGCCGGTGGCGACGATCTTGCCGCCGCCGTCGCCCGCCCCCGGGCCGAGGTCGATGATATGGTCGGCGTTCTTCATCACGTCCAGGTGGTGCTCGATAACGACCACGCTGTTGCCGGCGTCAACCAGCCGCTGGAGCACTCGCAGCAGCGCCGCCACGTCCTCGAAAGCAAGCCCCGTGGTCGGCTCGTCGAGGATGTAGAGCGTCCTCCCCGTGGAGCGTTTGGATAGCTCCGTGGCCAGCTTCACCCGCTGCGCCTCGCCGCCGGAAAGGGTGGGTGCCGGCTGCCCCAGTCGGATATAGCCCAGCCCCACGTCCCGCAGCGTTTGCAGCTTGTTCTTCACCTTGGGGAAGTTCTCGAAGAAGGCCAGCGCCTGCTCCACCGTCATGTCGAGCACCTCGGCGATGTTCTTACCCTTGAACCTTATCTCCAGCGCCTCGCGGTTATAGCGCTTCCCCTTGCATACCTCGCAGGCGACGGTGACGTCGGGCAGGAACTGCATCTCAATCTGGATGTAACCCTCGCCGCGGCAGGCCTCGCAGCGCCCGCCCTTCACGTTGAAGGAAAAGCGCCCCGGTGCATAGCCCCGCATCCTGGCCTCGGGCACGGTGGCGAAAAGCTCGCGGATGGGGGTAAAGGTGCCGGTATAGGTGGCGGGGTTACTGCGGGGGGTGCGCCCGATAGGCGACTGGTCGATATTGACCACCTTGTCGATGTGCTCGATGCCGGTGATGGCGTCGCACTGGCCGGGCCTCTCCTTGGCGTGGTAGAAGAGCTGCGCCAGCTTCTTGTAGAGAATGTCGTCGATGAGCGTGCTCTTGCCGCTGCCGGAAACACCGGTGACGCAAACGAACTGGCCCAGGGGTATGTGGACGTTGATGTCTTTGAGGTTATTCTGCTTGGCCCCCTCGATGACAATCTCGGCGCCGTTGCCGGGGCGGCGTTGGGGAGGCAAGGGAATCTCCTTGGCGCCGCTCAAGTACTGGCCGGTCACCGATTCGGCGCACTTCATGATGTCGTCCAGCGTGCCGGTGGCGACGATGTAGCCGCCGTGCTCGCCCGCGCCGGGCCCCATGTCGATAACGTGGTCGGCGGCGCGCATCATGGCTTCGTCGTGCTCGACGACGACAATGGTGTTGCCCAGCTCTTTCAAGCGTTTCAGGGTCTCGATTAAACGAAAATCGTCGGCGGGGTGCAGGCCGATGGTCGGCTCGTCGCAGATATAGAGCACCCCCATCAACCCGCTGCCGATTTGAGTGGCCAATCTTATGCGCTGCGCCTCGCCGCCGGCCAGCGTCGCCGAGGCGCGGTCGAGGTTGAGATAGTCCAGACCGACATCCTTGAGGAAGCCCAGCCGCGTTTTTATTTCCTTGTTTATCTGCTCGGCAATCAGCTTCTCCCGCTTGGTGAGCACCTTGCGGCCGATTTCATCGAACCAGTTTAAGGCCTGCACCACCGACATGGCGGCCACATCCATGATGTTCAAGCCGTTGATGGTCACCGATAGCGATTCCGGCTTGAGACGCTTGCCCTCGCAGGCGGTGCAGGGCCGCGAGACCATGTAACGCTCGATATTGGCGCGGGAGTGCTCCGACTCCGTGTCGCGGTAGAGCCTTTCCAGATTGGGGACGATACCCTCGTAGCCGTCGGAAATGCGCACCTTCCTGCCGAAACGGTTGCGGTAGGAGTGCGTCTCCCTGCCCTCGCCATAGAGCAGAAGTTTAATCTGTGCTTCACTAAGGTCCTTGACGGGTGTGTTCAGAGAGAAGCCCTTTTTGCGCGCCAGCGGCTCCACCCGCCACAGATACCAGTTATGGTACTGCCAGGGGCGGATGGCCCCCTCCATAACGGAGAGCTCCTTGTTAAGCACCAGGTCGGGGTCTACTTCGAGACGGTAGCCCAGCCCGCTGCACTGGCGGCAGGCGCCGTGGGGGCTGTTGAAACTGAAGGTACGCGGGGCGATCTCGCCCAGGCTGACCCCGCAGTGGACGCAGGCGAAATGCTCCGAAAAGAGCAGTTCCTCACCGTCGATGATAGACACCAGCACCACCCCCGCCCCCAGTTTTAGCGCCGTCTCCACCGAGTCGGCGATGCGGCTCGGCTCGCTCTGCCCCATCACTAATCTGTCCACCACCACGGCGATAGAGTGCTTCTTGTATTTATCCAACTGAATATCCTCGGAAAGCTCCCTGATATCGCCGTCAACGCGCACGCGTACGTAGCCCGCCTTGCGCAGGTCGTCGAAGACCGACTGGTATTCGCCCTTGCGGTCGCTAATAAGTGGCGCCAGTATCATGATGCGGCTCTTGGCAGGGATTTTGAGCACGGCGTCCACAATCTGCTGCACCGTCTGCGCCGTTATCTCCCGCCCGCACTTGGGGCAGTGGGGATGGCCCACGCGGGCGAAAAGCAAACGCAGGTAGTCGTAGATTTCGGTGACCGTGCCCACCGTCGAGCGCGGGTTCTTGCTGGGGCCCTTCTGGTCGATGGATATAGCCGGGCTCAAGCCCTCGATATAGTCTACCTCGGGCTTTTCCATCCGCCCTAAAAACTGGCGGGCGTAAGCCGACAGCGACTCCACGTAGCGGCGCTGCCCCTCGGCGTAAATTGTGTCGAAAGCCAGCGAGCTTTTGCCCGAGCCGGAAACGCCGGTGATGACCACCAGCTTGTCGCGGGGAATGGTGACGTCGATATTCTTGAGATTGTGCTCGCGAGCGCCCTTGACGACGATAGCCTGTGACGGCATGGGTAAACCTCTTTCCGTAGATTAATTGTAACATTTGCGGCGGAAGGGCAACAAGTTGACCCTATCGCCTAATGGCGAATTTTATGATACACTACTCGGCGGCGGACCTTTGTGCTAAACTAGGTATGGGGGTAATCCGAGAGTTGACCGTATCAGAGATGCTGGCTCGCAACGGACGCATGTATCCCGACGATACCGCCCTCATCGAATTAAAACCCAGCGCCGGCTTAAGAAAAGAAATCACCTGGAAGCAGTTCGACGAGCGGGCCAACCGCGTCGCCAACGCCCTCATCGAGCGGGGCATTAAAAAGGGCGACAAGGTCATCCACTGGATGACCAACTCCATTAACTGGCTGGAAGCCTACTTCGGCATCATCCGAACGGGCGCCTGGGTAGTGCCCCTTAATTTTAGATTTAACGAGCGTGATTTTAAATATTGCGCCGAAATCGCCGAGGCCAAGGCAATAATTTTGGGCGAACAGTTTATCGCGCCGGTGCAGGCCGCCCGCCCCCACCTCCCCACCATCGAGCACTATATCGTCGTCGGCGACACCGTTCCCGAAGGCATGGAGAGCTTCGAAGCGGTAGTCAAGGCGGCTTCCCCGGAACCGGTGGAGATTGAGCTGAAAGGCAGCGACGAGTGCGGGCTTTATTTCACCTCGGGCACCACCGGCTCCCCCAAGCCGATACTGCTCACCCACCAGAACATGGAGTGCGCCGCCGTCACCGAGAGCCACCACCACCGCCAGCAAAAAGAGGACAATTTCATCCTCATCCCGCCGCTATACCACACCGGCTCCAAGATGCACTGGTTCGGCAGCCTCGTCGTCGGCGGCAAAGCCACCCTGCTCACCGAAATTTCCCCCCAGATTATTCTGGAAACGGTGGACCGGGAAAAAGGCAGCATCGTCTGGCTGCTGGTGCCCTGGGCGCAGGACATACTGACGGCATTAGACAGCGGCGAGCTTAAAAAAGAGGACTACGATTTGAGCCGGTGGCGGCTGATGCACATCGGCGCCCAGCCGGTGCCTCCCAGCCTGATAAAACACTGGAAGCAGCATTTCCCCGACATGCAGTACGACACCAACTACGGGTTGAGCGAGTCCACCGGCCCGGGGTGCGTCCACCTGGGCATCGAGAACGAGCACAAGGTGGGCGCCATCGGCCAGCCCGGCTTCAACTGGGAAACGCGCATCGTCGACGCGAAGGGCAACGACGTGGCTAAGGGCAAAATCGGCGAGCTGCTGGTCAGGGGCGACGGGGTGATGAAGGAATACTACAAGAACCCCCAGAAAACAAAAGAAACACTCAAAGACGGCTGGCTTTACACCGGTGACATGGCCAGAGAAGACGAGGACTGCTTTATCTACCTGGTCGACCGCAAGAAAGACCTGGTCATCACCGGCGGCGAGAATATCTATCCCGTCGAGGTAGAAGACACCATCCACAAGCACCCCGAGGTCTATGACGTCGGCGTCATCGGCATCCCCGACGAAAGACTGGGCGAAATCGCCCTGGCCGTCATCGACCCCAAGCCCGGCGCCACGCTGACCGAAGACGAAATAATGAAGTTCTGTGAAAAGAACCTGCCCCGCTACAAAAGACCGCGGCGTATCGTCTTCGACAAGGTGTCCCGCAACCCCACCGGCAAGATTGAAAAGCCGAAGCTGCGCCAGAAATACACCCGGCCAGGAGGCTAGAATGGGAAAATTAAGCATAACTTCCGACGCCCCCGGAGAACGTTTATTCGTCCTGGGTAACGAAGCCATCGCCCGCGGCGCTATCGAGGCCGGCGTCCAGCTGGCCGCCGCCTACCCCGGCACCCCCTCCAGCGAAATCGTGGAGACCTTGAGCCAGGTGACTGAAGAGACGGGGATGTACGTAGAGTGGTCGGTCAACGAAAAGGTGGCCTTCGAGGTGGCTCTGGCGGCCTCCATCTGCGGGGTGAGAGCCATGGCGGCCATGAAACACGTCGGGGTCAACGTGGCCCACGACCCGCTGATGACGGCCAACTACATCGGGGCCAAGGGCGGGCTGGTGCTGCTCTCTGCCGACGACCCCTCGGCCTGGAGCTCCCAGAACGAGCAGGACAACCGCTACATCGCCCTGCAAGCGTACATGCCCGTCCTGGAGCCTTCATCGGTGCAGGAAGCCAAGGAGATGATGGCCGACGCCTTCAACCTCTCCGAGAAATTCCGCCAGCTCTTCATGCTGCGCTCGGTGACCCGCATCGGCCACGCCCGCAGCGATTTGGTGCTGGGCAAGATATCGAAGGAAAAACGGGAGGGCAAGTTCGTCAAGAACCGCGACTGGCTGGTCTATACCCCCCGCGAAGCCCGGCTCAACAAGCCGCTGATGCTGGAGCGCTTCGACGCCATCAAGAAGGCGGCCAACACCATGCCCTACAATAAGCTCAAGCCGGCCAGCGGCGCCAGGCTGGGTATCATCGGCTGCGGGCTCGACTATAGTTACACTATAGAAGCCTTGAAGTGGCTGGAGCTTGAGGACAAGGTTTCGGTACTGAAGATCGGCACCCCCCACCCCCTGCCCGAGGAGCTGGTCGTCGAGTTGCTTAAATCGGTCAAAGAGGTGCTGGTGGTCGAGGAAATCGACCCCTTCGTCGAGCTCAAGGTGAAAGCCCTCGCCAACGAGCACAATATAGCGGTCAAAGTCCACGGCAAGGACTTGCTGCCCCGCGCCGGCGAGCTGTCCACGCGCAAGGTCACCGAGGCTATCGCCAGATTGAGCGGGGCCAAAGCGCCGGTGGACTTCGCCAAACTGGACAAGCTGGTCGAAGAGACGGCCCCCCTCCTCCCCTGGAGGCCGCCGGCGCTCTGTCCCGGCTGTCCCCACCGCGCCACCCACTACGCCATCAAGGTCGCCTCGAAAAAGGTCTCCCGCGAGCTGGGCAAGGAGGTGGAAGCGGTCTTCCCCGGCGACATCGGCTGCTATTCGCTGGGCTATAACCCGCCCCTGGAGGCGGAGGACACCACCATCTGCATGGGCGGCAGTTTCGGTATCGCCAACGGGCTGGCCCACGTGATAAAAGCGCCCATCGTCGCCCACTTGGGCGATTCGACCTTCTTCCACGCCGGCATACCGCCCATGATAAACGCCGTCTATAACCAGGCCAACATCACCATGGTGGTCATGGACAACTCGGCGACGGCCATGACCGGCTTTCAGCCCCACCCCGGCACCGGCTACACGGCGGTGGGCGAGGCGACGGCACAGATAAAACCGGAGGACGTAGCCCGCGCCTGCGGGGTGAAGTTCGTCGAGGTCGTCGACCCCTACGACCTGAAAGAGGCGGCCAAGACGATGGAAGCCGCCATCCGCTTCGACGGCCCCGCCGTGGTCGTTTCGCGGCGGCTCTGCGCCATCATCGACCAGCGGGAGAAGCGGAAACACAAGGAGGCCGCCGTCACCTTCACCGTCGACCAGGAGCGGTGCAGCGGCAAGTGCAACGCCTGCATCGAGCTGCTGGGCTGCCCAGCGATAATAAAAGAGGACGGTAAGACCATCATCGACCAGGCGCTCTGCACCGGCTGCGGCATCTGCGCCCAGGTCTGCCCTTACAAAGCGATAATAGAGGTGAGCCAATGATTAAAGAATTCAACGTTCTGATAACCGGGGTCGGCGGCCAGGGGGTAATCCTGATGTCGGAGCTGCTGGGGGGGGCGGCGGTCAAGGATAAGCTCAAGGTCAGCGGCTCGGAGATACTG
This sequence comes from Dehalococcoidia bacterium, assembly GCA_050123275.1. GTDB lineage: Bacteria > Chloroflexota > Dehalococcoidia > Dehalococcoidales > BS750m-G39 > E44-bin88. The sequence continues at coordinate 57,035 of JASFHK010000007.1, forward strand.
GGCATGGCGGTGAGGGGTGGCTCGGTAACCAGCGCCATCCGGCTCGGCGAAGACGTTTACGGCCCCCTCATCCCCACCGGCAAGTGCAGCGCCCTGGTGGGCATGGAGCCTTCCGAGGCACTGCGCAATATCAGCTACCTTTCCCCTTCCAGCCTGGTTATCGTCAACACCACGCCCACCGTGCCCTTCACCGTTCCTCTGGGGCAAAGCCGTTATCCCGACCTGGAGACGATTGTGGCCAAGCTAAAAAAAACCGCCGAAAAGGTAATCACCCTCGACGCCGCCAAGCTGGCTTTGAAAGCGGGCAGCCTGCTCACCACCAATGTCATCATGCTGGGGGCATTGTTCGGCACGGAAAGGCTGCCCATAAAGATAGCAACCATCAAGGAGACGATTGAGGAACGCTTTCCGGCCAAGGTGGCGCCGCTGAACATCAAGGCCTTCGATTTGGGCTACGAAAGCTGCCGTAAGGCCCTCACCAGATAAAGACAAAGCCCGCCGTGCTTTTAGCAGGATGGGGCCCTATATGGTGATGGAGTCTCTCATCACTTCCCAGACCGCCTCGAAATCATCCCATCCGTCCTCGGCTAAAATTATTACCATCGTGCCGACATCATTATCGGCTAGAACAATCAAAATACAGATTTTTACCGGCTCTCCGTCCATCTCGGCGGTGTAGATTGCCTCCCAAGCCTCGTAGCCCAGTGAAGCCATCGGTCGCATTGTTTCCTGGGCAACATCTGTAGAGTCACCCAACAAATCAAATTGGAGCATTTCGATGTATTCTCGCCCGGACATATTGATTTCTTCCAAGGCGACTTCCCAACCCGGCCAGTCCAAGCCCAGTTCCGTGTAATATTCCTCCATTCCAACCGTCATCATCACTGCCATGACTTCATCTGCTTCGTCGCCATATCCCTCAAGCTCTATGTACTGTAACTCCTCTTCGGTAAAAGACTTGGTAAAAGCCGCCAGCAACTCATCGTAGTCCGGCGGTCTCTGCCAATGCTGGGGAATACTCACCGTCATCGCCCCGGCCGATACGCTCCTATAATCCGTATCCGGCGGCGTAACCTGACATCCCGCCGCGAACCCCAACACCATCGTCAGCGCAACTAGCAGGCTCACTATGGTTCTCATTTGACCCTCCCTTTAAATCGGTGTCCTCAAATGAAAAAGGGACGCTCCTACCGCTTATTCAGCGGTGCGAAGTGCCCCTGTCTGGCTCTCTATGCTTTCCCGGCAAAGCAACGCCCTGATTGTTAATGCCACCCCACCCTCCGGTATGCTTTACAAGCCAAGGAATAACATTTTATATACTGATTGTCAATAGCCCGCTAGGCAGCCCCCCCTACTTTATAAGCTCCATAATATGCATCACCTTCACCGGCACCTTGTTGCGCAACGTGCTGTCGATGAGCTGAATCTCGCACCCCGGGCAGCTGCTGACCACGATATCGGCCCCCGTCTCTTTTATCGAAGCCGCCTTCTTGTCGCCGATTTCCTTGGACAGGTCGTAGTAGTGCAGGCTGAAAGCGCCGGCCATGCCGCAGCAACGGTCGGCGTTGGGCATCTCGACGTATTCGATGCCGGGTATCGACTTTATCAGCTGTCGCGGCTGGCTGGTTATCCCCAGGTGACGGTTGAGGTGACAGGGGTCGTGCCAGGTCACCTTCTTGCCCTTGGCCGCCTTCGACGGCTTGTAAGCCGAGGCGGGCAGCTTCAGCACGTCGATGAGGAACTGGGAGATATCGTAGACCTTATCGCCGAACTCTTTATAAGCCTTTTCCCGCTCTGGCGTGTCGGCCAGAAACTTGGCGTAATCTTTCAGCGCCGAGGTGCAGCTGGCGCAGTCGGAGATGACGTAGTCCACACCCTCGAAGGCTTTGACGTTGGCGTCGGCCATCTTGCGTCCCGTCTCGAAGTCGCCGGCGCCTAAGTATACGGGCGCGCCGCAGCAGCCCTGCTCGCGAGGCACGATAACCTCGACCCCGTTGCGGGTGAGGAAGTCGATGATGTGCTCGCCCAGCTCGGGCAGGACGAAATCGGTCATGCAGCCGCTGAAATAGCCGACCTTCATTACCGTCTTCACGCCCTTAGGGGGCCGGTTAACCACGGGTATTATCTGCCGCAGGAATTTGGGGGCAATCTGGGGTATGTTTCTCCCTTTACCTAAGGCCGAGAGGAACATGGAGAGGTGGCGTATGGTGCCCTCCGTTCTGGGCATGAAGACCCCCTGGAACCAGGAAGCGAACCTGACCACCCAGCCGAAAAGCCGGCGGCGGGGCAGCAGCCAGCGGTAGACGATATTGTAGGGGAACTTCAGTCCCCGCGCCCTGACGGCGTCGGCCCGGGCGGCGACGATGACGTTGGGGATATTGGCCTTGGCCGGGCAGTTGGCGGTGCAGGTCATGCAGAGGGTGCACTTGTCGAGGCGCTCGGCGTACTCCGCGGTGTAGTCCAGGTCGCCGGCCAGCAGCCCGCGTATCATCATGTTCTTGCCGCGCGCCACCGAGGACTCGATGCGCTCCTCCTGATAGACCGGGCACCAGAAGGTGCAAAAGCCGCACTTCATGCACTGGCTCAGGTCGCTTTCGAACCGTTTTATCTGTTCGTATCTGTCCTTATCATCGGCCATCTCAAACCCTCTCCTCCTCCCATATTTTACCGGGGTTGAGGATATGGTTGGGGTCGAGCAGTGATTTTATCTTTATCATCAGGTCGAGGGCGATGGGGTCCATGGCCCTCGCCAGGAAGCGCTGTTTCTCCAGCCCGATACCGTGCTCGCCGGAGAGGACGCCGCCCAGCGATAGCGCCGCCTCGAAGATTTCTTCCATCGCCTGCTGGGCGCGGGCGAACTCCTCTTTATTGCTGATGTCGGTGAAGATGGAGGGATGCAGGTTGCCGTCGCCGGCGTGCCCCAGGTGGCTGATGAAAAAACCCGTCTTTTTGGATATCTCCTCCAGCTTGCCGATGAACTCGGCGAGCTTGTCGCGGGGCACGGCCACGTCCTCGGCCAATACCGTCTTGGCGGCGCCGAAGGTGGCCGCGAAGCCGGCGCTGCGCATCTTCCAGTATTTAGCCGCCTCGGCGTCGTCCTTGGCTACCTTGACCTCGCGGGCGCCGCTTTTGTTGAGTATATCCACGATTTGCTTGGCCTCCGCTTCCACCGCCGCCGGTGAGCCGTCGGCCATGATGAGCAGCAGCGCCTGGGCGTCGGTGGGCAGTCCCATCCCCATCATCTCCTCGACGCGGCGCAGGATGAAGTTGTCCACGAACTCAATCTTGGCCGGCACCACGCCGCTGGCCAGTATGTCGGAGACGGCCTGGCCGCCCGAGGTCATGTCGTCGAAAACGGCCATCATCGTCTTGCTGGCCGGGGGCAGCGGGATGAGTTTCAGGGTTATCTTGGTGATGACCCCCAGCGTCCCCTCGGAGCCGGTGAAGAGCATCATCAGCTCGTAGCCGGTGCGGTTTTTCACCGTCACCCCGCCCAGCTCCATGATGTAGCCGTTGGCCAAAACCACCTCCAGCCCCAAAACGTATTGTTTGGTAACCCCGTACTTGACGCAGTAGGGGCCGCCCGCGTTTTCGGCGATGGTGCCGCCGATAGTGCAGCCCAGGAAGCTCTGGGGGTCGGGGGGATAGAACAGCTTCTGCTTGGCTAAAGCCAGGTTGAAGTCGTGGAGCACCACGCCGGGCTCGACGGTGGCGGTGAAATTGGTCTTGTTGATGTCCAGTATCTGGTTCATCCGCACCGTGCAGAGCACGATGCCGCCCTTGATGGGTATCGAGCCGCCGCTGACGTTGGTACCCGCCCCCCGGGGCGTAACCGGCACCTTGTTGTCGTTGGCCAGCTTCAGTATCCGGGAAACCTGCTCGGCGCTGGCGGGTAACACCACCACGTCGGGCATGTGCGACCAGGTGGCGGTGCCGTCGTAGGAGTAGGTGGTCAGGTCTTCTTTGGAGGTGAGCACGGCGTCCTTGCCCACAATCTTCTCCAGTTGCGCTATCAGCTTCTTCTCCATTTTAACCCCCTTTAGCTTTTGTGGCCGACCCCGACGGGACCGCCTTTTCCAGGGCAATTAAAGCCGCCCCCAGCGCCGTCACGATTTGCGGCTCTTCGGGCAGCTGGAGCTCGCTGTCCAGACTCTGCTCGATGCTTTTCACCAGCCCGATATCCTTGGCCCCGCCCCCCACCACCGCGCAATCGGGCTCCAGTCCCACCCTTTCCACCATGGTCTGTATCTTGGCCGCCAGCGTACGGTGCAGGCCGGCCAGTATATCCTCTTTGAGCGCCCCCTCGGCGACGCGGGAGATTGCCTCCGACTCGGCGAAGACGGCGCAGCCCGTGTTGAAATCAACCCGGTTTTTCGACTTCAGCGACAGCTCGCCGATGTCCTTGAGCTCGACCCGCAGCACCCTGGCGATTACCTGCAAAAAGCGCCCGCTGCCGGCGGCGCACTTCTCGCTTTGCAAAAAGCCGGTCACCTTCCCCATCTCGTTGACGCGGAAGACCCGCGTGAACTGCCCGCCGATATCGATTACCGTCCTCACGGCGGGGAAGAGGTGGATTACCCCCCTCCCCTGGCAGGTCAGGTCGTTAACGACCTCGTCGGCCCGGGCAACGTTATTGGCGCCGTAACCGGTGGCGACGGTGTAACCGATGTCGTCGCGGGAAAGCTTCGCCTTCTCCAGAGCCTGCTCGACCACGGTCTCGGCGGTAGTCCGGTAGTTTCCCCCCGAGGGCATGACGTGGTAGGAGACGACTCCGTCTCCGGACATTACCACCGCTTTGGAGAAAGCGGAACCGATATCAACTCCGATTACGTATATCATAGCTTTAACTCTATTCCCTATTGTCGCCCTGAGTCCTTCGCCTTTCCCACTGTCACCCTGAGCGCAGCGAAGGGCCTCTTGAGATTCTTCAGTCGCTACGCTACTTCAGAATGACAATTAATATTATGTAAACAAGGTCGCCTCGGTCAGTCGCCGCTCGGCTCTGTCTAACTTTGTCCCCTTCTTCTCCGCCTCTTTAACGATATCCCGGCCCAGCATGGCCGCCCCGATGGCGCCGGTAAGCAACGGCTCCGCCGGCACCAGCACCGGGAAACCCAGCTTGGCTTCCAGCGCCCTGACCAGCCCGATGTTCTTGGCGCCGCCCCCCGTCATCACCACCTCCCGTTCGATTTTGAGCCGCCGCAGCATGCCGTAAACCCGGGTGGCGATGGACTCATGCAGGCCGGCGATAATATCGGGCAGCGCCGCCCCGTCCGAGAGCTTGCCCACCACTTCCTGAGTGGCGAAGACGGTGCAGATGTTGCTTATCCTGACGGCGTTCTTCGACTCCAGCGCCAGCTTGCCCAAATCCTCCAGCTCGACGCCCAGCTCCTCGGCGGCGACCTCAAGAAAGCGTCCCGAACCGGCGGCGCACTTGTCGTTCATAACGAAGTCAACCGCCCGCCCGTCTTTAATCTTTATCCCCTTGCTGTCCTGCCCGCCGATATCGATTACCGTCCGCGCCTCGGGGAAAAGGTAAGCGATGCCCCGGGCGTGGCAGGAGATTTCGGTTATCTGGCGGTCGGCGAAGGGAACGTTGATGCGGCCGTAGCCGGTGGCCACCAGGTAGGTTATGGCGTCGAAAGACAGCTTCGCTTTCTTGAGGGCTTCCTCCATGACGCGGTTGGCCAGCTTGCGGTGCTCCGGGCCCGTGGGCCCGATGACCGAAGCCAGCACCGAATCGTCCATAATAACCACCTTGGTCATGGTGGAGCCGATGTCGACACCGGCGAAATACTGCATAAAGCCTACCTCTTCACCGCCTCCAGGGTGTCGATGAAGGCGTCTATCCGGGCTTTGGTGTCGGCTTCGTTATAGGAGCTGATGTCGACGATGTCGCTCTCCAGGACCAGGGAAGGAATATCGCGGTAGACCTTCTTGAGCAGATTCAGCTGCCAGATTAAGCCCGGGTGCCAGCTACGGCAGGAGAAGGCTTCGTGCATGACGATGCCGTCTATCTTGTAGTCCTCGATGTATTGAATCAGCCTTTCCACGTCGGGGTGAGAGCCGGGGCGCTTCCGGGCCTTATCGTGCCAGTAGGTCCAGAACTTCACCCAGCGCCAGGCGATATGCTCCAGCGGGTCGCTGATTTTAGACAGGTCGATATCGAAGTTATAAATCGCCTCTACCATACGGTAGGTCGTCTCCACGGGGAAAACGGCGCCCTTGCTGTTGAAGTAGTTGAAATCGCTTAGAGCGAACCACGACGGCAAGCCCCCGCCCCACAGCAGCCGGTATTTCTCGTCGGGAATTACGCCCTCTTTTCTGGCTATCTTAGCTTTCAACTCATCGTATAAATCCTTATAATAGTCATAGGCTTCCTGTGTCCCCATCATGAACACCATCGGCACCATGGTATTCATGGCATCGCCGGTACCCATTGGCGTCGGCACGGCCTTACGCAGCTCGTACGCCTCCCAAATCAAGTTCCACGTCCTATCCGACAGGTCAACCAGTTCGCTCAAGCGCTCCCAGTCCATCTTCTTACCGGTATGCTTCTCCAGGAATTTGACCAGCCCTTTTAGCTCATCGACGATATACTTCACGTAGTATTCCTGGACATCACGATAGTCATAATCATCCTCATAGAGCGGCCAGGGCAAACCCACATCATAGATAGGGACATCGGGCATATAGTGCTGGGCGGCCTGATACCATTTGTTGCGCGGGTCGCAGAGTATCTGGCCGCTGCCCAGCATCATATCCGGCCTCGCTTGCCCCCCCCAGGGAGCATCGGGAGGCATCTCGCCCAGTTCCTCGCGCCAGGCGTCGAAGCCCAGACCGCACAAAGCGTAAGTGCACAGCGAGCGCGAGAAATTCTCCGCCTCGGCCCTCTCCAGAAAACGCTGGGCGTCGCGCTTGGCCCCGCAGATGCCAGCATAGTTCTCGGTCCATATCGGGACAACATCCATAGCCCGAATAATCTCGTCATAACAGCAGACGATAAAGGTATAGGCCAGAGGTTTTCCTTCCTCCTTGGCTTTCACCGTTCCACCAATAGCCGCCTTGACCATGGGGCCTATCTTGCTGGCCGCCTCGGTGGCCGTCCTTCTCTTTTTTCGCTCCTCGGGCTTTTTCTCCTCGGTCATAACCGTTCTCCTTTATCTTCGACTTTTCTTAGCCAAGCATTTCCAGGAAAGCCTGGATGCGGGTGCGCAAGCGCCCGATGGTGGACATGGAGTACTCGTCCTCGAGGTAGAGTACCGGGGTGCCCTTGGCCTCGATATAGCTCTTTATCTGGGGCACCTCGAAGCCGAAGGGGTCGCAATACTTGTAGATGTAGAGCACCACCCCGTCCGCCTTGAAGTCCTCAATCATGCGCCCCATGTGGCCGAATCTGTCCTCCAGGTATTCCTGATAGCCACCCTTTATCTCGCGGTAGGTGCGCCCGCACTTTATCCCGCGCAGGTAGCGCTCGGCCATACCCGACACCGGGTCGGCGGTTACGGGCACCGAGGCCATGAACTCCCTGGCGCCGGGACAGAGGTCGTCGGCGACCACCCAGGCACCCGAGTCCTCGACCAGCTTGATAAAGGCGATGTCGTCCACCTGAGCGCCAATCACCATTATCCTGGCCTGTTTCTGGGCGCCAGGCGCCCCCCTCCCCTTCACCTCGGCGATTACCTCGTCCAGCAGCTCGATGGACTCGGCTACGGGCAGGCTCACGGAGGCGACTAAGACCTTGGTCAACTCCTCGCCCGAAATCAGCGGCGGCGAAGCCCTGCGTAATTCGTAAAGCTCCTTCACCTTGGCCCGGTTTTTATTATGCAAGTCGATAGCCTCGGCCAGCGCCTTATCCGAAATCTCCCTGCCGGCGAACTGGCTCAGGCTCTTGCGGAAGGTCTTGAGCACCTCTTTGAAGAACTCCAGCGAAGCGTCGCCGGTGCCGTGAGGCATATTGATGAAGTGGGAATAGGGTAAACCAAGTGTATATTTCCAGATGTCGTAGGTACGGCAAATGCTGTCGCAGGCGTGGGGAATAACGATACCGTCCAGGAAATCGTAATTATCCTTCAACGCCATATCGAAACAGCTGCGCACCAGCGGACAGATAATGGTCTCCATCTCGGTATCCGCCTTGGTAATCGGCTCGTTGACATCCCCCTTGATGCGAAAGGGGACAAAGCCGGCGGCGGTGATTATCTCCGCAGGCACGAAGGCGCAAAGGTAACCGATAACCTTCTGCCCCTGCTTTTTTAGTTCTCTGGCTCTTACGCCATAGTCCCGGTAATATCTATCTGCCTGCGCCAACCCTTTAAGGACGCCCTTTTCTGGCATGACATCGCTCCTTTCCACGAATTCCAATAAAGTCCCAATATATTATACCACCTGCCCCTACCCATAAATACCCCTCAACACCTTAAACCGGCCT
>JASFHK010000008.1:0-64385 GCA_050123275.1 Dehalococcoidia bacterium
TAGCCCAGGAGGCCGCCTTCGCCACTGGTGTTCCTCCCGATATCTACGCATATCACCACTACACCGGGAATTCCACCTCCCTCTGCTATCCTCAAGCCCAGCAGTTTCGAATGGTCCCTCCCAGTTGAGCCGGGAGATTTTACATCCGACTTGAAGGACCGCCTACGCCCGCTTTACGCCCAGTAAATCCGGATAACGCTCGCCTCCTACGTATTACCGCGGCTGCTGGCACGTAGTTAGCCGAGACTTATTCCTTAGGTACCGTCATTGTTCTTCCCTAAGAAAAGGGGTTTACAACCCGAAAGCCTTCATCCCCCACGCGGCGTCGCTGCGTCAGGCTTTCGCCCATTGCGCAATATTCCTTGCTGCTGCCTCCCGTAGGAGTCTGGGCCGTGTCTCAGTCCCAGTGTGGCTGACCGTCCTCTCAAACCAGCTACCGATCCTCGCCTTGGTGAGCCGTTACCCCACCAACCAGCTAATCGGACGCAAGCCCCTCCCCAAGCGACCGAAGCCTTTAGACCTCCGCCTTAAGACAAAGGACCACATACAGTATTAGCCCCGGTTTCCCGGAGTTATTCTCTACTTGAGGACAGGTTACTTACGTGTTACTCACCCGTTCGCCACTGATCACCGAAGTGACCCGTTCGACTTGCATGCATAAGGCACGCCGCCAGCGTTTATCCTGAGCCGGGATCAAACTCTCCATAAAGAATTGTAAAGCTTAATCTTTAGCTCTTTAAAAAAGAACCTTCCTTCCACTATCCAGTTGTTAAGGTGCGACTTAGGGTAAAGGAAATCGTATCACAACCCCCCTGCTTTGTCAATATTCTTTTCACACCTAAAAGCAGGCCGAAAACACCAGACTTTGAAGAGGGATTTGTGCAGGGTGTTTAAGAGGGGCGCCGCCCCTCTTTACCTTAAAAGGGTGGCGGGCGGGAATAGATACAAAACGGGGAGGCGGCGGGGCATAACCCACAGGTTAAGGAGTTTACTCATTAGGGCGGGCCGGGTTGGGACAGAAACGACGTTCGCCCAACAGAGTGGGGCGGTGGCGCGGAAAAACTAAAGAAAAACCTTAACCAACCCAGCTGCCGGTAGGCACCACCCGGTAAACGCTAACCCTCATCTCCTCCTCCAGAAGCGGCTCCGCATCCTTCATTATCGCCGCCCTCATCTTCGAATCACGCCAGGCGTACCAGCAATTATCGTTATCCCAGCTGGTGATGATGGCCATGATAGAAGGGTCCTTAAGGCTCACCAGGTTCTCGACGCCCCGATAGCCCGGATAGGACATGGCGTGCTCGCGCAGCCTGAGCAAAAAGGGCTGTATATCGGCGCCCCGTTTCAGCTTATAACCGTTAATAACCTTGATCACTACCCCGACTCCCGGAACGGAATTGTGCTCCTATTGTAGCCGCCACCAGCCACGCTTGTAAAGCCCTCTAGTGCGACTTGAGCTGCTTCGCCCAGGCGGCGGCGCGCTCAAGCTCACCCTCCGACAGGGGACCTTCGGTGCCCTCGACGAAAAAGCCCTCCGGCTCGACGATAAGGTTGGCCCCCTTCTTTTTCAGGCCGCCGGCGATTTTGCCCGCCGCGTAGCCGAAGATTTTAGCCACCCGGCTGGTAACCCTGGTGTCGAAAGCGGCGGCGTTCAGCCCGTTGATTTCCGCCTTGGTGACCCGCTTCAACAGGTCGCGGACGCCCTCGGTAGGCCGGCCCCCCTGGGTCGGCGAGCCCACCACGATAAGCCCGATGTTCTCCAGCTCCGGAGGTCCCACCTCACCGGCGCGCAGGATAGAGACCTCACCCTCGATAGCCCCGCCGATAGCCTTGGCGATTTCCTCCGTGTTACCGTACATCGAATCGTAAACGACTAAAGCCCTCATCGGAAGCACCTCCGCTTTTGTTTACCACCCCCAAGTTTAAAACAAAATCAAGCGACCCTCAAGCGTTTTAGCCCCAAAACTTGATTAACGTCTCATACTGTAATAAAATGAAATGTTTGGAAAGACTAACTTTTACGGAGAAAGCTGATGGAAGGCAAACCAACCGCCAGCATGGAAGACTACCTGGAATCGATAATTATGCTCCGCAAAGGCAATCAGGCCGTCAGGGTCAGCCAGATGAGCCAGGCACTGGGAGTCAAGATGCCCAGCGTCACCCTGGCCCTGAAAAAGCTCTCCGAAGAAGGGCTGGTGGAACACCAGCGCTACGGGCGCGTCCAACTGACGCCTGAGGGCGAAAAGGTGGCCAAGGACGTCTTCCGCCGCCACGAAGCGCTGCGCCGCTTTTTGGGGGAAATCCTCAACGTTGACGCCGAAGTCGCCGAAAACGACGCCTGCAAGATGGAGCACGCCGTCAGCCCGCTCACCCAGAAGCGGCTGGCCAAGTTCGTCGATTTCATCCTGAGCCGTCCCGAAGTCCATCCCTACTGGCTGGATATGTTCGAGCGCTACGCCGAGCACGGCGAGTTCCCCGAAGGCTGTCCCGTCCAGTGCAGCGGCAAATAGTTAGCCGGCAAGCCACGAGAGGAAAGAGAAAATAGATATGGATAAAGAGCCGACGACACTGGTCGAGATGCAACGGGGGCAAAGCGGCACCGTGCTCCAACTTAAAGGGGGGCACGGTCTGGTCAAGCGTCTCAACGCCCTGGGCATTCTGCCCGGCAAGAAGATAACCAAGGTCAGCTCCATGCTCATGCGGGGGCCGGTCACCATCTCGGTCGACCGCGTCCACATCGCCATCGGCTTCGGCATGGCCAGGAAGATAATAGTCCGCGCGGACTAGAAAAGGCTAATAATTGAAGAAGATTCTCCTCATGGGCAACCCCAACGTGGGTAAAAGCGCCGTTTTCTCCCGGCTCACCGGCATCAGGGCCATCGTTTCCAACTATCCCGGCACCACGGTAAGCTATACCCGCGGCGAGATGAAGCTGGGCGGCAGGGAAGCCGAGGTCATCGACGTCCCCGGCACCTATACTCTGGAGCCCACCTCCCAGGCGGAAGAAATCGCCCGCGACATGCTACCCAGCGGCGATGTCGTGGTCAACGTGGTCAACGCCACCAACCTGGAAAGAAACCTCTACCTGACCCTGCAGCTTTTGGAGAAAGACGTCCCCGTTATCGTCGCCCTGAACATCTGGGACGACACCAAGCACCTGGGCATCGATATCGACGTCGAAAAGCTGCAACAGCTGCTGGGCGTGCCCGTGATACCCACCGTGGGCGTCACCGGCCAGGGCATCAAGGAGCTGGTCGAGGCCATACCCCACGCCACCTCCCCCCAGCTGCCCGCCGTCTCCAGCGACAAGCGCTGGGCCAAGGTGGGGCATATCGTGGAGGAGGTGCAGCGCATCCACCACCGCCACCACACCTGGCGCGAGCGTCTGGCCGACGCCACGGTAAGACCGCTCACCGGCGGCATCTTCGCCATGGCGGTGCTGGCGGCCTCGTTCATCGTCGTCCGCTTCATCGGCGAAGGGCTGATTAACTACGTAATGAACCCCATCTTCGATAACCTCTGGGCGCCCCTGGTAATGAAGCTCAGTCCGGTCATGGGCGGCGGCGGCTTCGGGCACGACATCGTCATCGGCAAGCTCTTCGACGGCCAGATCGATTTCGTCCAGTCCTTCGGCCTGCTCACCAGCGGCCTCTACGTACCGCTGGGCATGGTGTTACCATACGTGGTCGCCTTCTATTTCATGCTGGGCATACTGGAAGACACCGGCTACCTGCCCAGATTGGCCGTGCTCATGGATAACGTCATGCACCGGCTGGGCTTACACGGCTACGCCATCATCCCCACCCTGCTCGGCCTGGGCTGCAACGTGCCCGCCGTATTGAGCACGCGCATCCTGGAAAGCAAACGGGAGCGCTTTATCGCCGCCACTTTGATTTCCATAGCCGTGCCCTGCGCCGCTTTGCAGGCGATGATTATCGGCCTGGTCGGCGCCGAGGGCTGGCAGTACGTGCTGCTGGTTTACGGCACGCTCTTCGTCGTCTGGGTGATATTGGGCTTTATCCTCAACAAGACGGTGAAGGGCTTTTCCCCCGAGCTATTAATCGAGATACCCCCCTACCGCCTCCCCCCCTGGCGCACCGTGCTGCAAAAGCTCTGGATGCGCACCTACGGCTTCCTGGTCGAGGCCATACCCATCATTCTGGGGGCGGTGGTGGTGATTAATATCCTCTATTACTTCGGCATCTTCGACGCCATCGCCAACTTCACCGCGCCCGTAATCACCAACGTCCTGGGCCTGCCCAAGGAAGCCGTCACCGCCATCGCCGTCGGTTTCCTGCGTAAGGACGTGGCATTGGGCATGCTGGCGCCGCTGGCGCTCACCTCGGGGCAGCTGGTGGTGGGCAGCGTGGTGCTGGCCATGTTCTTCCCCTGTATCGCCACCTTCGTCGTTTTGCTCCGCGAGCTGGGCGTGGTCAGGATGCTCAAGGCGGCGGGAATCATGCTCGTCGCCGCCCTGGCCGTGGGCGGGCTGCTCAACCTGATATTATGACCGGGGGCACATGTCGGCTCAACTGAAGAGATACCTGCTCATCGCTACCGGCACCATATGCCTGGCCGTCGGCATCATCGGCATATTCACCCCCATATTGCCCACCACCCCCTTCCTGCTGCTGGCCGCCGTTTGCTACGCCAACAGCTCGGCGCGCTTTCACCGCTGGCTGTTAAATAACCGGGTCTTCGGCAGCTATATCCGCAACTATACCGAGGGCCGGGGCATACCGCTCAAGGTCAAAATCGGCACCATCGCCCTACTCTGGACGACCATCGGCATCTCCATCTGGCTGGTGGCCAACACCATCGTCACCGTCATTCTCCTCATTGTCGCCGCCGGCGTCAGCCTCCACATCGCCTTCATCCGCACCCGGAAAGATAGTCCGAGCTAACGCCTTAGCTCCCACCCAATGCCCACCCTACAAGGGTTAAACCCTTATATATCTCTTATTTCCGGGGGTGTTTAAGAGGGGGCAAAGCCCCCTCTTTACCTCAAAGGGCGGCGGGCGGGAATAGATGAAAATCGGGGTGGGGGGATAAAAAGGGGGGCGTTGCCACCCCCCTAAGCATATTGGATAACTAAGGCTACTTCCCGAAATTCCTAAAAGCCAAAACCGCCGTCACCACTCCCACCGCCGCGAAAATGCCCAGCACCAGCAGCCCCATCCCATAGCTGCCCCAGTCAAAGCCGCTCACGAAAAGCGGCCTCACCGCCTCCACGGCGTAGTTCACCGGGTTGAACTTCATGGTCGTAGCCACCCAGTCCGGGGCCAGCGAGGCGGGCATCATGGCGCTGGAAAGGAACATCAGCGGCAGCGAGAGCAGGTTGGCGATAACCACCAGCGCCGTCTGGCTGCGGGTAGCGATAACCAGGGCGTAGGAAAGACTACAAAAAGCCAGCCCGATAAGCCAGACGATAACCAGCGTCAGGATAATGCCCCCCGCACCCGTGGCCACGCTCACCCCCATAATGTAGACCAGGGCGAAGATAATCAGAATCTGTATGGTCAGGCTGGCCAGCGCGTTGAGGATGTTGCCGATGATGAGGGCGTAACGGTTGGCCGGCGTAATCAGCATCTTGTCGACCACGCCGAACCGGATATCATCCAGTATGTCGAAGCCCGTGTAGGCCGAAGAAAAGACGGCCATCATCACGATTAAGCCCGGGGCGAAAAAGAGCAGGTACTCCGAGGTGGGAAAACCGGGCATCAGCGACAGATTCTTGAAGAGCTGGGTAAAGAGCAGCAGCCATATCAGCGGCTGTGCCAGGCTGAAAAATATCCACACCGGCTCGCGCAGCCCGTTGCGAAAGCGCCGGGCCAGGGTAAACCAGACATCGCTCGCGAAATCCATCTATTTGCCCTCCTTCCCCGAATTGTTATGGTTGCGGGCGGCTTCCTCGCCTATCGTTCTTCCCGTGTATCTGATAAAAACGTCGTCCAGCGACGGCCGCGATACGGTGGTGCTGGCCGTCTCCACCCCCTCTTTTTCCAGCAGGCGCAGTATCTTGGGGGTAGCTTCGTCGGCGCGGTCAACATAGACGTTGACGCCGTCATGGGTGGCCATTATCTTCTTGACGAAGGGCTGCCCCGCCAGCGCCTTCTCCGTTTTGGCGAAAGTCGCCCGCTGCTCCTCGGCGCTGGCCGAAGGCATGCGCAGCGAGATGGCATCGCCCTCGATGGCGCTCTTCAGCTCCTCGGGCGTGCCGGTGGCGATAATCTTGCCCTTGTCGATAATGGACACGCGGTGGCTCAAACGGTCGGCTTCCTCAAGATAGTGCGTGGTGAGCAGGATGGTAATCCCCTCCCCGGCCAGCCGCCGCACGTAGTCCCAAATGTTGACCCGAATCTGGATGTCCAGCCCCAGCGTCGGTTCGTCGAGGAAAAGCAGCCGCGGCTGGTGCACCAGCGCCGTGGCGATTTCCAGCCGCTTGCGCATCCCTCCGGAATAGGTTTTCACCAGACGGTTGGCGTCCTCGGACAGGTTCACCAGCTCCAGCAGCTCGTCGACCCTTTTCTTGAGCAGGCCGCCGTCCATGTGGTGGTAGCGCCCGAAAAGGCCCAGGTTTTCGCGGCCAGTGGCGTTCTCCATCAGCCCCGCCGCCTGCGCCGAATAGCCGATGAGCTGCCTCACCTGGCGCGAGTTTTTGAGAATATCGTAGCCGGCGACTTTAGCCGTCCCCGAGGTGGGCCGCGTCAGCGTGGAGAGCATGCGGATAGTAGTCGTCTTACCCGCCCCGTTGGGACCCAGCAGCCCGAATATCTCGCCTTCTTCGATATTAAGGTCGATGCCGTCGACGGCGACGATTCTCTTGTTAAAGATTTTGGTCAGCTTGTCGGTCACGATTAAGTCCATAAGCGTTTCACCCCCTCCTTTCTCGTTATCATGAAACCGAATTCCCGGTATTGTTTTCCTCTTTGGGCCCTATCACCCGCTGCGGGGTAATGGCCTGCTGCGGGCATGCCTCCACGCATTTCAGACAGCCCTTACAGAGGTGTGGATTAGCAATACGAGCGTGCTTGTGAAAAGGTATTCTAATCCTGGCCAGCACGTTTTCCGGACAGGCTTCTACACACTTCCAGCACGCCTGGCACTGTTTCATATTGAGTCGAATGTATTCCGTCTCGTGGCGTCTTACGATGGTATGTGACCTCATCAATCTTCGGGCCCCCTCACCCGCTTGGGCAGGATGATGAAGGTGAGGACGGCGGTCACCGCCAGTACGATGGTGGCTACCATCAGTGCGTCCGCCGAGCCGGCGGTAAAGGCCTGGCTGGACTCATCGACAATCATCTGCGACAGCTGGGGCGACGGCACCTGCTCGGCGACGATATGCGCCCCCTGGATACTGCCGCGGATGGCATCCATCGCCTCGGCGGGCAGTTGTGACGGCCAGTCCACGGCGTTGATACGGGAAATATAGGTGGCGTTGAGGATACTGCCCAGTATGGCCACCCCCAGCGCCCCGCCCACCTGCCGCGTGGTGTTGTTCATCGCCGAGCCGATACCCGACTGGCCCACGGGAATGGAGCCCATCACCGAGTTGGTGGCCGGGCTCATCGTCAGACCGATGCCCAGCGAGATAATGCACATGGCCAGCACGAACTTGGCGTAGCTGACGTCCACCGCCGCAATCTGGGCGAAGTAGAAAAAGCCGATGGCGGCGATAAAAATACCCAGGGCGACGGTCACCTTGGTGGTGATACGGTCGGCGACCTTGGCCGAAAGCGCCGCCGAGATAAAGGAGACCACCGCCATAGGCACCAGCCTGATGCCGGCCTCGAAGGGGCTGTAGCCCTGCACCGATTGCAGGAACTGCCCCAGGAAAAACATCGAGCCCATCAGCCCGAAGGTGACCAGCGTCAGGGCGACGTTGGCGCCGGTGAAAGACATGTTCTTGAAGAATTTCAACGGCAACATGGCGCCCTTGAACTTCAGCTCCCAGATGATGAAGCCCGCCAGCAGCACCGCCGCGGCGCCGAAGGCGTAGAGGACGTGGCTCGCCCCCCACCCATCCGACCCCGCCTGGATGATGGCGTAGACCAGCGCGAAAAGCCCGCCCACGGAAAGAATCGCCCCCAGCAGGTCGAGCCTCTTGGAATTCTCCGCCTTCGAGTTTTCGATGAAAAAGCCGCCCCCGATGAGGCCGATGGCGATAACGGGAATGTTGATGTAAAAGACGGCGTGCCAGCTGAAGGCCTCCAGCAGCCAGCCGCCGATAAGCGGGCCGATGCCCATGCCCAGCGAGAAGGTGGCCGCCCAGAGGGCGATGGCCTGGGCGCGCTCCTTGGGGTCGCGGAAGGTGGCCGTCAGGATGGAAAGCGTGGCCGGCAAAATAATGGCCGCCCCGATACCCATCATGGCCCGCATACCGATAAGCATGCCCGTGGAATTGGAAAGGGCCGCCCCCAGCGAGAACAAAGCGAAAATAACCAGGCCGATGTTGAGGATAGGTTTGCGTCCCAAGCGGTCGCCCAGGTAGCCCATGGTGAGCAGCAGCCCGGCGATGGCCAGGATGTAGGCGTCGACCACCCACTGCAACTGGCTGGCGGTGGAACCCAGGTCCTTGGCAATCGAGGGCAGGGCCAGGTTCAACACCGTGCCGTCCAGCGAAATGATGAGCAGCGAGATGGCCATGAAGGCCAGGGCTATCCAGCGATTACGATGTCCCCTGGTCCGTTCCATCGAGTCTAACGAAACGTCCATAAAGCTTTATATTCTCTTTCTAGTTATATCGGTTGGCTATTGTTCCTTGCGCCAGAAGCGGTTCTTGGAACCGACCGCCGCCAGCGGCGCCACCCCCAGCCAGAGGGTCAGCGTCACCAGCATCGCCCAGGGGTAGCTGATGGTGGGCACGCCCACCTCGGGCGCAATCACCCCCCAGAGCAGCATCACGAAAAAGGAACTCAGGAAGAAACCCGGTATGGCCGCGAAGATTCTAAAGTAACCCATGTTAGCCCTCCTTTTTGATGTTTTCTAGTTTCTTATCGATTAAAGTGTCCACGCCCAGGTGCGCCGCCCCCCGCAACTCCTCCAGCGCCTGGCGCTCGGTCCTGCCGGCGCTTACCACCAACGGCTCCCAGACGATGTAGTATTCGCCACTGTCTTCATCGAATTCAAGGTTGATATCGCCCCTGTCCATGTTTCATCCCTCACTCGGCCATTACGTCCTCGATGGCCTTGTAGGCGTCGTCCAGGATTTGGCGCACCCGCTGCATCTTATCTGTGTCCTGGCTGCGCAGCACGTCGCTCAGGATATGCTCCAGGTTGTGGTAGTCCTTCATCATCCCGGCCATCTTGCCCACATTTTTGAAGCTCCACTTGCGCTTCATCTGGCTCCTGACCTCGTCGGCGGAGTCCTGGCGCTCGTCGAGGAACTTCAAGCCGGCCTCGGTGATGGTGTAAATCTTCTTGCCGTCCCTCTCGGCGGCTTCGGCGTAGCCCATCTCCTCCAGCATCTGCAGGGTGGGATAGACCGCCCCCGGGCTAGGGGTATAAAAACCGTGCGACATCGCCTCCAGCTCGCGGATGACCTCGTAGCCGTGCCTCGGCTTCTCTTTGAGCAGGTCAAGGATGACGTACTTCAGGTCGCCCTTCTGGAAGGATTTGTCCCGCCAGGGCCGCCGTGAGTGCCGCTCCAGGTTGGCTCCAAATCTAAACATCTTCAGCCTCCTTTCCCCCTTGATATATCAGATAATATCACGATATATCTTGATATATTATAATATTACTTTACCCCCCTGTCAAGGGGTCCGGGGACCAATTTCAAAAAACTCGTTGGCGGCATCCTTTTCCCGGAAAGTGCAACCGCCAGCAGCCCCTGTCAAGAGAATAAGCTTCAAAACGACCGGGGGTATTGACAAAAGACACAAAAAGTAGTATTTTTTGCCCAAACGGAACCCGGGGGTGACCGTCGGGCAAGGCCGGCGGCGGGCAGGTAGCGATAATGGACTAAGGGCACTGGGAAACCGCTCTAAGCAAGCGGTTGACGGTGCCTTTTTTTATTGAAACTACTGGCGACAAGGGGGGTAAAAATGGACACTCTGGCTATGGTCTGCTTGATCATCGCGGCGGTGGGGGCGTTAAACTGGGGCCTGGTCGGGCTCTTCAAGTTCGACCTGGTGGCCTTTATCGCGGGGGGCAAAAAGTTCGGCGAGGTCAATATCCTCTCGCGGCTCATCTACATTATCGTCGCCGCCGCCGGGGTTATCGCCGCCGTCCACTATTTCTAAGCCACTAAAGATTAGCCGCCCTATCCAAAGCCGGGCCCGACACCCGGCCACGGTGCCGAAGTCGCCTTCAGCACCGGCGTGGTCGCTTGGCGACAAAAAGAGGGGAGCCTATAAGGTTCCCCCTCTACTTTTTCCCGAATAGTGCAACAGCGGAGAGGCTATGTCAATAGGCAACAAAAAAACCTTGATATTGGGTCATGGAGCAATCCTTAAAAAACTAGTTGGGGGCGAATTCATGAAGTCTCAACAGTCATTGACCACCCTATTAAACGATGATATGCTTGTTTTTAGACGACGTATGTCTAAGCCCAGAAACCAACGAAAAAAGCATAGAACACAATCACATAATAGGCACGCAAGTAAAATGATAATTACATTCACGATTGTGGGTCTGGTAGTGGCTGTTTTGGGCTTCTTTAGCTTCCCGTATCTTAAATCAGTAATTTGGCCAATAAGTGTAGAACCTGATGAAATCTCGCTTCGGCAAAACCCTTGGACAATAAAAACTACTTCTAGCGTTACGAATATAAGATCAGACAAAACTCAGTACGACGTCTGGATAATGCTCAGATTCGAAGACTGCAACGTAGATGCTCAAAGCATCTCTTTTGAATTTCCTGACCTAGAAGACACTATTTCTGGAACTACTGGCTCTATCGTAGCGAACTACGATTGCGTGATAATTAAAGGCCTAGATTCACAGGATAAACTCGTCATCTTCATAATCCTTCACCATTTACTGCCCAGCGAATCTTTACAGTTTGTAACGAATATAGATACATCCCAAGGATTTACCGGAGGCAAAGACCCTCGAATAACTGTTAAATCAATCCACCACGCAGATACTCCAGTAAATCTTATCAGTCAAGGCAACAATCTCGCGTATCCTTTCACCCCTCCATTTAGCTTCAGAATAACAAGCCTATCACTTAGACTGAAACAACAATAAATTCCCCTTCCTGATAAAAAAGAGGGGAAATAAAGAAAAAGGGGGAGAGCCGTCAGGCTCCCCCCTCCCCTGATTATACCCCCTACCCCCTCTTAATCTCCTCCACATCCACCTGGTCGCCGAAAGCCTCCTTGGCGCTCTGCTGCAACCCCTCCAAATCCGCCCTGTCCTCCAGCTCCACCACCAGCTCGCGGTCGTCCAGGACCTTGAGCCGCCCGTACTTGTTGACTATCTCGATAACCTTATTGGGGTCGACCGTTATCCAGCCCTTCATGCGCCTCACCAGCTCGTCGCCCTTGAAGGCCCTTTCGATAACCAGGTCGATATCGCGGAACTTGGCCTCCCAGCTTATTTGGGCCGGCTCGACCACCACCGGGCAGACCGGGTCGTGGACGACGGCGCATCTAAACCATATCTTAGCTCGAATCATCTTGATAAATCTCCTCCCCTCAATTGACAGACGCCACTAATATAAGTTATTTTGCAACCGAGAGCAACCGAAAAGAGGGGGAAACGATGGATGCGCTAGAGGCGATCAGAGAGCGAAGGAGTGCCCGGGCCTTCAAGCCCGTTCCGGTGCCGAGAAAGAAAATCGAGGAGATACTGGAGCTGACCGTAAACGCCCCCTCGGCCAACAACCTCCAGCCCTGGGAGTTCGTAGTGGTCAGGGACGAGGAGCGGGAGAGGTTGAGCCGCAAGTTGCTCAAGGCCTACAAGGAGAAGCAGATATCCTGCGGCTCCGGGGCGAGCAAGCCCCTGCCCGACGCGGTGCGCAAAAGGGGGCTGAAGACACTGGAAGAGATGACGGCCTTCGTCGCCAAGACGGGCGGCGACGTGAACGTCTTCGTCAACGAGGGCAGCTGCAACTTCTACGGCGCGCCGGTGGCCGTCATCATCTGCATCGACGACTGCTTCTCCGCCCGCCAGTTCGTCGATGTCGGCGCCGCCGTGGGCTACCTGGCGCTGGCGGCACAGGCCTGCGGGCTGGCCAGTTGCCCCATTGGCTTAATCACCGACTACGCCGAGGAAATCAAGGACTTTTTGAACATACCCGAAAACAAGCGGGTGGTCATCGGCGTCGCTCTGGGCTATCCCGATAAGGAGAACCCGATGGCGCAGTTCCGTTCCTCCCGGGCCGACATCAAAGAGCTGGTGAGGTGGTTTTAACCGCCGTCTCTGACGGGAAAAAGGACTATGATGCTGAAGCCCATCAAATGGTACAAGAGCCTGGCCACCAAAAAGGGGCGGCGTGAGGCCGGCGCCTTTCTCATCGAAGGGGAAAGCACCGTCCGCCAGATAATCAGTAGCAACCCCGACGACATCATCGAAATAGTCTCCACGGAGGAACTGCCTCCCTCTTACGGTAAATACCCCCGACGTTTGGTCAGCGAAAGCCAGCTGGGCTCCATCAGCTCCACCAAAGCGCCCCAGGGTATCATGGCCGTCGTCCGCATCCCCCCGGACACATACTCCGACAAACTGCCCGACAACGCCGGGACTAAAATACTGCTCCTCGAAGACGTCCAGGACCCGGGGAACGTGGGCACCCTCATCCGCACCGCCGTCGCCTTCGATTTCTGCGGGGTTATTCTCACCGGCAAGTGCGCCGACCCCCTCTCCCCGAAATGCGTCCAGTCCACCGTCGGCACCGTGCTATCCCTGTGGCTGCGCCGCACCCCCCGCTATCTGGAGCTGGTCGAGGCATTAAAGGACAAGGGATACTCGCTGGTAGCCGCCGATTTAGACGGCGCGGAAGACCGATCGGTGCTGAGAAGCCAAAAACTGCTGCTGGCACTGGGCAACGAGGCCGGCGGCCTTTCCGAAGCGGTACTTAATACAGCCGACCATAGGTTAAGAATACCCGTCAGTCCGGGGAAAGTAGAATCGCTGAACGTAGCCGCCTGCGGCGCCATCTGCATGTATTTGAGCTACCCCGAAGCCGGCGGTTAGGCTCTCCCCGTCAGCACCCCTCCAGCTTCTCCCGCAGCGCCTTGAGGTTGATGACGTCCTCGCGGTTGTATTCCAACAAAACCGCCAAGGCCCGCCTATCGTAGTCGTTGACGTAGCGCCACCAGAGCCGAATCGCCTCGTAGCCGTTCATATCGCTCAGCCGCCGCGGTATGCCCAGCTGGCGCTCCACCGCCTTGAAGCCGCCGCGCAGGTTGTTGCGCCAGCAATCGTACATCAGGTCGTAGTGGTCGAAGATTTCGCTTAAATCCACCCCCAGGCGGTGGTGAATAAAGGGCAGGTCAAAACGGCTTCCGTTATAGGTGTAGATGGCCTCCACCCCCTGCAGCGCCTCGAGCAGGCTCTCCGCCGAGATGTCGTCCCCCACCAGCTGCACGAAACGGTTTTCCTTACCGCGGCAGAGGTGTACCCCCACCACCGTTATCTGACAGTGATGGGGCGAAAGCCCGGTGGTTTCGATATCAAGATAGGCTTCGCAGCCAGGCAAAAGCGACTCCCCGAATTTTCACTAACTAAACGGTACCAAGTAGATGGTGTCTCCCTCTTTCTGCCCCCGCAACAGCTCGCAGTGCCGCAGCGTGGCCACCAGCCGTTCCAGCTCGCCCTGGGAAAGGTCGAACCTCTGCATCACCTCGGCGGGAGTGGCCTTACCCCTCTCCTCTAAAAAGCGGCAGATGTCCTTCTGTAGAGGGGTCAACCCCTGAATCCCCACCAATCCCGCCCCCCGCCGCGCGCTCGTGGCCGCGTAAACCGCCCAGGGGTCGCAGGGCTTGGCCGGAGACAGGGCGTCGATGTAGCAGTCGTCACAGAGCGTCTGCCCCAGGTGCTGGTGCGTCTCCGCCTCGGGAACCTCGCGCTGGCACTTCTGGCACTTCACCATCTTCATCACCCCCCTAAGCCGAAAAGGCGCCCGGATTACCAGTCGTTTTAATTATAACATTTTTCATAACCCTTGGGTCATCGCCGACAACCGCTCCCCCTTTGGAGAGAATTTATAAATTCTAATTTTAGAATTTCGGTGGAGATTGCTTCGTCCTGCCAAGCAGGACTCGCAATGACAGTATGATTCGGGGGTTTTAGGGGCCAAAGCCTCCTATACCTTAAAGGGCAGCGGGCGTGAAAAGATTGAAAACGGGGTGGGGCTGGGGGCGTAACCCAGAAGGAATTCTAGAGGGAGAATCCCCTCTAAGGGTGGGCAGGGTGGGTCAAAACTACGTTGGATAAAAAAGGTGGGGTGGCGGGAGGTAACCCTACCCAAAAACGAAAAGGCGTCTGATTTCAAAAATCAGACGCCCTCGATGCGAATTAAGTCTATCCGGCTAACGCCGGGATAACTTTTCTCCTAGTAGCTCTTGTGAGCCGCCGCTTCCGTAGCCTCCGGCTGGGCCGCCCTCTTCTCGGCAGCCTGCGCAGCGGGCTGAACGGCTTTCTTTTCGCCCAGCGGCAGGACGACGCGGCCGTAGGCCTCGTTGAGCACCTGCCCCAGACCGGCGTACATTGCGGAAAGCCCGCAGAGGATGCCCTCGCAGCCGGCGATGGTCTTGATGATGGTGCTGCCCGTGGCGTCGGCGATGGCCAGCAGGATGAAGAGAATCGTCAGCGTGGAAAAGACCACCTGCAAGGCCTGGTTATGCTTCAGGGTAGCCAAGAACATCACCAGTGTGAACACCCCCCAAAGGGAAAGGTAAGCCACCATCCCCGCCGTACCCTGGGCCGTACCCATGCCGAGGGAGGGCATAACCAGCGTCCCCACCAGGCTTAACCAGAAGAAGCCGTAGGACAGGAAGGCGGTAGCGCCGAAGGTGTTGTTCTTCTTCCACTCCATGATTCCGGCGACTACCTGGGCGATGCCTCCGTAGAAGATACCCATGGCCAATATCATCGTCCCCAATTCGAAGAGACCGGCGTTATGCAGGTTGAGCAAAATGGTGGTCATCCCGAAAGCCAGCAGCCCGAGCGGGGCCGGGTTGGCCGTGGTATCCTTAATGTTTACTATGGACTCGTTTGTCTGTTGCACACTAACCTCCAATCTAGTCGTGATGTATAGGCTAAGGGAACCGGAACGGCCTAAAGCCGGCCCGATTTAACCCTTTAACCGCGCACTAAAACAGCAGAGCCGGTATGAACCCAATGCACCGACCCTGCTGCCTTGCCGTCATAAATCCGGGAACCCGTTACCGCCGAGTCGCCTAGTAAGCGTGCCTCGTGGTAACCGGTCTGGTGGTACCGGCAACTTTTCTCTTACTTGCGGTCCGCTTGGTGCCGCCGAAGTAATGCGACCACGCCATGATGGCCGGCAGGAAACACACCGCGGCACCTATAACCAAGGCAATAACTACGAGAATATCCATGAATATCACCTCTTTAGCTAAATACCTATTATCAGCATACCGCTTTTACACCATTGTCCAAATCCGCCTTAGTGCTCATTTGCCTGGCGCTAAATACCCAATTGGGCAGGCGCCGTCCCCTTCCTCCACCTTCAGAATTGAAGACGGCTTTTCACTGCGCTATACTCTAAGAGCGATGAAGGCAACGGAGAGAATCAGAATCATCATTGCCGACGACCACGCCGTGGTCAGGGAGGGCACGCGCACCCTGCTGGAGCGGGAAGCGGACATGGAGCTGGTGGGCGAGGCCGGCGACGGCGACAAAGCCCTGGAGCTCATCGCCACGCTGAAACCCGACGTGGCTATTTTAGATATCAACATGCCCGGCATCAGCGGCATCGAGGTCACCCGGCGGGCCAAGCCCCTCTCCCCCCAGACGGCGGTGTTGATTCTGACCGTCTACGATAACGACGAATACATCTTCAGCCTGCTCGAAGCCGGCGCCGCCGGCTACCTGCTCAAGGACGCCCCCACCGCGGAGCTGATAAAAGCGGTGCGCTCGATTTACGCCGGCGAGCCGGTGCTGCACCCCTCCATCGCCAACAAGGTCATCCGGCGGGCGCTCAAAGGCCGCGACAAGGCCGGCGGTGACTATGCCGACTCGGAATTGAGCCAGCGCGAAAAAGAGGTGCTGCAACTGGCCGCTAAAGGCATGTCGAACCAGGCCATCGCCGACAAGCTGCACCTGAGCATCCGCACCGTCCAGCGTCACCTCAACTCGATATTCAACAAGCTCAGCGTCGGCTCCCGGACGGAGGCTATTTTCCAGAGCGTGAAAAGGGGCTGGCTCTCCTTTGAAGACATCGTTTGAGCCCCACCCCCAGCACCGCTTCAAGGCCGGGGCCGCTTTACGGGCGTTAGCGTTGCGATGAAAAGACTCTTCGGCTGGCAAAGATGGAGCATCGGCACCAAGATTCTGGTCCCCTTTCTGGTGCTGTCGGTGCTGTCGATAGTGGTTTTCGCCTACGTTGCCCTGACCAACATCAACGAGCTGGGCGACCATGCCCGGGAGACGAGCCTGTCGCTGGGCGAGAGCGCCATCGAGGACAGCACCGCCCACCTCAACAGCCTGGGCGAAAACATCATTTCCCAGAAGGCCGAAGACGTGGCCCGCCAGGTGGAGATGTACCTTGAGGCCACCGGGCTGACCACCACGGCGGCAATAAGCAACGACGCCGAACTGCGCGACATCGTCGTCCAGCCGGTCGGCACCACCGGCTACACCGCCCTCATCGACCCCAGAGACGCCGTCATCCTCATCCATAAATACCCCGGGCAGGAAAAAGACGTCAGCCCCCTCCAGGAAACGCTGCCCTCCTTCTGGTCGCTCATCGAAGCCTCGCGGCAGGGCGAGCTAATCGCCGGCTACTACGACTGGCTGGAGGTGGACGGCTCCATCACCGAGAAATACGCCAGCATCGCCCCGGTGAGAACGGTGGACGGTAAACTGCTCACCCTCTGGGCCACCACCTACATCGAGGAATTTTCCCTTCCCGCCGCCGAAACCGAGGCCGAAATCAACGCCGCCATCCTGCAAAGCGAGGACTATATCAGCGACAAGGTCGCCGACATCGAGCACATTTTTATCATCATCTCCATCATGCTGGTCATCATCGTCACCATCCTGGCGCTGGCGCTTTCCCGCGCCATCACCAGCCCCATCCACTCGCTGCAAAAAGGCGCCCGGGAAATCGGGCAGGGCAAGCTGGATTACAAGCTGGAAATGCCCAGCCAGGACGAACTGGGCTCGCTGGCCGATTCCTTCAACAAGATGAGCGCCGACCTCAAGAAATACATCGAGGAGCTCAAAGCCACCGCCGCCGAGAACATCGCCAAGGAGAGAATAATCCAGGAGAACCTGCGCCGTTACGTGCAAAGGGTTAACGAGGCGCAGGAAACGGAGAGAAAGCGCATCGCCCGCGAGCTGCACGACGAAACCATACAAGAGCTGGTGGTCGTCGCCCGGCACCTGGAGGAGCTGGCCAAGTCGAGCACCACCCGGTCCACCGCGAAAATACAGGAAGAGATAAGGGAGATAATCCGGGGCGTGCGCCGCTTCAGCCAGGAGCTAAGGCCCTCTATTCTGGACGACCTGGGGCTGGTGCCCGCCGTGGAATGGCTGTCGCGGGAGACGACGGAAAACTACGGCATCACCGTCAAAACGGAGTTCGAGGGCGACCAGCGTCAGCTGCCCGAAACCGCCGAGCTGACGCTCTTCCGCATCATCCAAGAAGCCGTCGCCAACGTGCGCAAGCACTCAAAGGCCACCGAGGCCAAGATAAAGATTAAATTCTCCGCCGACAAAGTGCGGGTCACTGTCGAGGACAACGGCGCCGGCTTCGCCATGCCCGACGACTGGGCGGAGCTGACCGCCACCGGCAAACTGGGGCTGGTGGGGATGCGGGAGCGGGTGCAACTAATCGGGGGCCAGCTCAAGATAGACAGCCGCCCCGGCCAGGGCACCGTTCTGACCGTAGAGATACCCCTTTAGCCCCCTTACCATTGCACAAACATGGGCATGTCTGATTTCTTGTACTCACGACTACCCTTCCGGAAAAGAGTCTGTCCGTATTCTACCAAAAGAGATAACCGAGTCTATTGATGCCATTAGGATCCAGAAACTATTCTAAATAATCCCTGGTAACAATCTGACGAAATGTTACCTAATTTCCTTCGCCAGCATTACTTCTCTTGATTATCGTAACCACATTTTACACGCCTGGGTTTTATATCTAAAATTGCAATCAAAATGATGGTAGTGCTATAATTATATTAGCACTGGAACGATATTGAACTACCCGCGAAACAATATTTTTCACGTGGGTAGTTTTTTTATGGCATTAACCCGGGTGGTGAGAAATTGAATGGAACGCACTTAATACATAGTAAGCAAATAAGAGTAGGTAATCTGGATATTCGCTACTTTACTGGCGGAAAGGGCGAACCTTTAGTGTTGGTGCACGGCGGTTCGGGCGGCGGCGCTAAGGATTGGCTAGAGAACCTGGCCGAGTTGTGCAAGCACTTCACGATATATGCACCCGACCTCCCCGGCTTCGGGCTAAGTCAACAAATTGCCGGGAAGCAAGGTATAAATGAATTCGTGGAGTTTCTGGACGATTTCACCTCCTGTCTGGGACTGGAATCCTTTTACCTGGCGGGGCATTCTATCGGTGGGGGCATTGTCTTGCGCTACGCGGTTAAATTCCGGCACAAGGTAAAGAAGTTGGTCATAATAAACGGCATGGGTGTAGGCAAGAAAATAGCCCTATGGGTGCGCCTTATGTCATTATCTACCCTTTGCCGCTCACTAGGGGTAGCGGCTGCCAATTTCCTGAGAGCAGTTGCCAAGGCAGTCAATGCGGTCTATGCTCCGTTTAGATTTATGAACCCTCTTCCTATAGCAATGGTACTTCTGGGGGCGAGCATGACCATATTCAGGCAGGAAACTGCTTTGCTGGTACCCCAACTTGCGGCATTGATGATACCGACCCTGCTGGTGTGGGGAGCCAAAGACAAACTAGTTCCAGTCAGTAACGCTTTCGCAGCTGCCAAGCTAGTTCCCGGCTGCCAAGTTTATGTCTTCGCGGACGGTGGGCATTCCGTATATAGGCAGAAGGTTAAAGAATTCGCTCAACTGATGACTGGCTTCCTGTGCTAGGGTTTCCTTTCCAAAGATCTAGAACCACATCGTTATCGTTTCCAATCCTCTCTGAAACCACCCGCCTTTTCCCCCGGGACATATCCTAGAATGCCTAGACCCGCTTCTCGCCAAACCGCCATTAAAGACCACAGTAATCGTTGAAAAATCCACTGGAAATCGGCTCATCACTGGCGGGAAGAAATGAAGCCGCTACGCCGGAGGGTGTAGACCTCAAAGGCTACCTTAAGCCAGATACGATTAAGTCTGATTAGTGCCCACCCTACCACTGAACGAACATGGGCATGACCACGTGGATGTATTTGTCATTGCCCACCGGCTTCAGAACGCCGGGGCTGGAGGGGTTGGTCGTCTCCAGCGCCACCTGGGAATCGTCGGGCAGCACTTCCAGAACCTGGGTGAGGTACTTGCCGTTGAAGGCAATCTTGGACTCCTCGCCTTCGACCAGGGCGTCGACTTCGCCGACGTCGTCACCGATTTCCTCGGAGCGCGCCGAAACGGTCATCTTGCCCGGCGCCGTACCCGTGCCCGGGGCCACCACCAGTCGCACGATACCGCTGCCGTCGCGGGCGAAGATGGAAGCGGTCTTGGTCGCCCGCAGGAACTCGGCAACGCTGATGACCGACTTGGTGGTACAGCTCTTGGGGATAAGCTGGGAATAGTTGGGGAAGCTGCCCTGGATAAGCTGGCTCACCAACTCGATATCCTTCATCTTGAAGAGGGCCTGCCCCTTCTCCGGGTTGACCGTAATCTCCAGCGGCTCTTCCTGGTCAGCCATGAGTCGGTTCAGCTCGGCCAGGGTGCGCGCCGGGATGATAACCTCGGTTTTCTGGACCACCGGCTGGGCCAGGGGTAGCTTATAGACGGCCAAACGAAAGCCGTCGGCGGCGGCCAGCGTCAGCGTGTCGCCGTCGAATTCGGCGTCGACGCCGGTCAGCACCGGGCGCGATTCCTCGGTAGCCGCGGCGAAGACCACGTGGGCAATCCCCTGCTTGAGAGCCTCCGCCTCGACCTTGGTCGAAACGCCCCCCTCTACCTTGGGCACGGGAGGGAAGTCCTTGGCATCGACGCCGCTGATGCGGGCCTCGAAGCGGGCGCACTTTAGCCCCACCGTCTTGGTCTGGGGGGAAAGGGTTACATCCACGTTATCGGCGGGCAACGAGCTGATAAACTCGGAAAGTAATCGGGCGGGTACGGTAATCGAGCCTTCTTCATCCACCTTGGCGCCTATCCAGCAGCTGATGGCCATCTCCAGGTTGGTGGCGGACAGTTTCAGGCGCGATTTGTCGGTAGCCAGCAGGACGTTGTTGGTTATGGGGAGAGTGGTTCTCACGGCGACGGCCCTTCCCACCACGTTGAGTCCCCGGTCTAAGTTCTCCTGAAGGCAAGATAGTTTCATGGCGCACCCCCCAAAAAAATAGTTATCGCGAAGGTTGTCTTCCCTTATCGGGAAGAACTGTTAGTAGTGTAGTATATACCAATAATGCGGTTTACTCAAGGGTAATTTCGCCGCTTTTGCCGCCACTTTTTTTGACCAGTCGGACGCTCTCGATACGGGCCCCCCGGTCGATGGATTTGACCATGTCGTAGATGGTCAGGGCGGCGATAGCCACGGCGGTCAGCGCCTCCATCTCCACCCCCGTTTTCCCAGTACTTTTGGTGCTGGCGTTGATGGCCACGGCGCTGTTTTTTTCGTCGAGATCGAAGTCTATCTCGACCTCGTCAATGAAGATGGGGTGACAGAGCGGTATCAGGTGGGCCGTCTGCTTGGCGGCCATGATGCCGGCCAGCTTGGCTACGGCGAGCACGTCCCCCTTGGCGATTTGCCCCTCTTTGATGCGCTTAAAAGTCGCCGGCTGCATCTTGACCAGCCCTTTGGCGACAGCGATGCGTTTCGTCTCGGGCTTGCCCGAAACGTCCACCATTTTGGGGCGGCCCTGCTCGTCCATGTGACTCAACTCTTCCATGTTAACCGACCCCCCTTCCCTGCTGTCATTGCGAGGCACGCAGTGACGAAGCAATCTCTAAAAAACTATCCCCCCACCTGAGAAAACGGGCGCTGGCGGGGCACGTCGCCCTCGGCGATACGGTGCCGCCGCGGTTTGTTAGCCACCGCCTCCTCGATCAGTTTCTTTAAGCCCTCGGTATCGACGCCGTCGCGTAACGGCGTTTTAAGATCAACCTCGTAGTCGCTCAAGAGGCAGGGCCTCAGCTTGCCGTCGGCGGTCAGCCTCAAGCGGTTGCAGTTGAAGCAGAAGTGCTCGCTGACCGGGGTGATAAAGCCGATGGTGCCTTTGGCGTCGGGCAGCTTGAAATACTTGGCCGGACCGTTGCCCACCGTGGGCAGGCAGGGCTCCAGCTTGCCCAGCTTTTCGATAGTCTTTTTCATGTCGCCGGCGGCGACGAAGGTCGCGTCCTTCATATCGCCGACGACGGGCATCAGCTCAATGAAGCGCACGTGCCAGCCCTCGTCAACGGTCTTGGCGGCGAAGTCGGCCACCTCGTCCTCGTTGACCCCCGGTATCACCACCATGTTCAGCTTAACCGGCTCCAGCCCCGCTTTATGCGCCGCCTCGATACCCTTGAGCACGTCCTCAAGCTCGGCGTCGCTACGGGTTATGGCCTTGAACCTCTCCGGTTTGAGGCTGTCCAGGCTGATGTTGACCCGGTTCAGGCCCGCCTGTTTCAGCTCTTCGGCGCAACGGGACAGCAAGGCGCCGTTGGTGGTCAGCGAGATGTCGTTGATGGTGCCGATGTCGGCCAGCATCTCCACCAGGTCGGGCAGGCCGCCTCTAACCAGCGGCTCCCCGCCGGTGAGCCTGATTTTGTCGATGCCCATCTCGGCGGCGGCCCTGGCGATGGTATCAATCTCTTCGTAGCGCAGTATCTCCTGGTGCGGCATCGTCTTGACGCCGCCCACGGGCATGCAGTAGACGCAGCGCAGGTTGCACCGGTCCGTTACCGAGATGCGCAGGTAGTTTATGGGTCGCTGGAACGAATCGGAAAGTCCGGTCATAACAACACTCTTAAAGCTATTATACAGGAAAGTGGGGGTGATAGGCTATTATTGATAAGCGCGCCGTGTTACTATGTCTAACAGTAGTTAGTCTTGATATGAAGAAGGCATAATGACCAGCCAGCGTCCCGCAGCTCTTATTGTAAAGCAGCTTAATGAATTTCAGCACGAGCTAGGTGGAATCCTCACAGGGTTTGGCTATGAGCCAATGCCTAATTCAATCGCAGCAGTTGAACTCTCCTCAACTGAAAACGCGCAAGCGATACAAGCAGCGCACAATTCAGGTGGAATTCTCATAAAATTTGCTACAGACCAATTGTCCGCTTTTATACGAATAATAACAGAGCCAGTGCTTACGTTTGCGCCATGGACTAACATCAGGAGCATTCTGGAGGCAACCGCAATAAGCGTTTGGCTATTAGACGAGACCATCAATCTGAACGAACGCATATCCCGCAGTTACGCGTTTCGTTGCAAAGGTCTAGACCAACGAGTGACGTTTGCACAAGCTACTAAGAACCCGTCTCAATTGTCAGATGCAGAGAGGCAACGAGACAAAGTGTTGATGAAAGCTAAAGGAATGGGCTTAACAAATTACGATAAAAATGGAAAAATCAAGCTTATTAGCCCAATGCCAAACACTACAAACCTGGTGCGTGATTATCTGGGCGAAGAGGATACGTACAGACTTCTTTCAGCAATGACGCACGCACACCTTTGGGCATTGATAGCACTTGGCCTCAGCCCTGTCGCGGATATTCCAAATGGCAAGCTCATGGAGAAATCGCTATCTCTAAATTCGGTTGGTTACCTCACATTTAAAGCTCTCAATGCGTTACAGAAAGCAATCATGGGCAAATGCAAACTGTTTGGATGGCCAATCGAAGATATTAAGAAAGTGTTCAACAACAAACTCAGGACGCTCGCAGTAGTGTTTCGACAGGTAAAGCAGCAATAGAGAATCCTACAGGCCTTAACTACCTTCCCCACCCCCTCTCCCACTGATTTAAGCAAAACAGGTCAAGAAGCACCGCCCCCGCCCTGATATAGTTTAAGCGCGAGGTGATGACACGGAAAACTGGGATAAAATAAGCGCTGTCCGGCGCATGCAGGACTTTATCGAACGGCATATGACGGAACCGATAAGTCTGCATATGCTGGCGCAGGCGGCAGGGTATTCTCCGTGGCACGCGGCGAGAATCTTCAAGGAAATGACCGGCAAAACACCCTTCGAGTACATCAGGGAGTTGCGGCTGTCGCGCGCGGCTTTAAAACTCCGTGATGAGGAACCCAGAATAGTCGATGTAGCCCTTGATTTCGTCTTCGAGTCGCACGAAGGGTTTACCCGTGCCTTTTCCAAACAGTTCGGCATAAGCCCGCGGGACTACGCCAAAAACAAACCACCGCTAAAGCTTTTTATACCCGAAAACCTCCGTGATTACTACCTTAAGCTGCAAAAAGGAGAGGTGATTATGACAGAAAAAACCAATACAAACACCGTTTTCGTCCAGGTTATCGACCGCCCGGCGAGGAAACTGATTCTCAAACAGGGCGCCAGCGCCAAGGATTACTTTGCCTATTGCGAAGAGCTGGGCTGCGATGTTTACGAAGAGCTTAAGGGTGTGAAAGATGCCCTTTACGAACCTATCGGGATGTGGCTGCCGGAAAACCTGCGCCAGCCCGGAACGTCGGAGTACGCGATGGGCGTGGAAATGCCGGCTGACTATAAGGGGAAAACACCGGAAGGATATGAAATCATCGACCTGCCGCCGTGCCAGATGATGGTCTTCCAGGGACAACCTTACGATGACGAGAAGTTCGAAGAGGCCATCGGCGACCTCTGGGAAGTGATGAAAACCTATAATCCGGAGCTTTACGGCTTCACCTGGGCGGATGAAGACGGCCCCCGGTTCCAGCTTGAACCGCAAGGATACCGCGGCTACATCGAAGCCAGGCCGGTAAGACAGCTGAACGTAGAAAAGTAGGCTACGCTTTCATGAGAAAGGCGCGCGCCTTTTGCGCCGCCCTACCCCGGTGGCTGACCCCGTTCTTCTCTTCAGGGGAAAGCTCGGCCATCGTTCTACCCAGTTCGGGCATGTAGAAAACGGGGTCGTAGCCGAAGCCCTTATCGCCTTTGGGAGCCAGGGTAATGACCCCGTGGCACCGGCCGGAGCAGATTTCGACCCTGCCTTGGGGGTCGGCGATGGCGATTATGCAGCGGAAACGCGCCTGCCGCTTGCCTTCGGGGACGTCTTTCATTTTAGAGAGTAGATAGCGCACGCGGTCGGCGTCGGTGGCGTTGTCGCCGGCGTAGCGCGCCGAGCGCGTGCCCGGCTCGCCACCCAGAGCCTCGACTTCGAGGCCGGAGTCGTCGGCTAAAGAGAGCAGCCCGCTCTCGGCGGCCAATGTCGTCGCCTTCAAGCGGGCGTTTGCCTCGAAAGTCTTGCCCGTCTCCTCGACCTCGGTGGTGATGCCGACCTCGGCGGGCGTCACCAGCTCGAAGGGGACCCCCTCCAGCAGGCTTTTATACTCGCGCGCCTTGCCCGGGTTGTTGGTCGCCAGCAGGAGCCGGGGCAATTTTTATTCCTCCAGTTTGACGAAGCGGCTCTTCAGCTTCTTCATAACCTCGGGCATGGTGGTATATTCCATCTCCTCCAGCGGCAGGCGGTGCGGCTCGAAAGGTCCGTGATGGCGCAGGTAATCGGCCACGTCCAGTGCCTGCTGGCGAGCGTTATCGAAGGACTTGTCGGCGAACATGTCTCTGGGTCCCACCAGCTTGCCCCCCGCAATCTGGAAGCCGAGGGCGGTGGCCCGCGGCGGCCCGTCGAAGCGGGTGGGCGTACTGTCCTCAACCGATACCGGCATCAGCGGCCCGTGGTGCGAGCCCCGCATCCACCCCTCCACCAGCAAAGGCAGGGTGAACGGCTCGACGACCTCGCCCACAGCGGGAAAGTCGCCCTGGGAGCGCACGATACAGACCGGGTCGTCCTTGCCCACATAGCGCCCCGCCAGCAGCGACACGCGCTGGGTGGAAGAAGCGGCGGCAATCTCGCCGGTGCCGCGGTGATAGACGGACTTGACCATGTAACGCGAAGGCGCCCCGATGAAAACGAGCAGGTCGTAAATCTCCTCGGGGGTGTTAAAGGTTATCTTGGTGTGCTCCTTAACGTCCTGAACCTCGAAGGCAAAGCCACCCTTCATGTTGGAAGCGATAACCAGGCCCACCGTGTTAAAGGGGTCGGCGAACATCTTGTAGAGCGGCAGGTTCCAGGCCCCCGCCGAGGTCTTGTCGGCCATGAAGACGATGACCGTTTCCGCCCCCCTCTCCTCTATCTCCATCTCGGCCACACCCGGGCCCAGCCCGCGCACGTTACCGGAAAAGGCGTCGGAGAGCAGGTCCTGGCCCGCCCCGTGTAATTTCAGCTTCTTGGCCAGCTCGGTGCAATCGACGAAGGTGTTCCAGGCCATCTCATGTATCTTGCCGTCGCCCTCGCCCTGCTCGTGGGTCATAATCAGCTGCAGGTCGTCGCCGCACTTGGTGACGTAACAGTCGATGAGCAGCCCGCTCGTCTTAGCCTTGTTGGTGCACTCGCGAGCCAGCTCCAAAATCTCGGGGTGGGAATCGGAATGCCCCACGAAACCGCCGATGTCCGCTTTGATAACGCTTAATGTGACCGCCATGTTGCCTCCTTGAAAATATTATATTAAAACTCGATGCCTCCCCGCGCCCCCACCCCACTGTCGTACGGGTGTTTAATCTTCAGGCACTCGGTAACCAGGTCAGCGGCCTGCACCAGCTTGGTATCGGCGCGCCGGCCGGTAAGAATCAGCTCCACCTTTTCCGGCTTGGCCTCGATGAGCCTGAGCACCTCGTCAACGTCGAGCAGCCCGAAAGCCACGGCCACGTTGACCTCGTCCAGAACCACCAGGTCGTAGTTACCGCTCAGCATGGCTTCGCGGGCGGCGTCCAGCCCTTTTTGCGCCGCCACTTTCTCCGCCGGCTTGACGTCCTTGGGGTCGACGAAGCCGGCGCCGAAGCTGGCCATGGTCACGCCCGGCATCCGGGAAAGGAGGTGAAACTCGCCGGAGGGGCGTCCCCCTTTAAGGAGAAAGGCGATGTAGACCTTTAGCCCGTGACCCAGAGCGCGGATTACCGTACCGATGGCGGCCGATGTCTTGCCCTTGCCATCTCCGGTGAAAATCTGCACCAGACCCTTGGACAGTGGCTCCGGTGCCAGAGGACTATAAGATGTCATATCGCTCAATGAAGCCCCTAAGCGGAAATCTAGAGCCGTGACACTAAAGTTTAACCAACCCCACCCCACCCTGTCAAGGAATCTTTCACTCCCGCCAAGGTGGGGTGGAGTGGAGAACTCAATAAAAAGTCTATAGAGGCCTAACCTCTGTAGGGTGGGCACCGGGTGGGAAAGAAAGACCTCCGCACAACAAGGTGGGGATGCAGGGCGGAGCACCCCCCAAAAGGAGATATTTAAGGGATTCCACCCTTATAGGGAGGGCTTTGGGTGGGAAAACAATACGTACGCACAACAGAGTGGGGTGGCTGGGGGCAATAAAAAAAGGGGGCTTACGCCCCCTTTAGAAACTCTTTGCGGAGCCGCCCTAGATACCCATTGCCTTGGCCGCCTTGTCGATATCAGCCGGCTTAACCCAGAAGATAGCTCCGTAACGCCAGTCGCCGGTCTCGATGGCTTGCATGGCGGTGATGTTAACCCCGGCCTTCTCCAGATTGGTAAGTATATCGGCGACGGCGCCGATGTGCTCCCACTCCGAGAGCAGGAAAGCCACCTTGGGCCCCACCAGCTCGAAGCCGGCCTCCTTGGCCGCTTTGACCAGAGCCACGCCGCTGGCCGGCACCAGGTCGAGCTGGCTGCTCTTTTCATCCAGGGGAAAACCGTTGAAAGCAATCAGGCTGACCTTGTGGTCCTTGAGCACATTGAAAATCTTGGCGCCGGCACCGGCCTTATTGGGCACCACGGTGTAGTAATACTCGACACGCTCGATACGCAGCACGGCTTGTTCCATAGCGGGCACCTCCTTCGTGGAATTTGAGTGTAATTCAGATATGAAGCGTTGTCAATACCCCAAAACCCAAAAAGTCGGGGTGTTTAAGAGGGGTGTAACCCCTCTTTACCTTAAAGGGCGGCGGGCGGGAATAGATAAAAAACGGGGTGGGGAGGCGCCTTGCTCGAAACACCTAAGTTAAATCCCGTTTGTTAACCCCCAAGCGATAGTGCTATAATGACACCGCTAAAAGCTTAAAAATCTAAACAATATTAAGGAGAAGGACGAGCAATGGCGTCAACCGAAGAGCTAATCGAGGAATATAAACAAAAAAGGGCCAAAATCGAACAGATGGCTTCCCCCGAAGCCATCGAAAAGCGCCACGGCAAAGGCCAGTGGACGGCCCGCGAAAGAATAGACTACCTCTTCGACCCCGGCACCTTCAACGAGATAGGCATATTCGTTAAGCATAGAACCACCAACTTCGGCATGGACAAGGCCGAGGTTCCCGCCGAGGGCGTGGTCACCGGCTACGGTATGGTCAACGGGCGGCCCGTGGTCGCCTTCGCCGAAGACTTCATGGCCATGGCCGGGACCTTCGGTGAGTACCACGGACTCAAGGAAATCAAGGCAATCGACTTCGCCAAGGAGATGGGCTGGCCCCTGATCGGCCTAAACGACTCCGGCGGCGCCCGCCTCCAGGAAGGCATGGACACCCTGGAGATGTACGGCAACCTCTTCAAGGCCCAGATACGCGCCTCGGGCATCATCCCCCAGATTGCCGTACTGATGGGCCCCTGCCTGGGCGGCCAGGCCTACCACCCCATCATGCAGGACTTCATCATCCAGTGCCGCGAGACCGGCTTCATGGGCATCGCCGGCCCCGCTTTCGTCAAGACCCAGCTCGGAGAGGAAATCTCATTGCAGGAGCTCTCCGGCTGGAAGGCGCACGCCGTCAAGAGCGGCCAGACCCACCTCATCGCCGAAGACGACAAGGACGCACTGGACAAGGTCAAGGCGCTGCTGGCGCTCTTCCCTTCGAACAATATGGAGATGCCGCCTCAAATCGAGACCAAAGACGACCCCGAGCGCCTTTGCCCCGAGCTGGACAGCATCATCCCCGACAAACCCACCATGCCCTACGACATGTACAAGGTTATTCACGCCGTCGTCGACGACGGTTATTTTATGGAGATTTTCAAGGACCACGCCCGCAGCGTTATCACCGGCTTCGCCCGCTTCAACGGACGGCCGGTGGGCATCTGGTCCAACCAGCCCATGTGGGCGGCGGGCACCATTGATTGCGACGCCGCCGACAAGGGCGCCCGCTTCGCCCGCTTCTGCGACCTGTTCAACATACCCATCGTCACCCTGGGCGACTGCCCCGGCTACATGATCGGCTCCGAGCAGGACTGGAAGGGCATACTGCGCCACGGCGCCAAGCTGCTCTTCGCCTGGGCCGATGCCACCGTACCCATGATTTCGATTATACTGCGCAAGTCCTACGCCGGCGCCCACTACGGCATGCTCGACAAGGGCATCGGCGCCGACCTCGTCTTTGCCTGGCCCACCGCCCGCGTCACCATCGTCGGTGCCGCCACGGCGGCCTCCATCATCTTCGCCAAGGAAATCAGGAACTCGGATAACCCCAAGGAGACGGCGGCGAAGCGCATCCAGGAGTACAGCGACCTCTACGAGAACCCCTACAAGGGCGCCGAGCGCGGCTACATCGACGACGTCATCATGCCCAGCGATACCCGCAAGGTCATCAACCGCTCGCTGGACATACTGGCCAACAAGAACAAGGACAACAAGGCGTTCCTGTCCCGACCCTGGAGAAAGTACTCCAATATCAACCTGTAGGTGATTTGCTACGGAAATCATACCGGCGGTAGACATCCGGGGCGGGCGCTGTGTCCGCCTCTACCAGGGCGACTACGCGCAGGAAACGGTATTCTCCGAAGACCCGGTGGAGTCCGCCCTGCGCTGGCAGTCCATGGGCGCTCCCCGCTTGCATATCGTTGACCTCGACGGAGCGGCGGAGGGCAACGTGCGCAATATCGAAATCGCCACCGACATCGCCCGCGCTTTGTTGATTCCCACCCAGTTCGGCGGCGGCGTCCGCGACCTGGAGACGGTTCACAAACTGCTCAAGGCCGGCGTCGAGCGCGTAATATTAGGCACCGCCGCCGTGGAAGACCCCCAGCTCATTAAGGACGCCTGCGCCAAGTACCGCGACACGATAATCGTCGGCATCGACGCCCGCGACGGCTTCGTGGCCACCCGCGGCTGGCGCAATCCTACCGAAATCCGGGCCACCACGCTGGCGCGCGGCATGACTCCCCTGGGCGTTAAGCGCTTCATCTATACCGATATCTCCCGCGACGGCACCCTCACCGAGCCTAACTTCACCGCCCTCTCCGAATTCATGGATACCATCCGCAAGCCCGTCGTCGCCGCCGGCGGCGTTTCCTCCCTGCAACACCTCAAGATGCTCAAAACTCTGGGCGCCGAAGGCGCCATCGTCGGCACCGCCCTCTACACCGGGGACATAGACCTGAAGCGGGCGCTGGACATCATAAGCTAGCTTCCTGTCATTGCGAGGAGCGCAGCGACGAAGCAATCTCACCCCTATCAGTCTCTCCCTTTTGTAAAGACGAATTTGTGACGAGGGCAATAAAAATCCCTTTAACAGGACACTTGACACCATAAGTTAAAATTAATAAAGGATTGTTAATGTTTAACTGAGGTGCATCAAATGGCAATAATTAATCCAAAGCCCACATCTCTTAGGGACCTAATCCGAGATAGGTTCTATGAGGTACCACTGTACCAAAGACCTTACGACTGGGATATCGATAAAGTATCTCAACTTTGGGATGACATAGACAAAAATGCCCCGGGTTATTTTTTAGGGTTCGTTCTTTTTATGCCCAACCACATTGACGACCCACACCCCACTGAATTTGAAGTCGTAGATGGTCAACAACGTTTAGCAACTCTTTTGCTACTCCTACGTACCGCTATTGTAACTCTTGAGCAGATGGGTGTAGCAGATACCGCAAGTGAGTTCCAAAAAGAATATATCGCACAGAGACCAGCTGGGATTGAGAAATCGCGGCTAACGTTAGTTTTGAGCAAACGTGACAAGGATAAGTTTGAAAGCCTCTTACATGGCGAATCATTTCCTGGCGGTAAGAAGTTGTCTTCATGGAAAAATTTGGACAAGGCAATCGAATTCTTCCATGAAAAATTTGAAAGCCTCAAAAAGAAAAAGGGCAAGGATGGCATGGTTAAATTCTTAAACGAAAAGATTATGAAACTGTCATTCCTTGAGGTACATTTAGGAACAGATAGTGACGTTTATCAATTTTTTGAGACACTTAATGACAGAGGAATGGACTTATCCATCGCCGACTTAGTGAAGAACCGTGTATGCGGAGAGGCAAAAAACCAAAACGTCTCTATTGAAGACAGCGCCTCAACAATAGACCGCATTTCAGGAGAGCTCAGTTCAGGTAAATTCAAGGCGTTTCTACTTCATTACTGCTGGGCCAATGTTGAGGAAGAAGAACCTCCGCCTCGGAAAAAACTAATGGAATGGTATAGCAAGCGAATAAGCCAAGATGGAAATATCAAAAATTTCCTAAACCATCTAGAGAAGTATGCTCTACAATACTACGCAAATTTTGTAGACCCAAGCAAGTGTGCTGATCCCAAGAAAAGGGAAGCTTTTACTTACCTAGATGCTTTAGGGGCAACGCGCTGCTATCCCCTTCTTATGCAAGGCGAGGAATTCCTTAAGAAGAAGGACTTTCTTAAGCTATGCAA
Source organism: Dehalococcoidia bacterium (assembly GCA_050123275.1). Classification (GTDB taxonomy): domain Bacteria; phylum Chloroflexota; class Dehalococcoidia; order Dehalococcoidales; family BS750m-G39; genus E44-bin88. Next base: position 31,079 of record JASFHK010000008.1, read on the forward strand.
TGCGGTTGAGATTTTAACATTCCGCCACAGTACCGTTTTTAAGCGTGACGCAAAAATCCTAGAGGATGTTTTCCATAGTCTGATAAGCGATATAAGAAAAGGGAAATCTATTGGCGAGGTTTTAAAAGTTCTTAAGAAACAAGACGCCATGAAGGCTGACGACCAATTCAAGTTGGCTTTTGCTGAGTTTGAACCAGCGTATCCTAAGACAGCGAGATATACTTTACTAAAGCTCGAAGAGCATATCACCGGGAAAAAACAAGCTTCACTTGACTGGGGCAGCCTCACGCTTGAGCATATATTGGCAGATAAACTTGATTGGGCAGGACGTGATGAGTATTTAGAAAGGTTGGGCAACCTCACTCTGCTGTCATCCGAAATGAACGCGGATGCTGCCAACAAGCCATTCAAAGATAAGAAAAAAGAAGTCTATAAGCATGAAAAGCGCATCAAAATTACTAAAGATTTAATAAAGTTGAGAGCTTTTACGAAAAACACAATCATTTCACGCCAGAAAAAGCTTGCTGAGAAAGCAGTCGAAATTTGGAGTTCTAAAAACATCGTATAACAGGTTTTATCAGGGGGTGTTTCAAAGAGGGGGCTTTGCCCCCTCTTTACCTTAAAGGGCGGCGGGCGGGAATAGATTAAAATCGGGGAGGCTGGGCGTAATCCCTCAAAATGTTATATAATGAGGCAACTCATCTCCCGAGGTAAACCATGAAACTGACCAAAGACATCAAATTCAATGAAAAAGGGCTCGTCCCCGCCATCGCCCAGGACGCCGACACCGGCGAGGTGCTCATGCTGGCCTACATGAACGCCGAATCACTGCGTCTCACTCTGGAAAGCGGCGAAGCCTGGTTCTACAGCCGCAGCCGCCGGGAGCTATGGCACAAAGGCGCCACCTCGGGCAACATCATCAAGGTGAGCGAGGTCTGGAAAGACTGCGACAGCGACACCATCCTGCTCAAGGGAAAGCCCACCGGGCCCGTCTGCCACACCGGCAACCCCACCTGCTTCTTCCAGAAACTTGACCCCGAAGACGTCGAAGACTAGGTCGTTTCTTCGGTCTGGTCCAGCTCCACGGCTTTTTTCAACGCGGCGATGGCCACCTCCAGCTGGTCGTCGCTCGGCTCCCGGGTGGTCAGCCGCTGCAGCCAGCGCCCCGGCGCCATGAACACTTTCACCAGCCAGTTATTAACGTGCCGCCCGCTGAAGTAGATGGCTTCGTAGGCGACGGCGGCAATCACCGGCAGCAGCACGATGCGGGAGAGCACCAGCAGCCAGGTCGAATGCAGCCCCACCAGCGTGAAGACGAGGATGGCGATGATGACCACGGTAAAGAGAAAGCTGGTGCCGCAGCGGACGTGGGCGGTGCCGTAGCTCTTGACCGCCTCCACCTCCAGCGGCACTCCCCCCTCGTAGGCATTGACGGTCTTATGCTCGGCGCCGTGATAAGAAAAGAAGCGCTTGATGTCGGGCATCAACCCGATAATCCAGAGGTATAAAAGCAAAATAACCACCCTGATCAGGCCCTCGGTCAGGGCGAAAAGAAACGAAGAGTCGATATACGTCCCCAGCAGCTTGGTCAGGAAAAGGGGCGCCATAAAGAAGAGGGCGACGGCCACCGCCAGGGAAACGCCCACCAGCAGCCAGACCTTCCACCCCGAAATCTGGACGTCTTCTTCCTCCAGCGAGACGTTGGCCGAGTAGAGCAGCGTCTGCATCCCCAGCACCATCACCTCGATGAGGACGATGACGCCGCGCAGCAGCGGGGCTTTCCTCATCCAGCTGGTATAGGCGCCGCCCAGCATCCGGGTCTGCATGGCCAGCTCGCCGTTGGGACGGCGCACGGCGGTCACCATCGCCTTCCGCCCCCGCATCATCACCCCCTCGATAACCGCCTGGCCTCCGTAATAGAATTTATCCGCCATAATAAAAAAGGAGCGGTTTGCCAACCGCTCCTACCCTTTCTAAAAGACTTCTCTAGTCCTCCAGCTTATAGCGCTTCTTAAAGCGTTCCACCCTGCCCAGGGTGTCCACCATGCGGCGCTCCCGGGTGAAAAAGGGGTGGCACTTGCTGCAAAGCTCGACCTTGAGCGTCTTCTTGGTCGAGCCGACGGTAAAGGTGTTGCCGCAGGCGCAAACGACCTGAGCGTCGGGATAAAACTGGGGGTGAATCTTTTCTTTCATTAAGTCAGTTAGCTAGCGTAAACGCTAACCTTCCTCCGCTTTTTGCTGGCCGGTTCGAAGGACACCACGCCGTCAATGAGGGCGAAGAGGGTATAGTCCTTGCCCACGCCCACGTTATCACCGGGGTGAATGCGCGTGCCTCGCTGCCGCACCAGGATGGTGCCGGCGTTTACCTTTTGACCGGCGAATATCTTCACACCCAGCCGCTTGGACTGGCTGTCGCGGCCGCAACGGCTGGAGCCGCCTGCCTTCTTATGAGCCACTTTCCTTCACCTCTTTTTTCCGCCTCGGAGCCTTCTTGGCCGGCTTTTCCGCAGCCGCCCCCGGCTCCACAATCTTGTCGATAACCAGGCGGGTATAGAACTGGCGGTGTCCCGTCTTCTTGCGGTAACGCACCTTGGGCTTGTACTTGAAGACGATAACCTTATCGCCCTTGCCCTCACCCTGCGAGGTAGCCACCACTTTGGCCCCGTCCACGGTGGGTGCGCCGACCGTCACTTTTTCACCATCGCCGATAAGCAATACTTTGTCCAGGTCAACGGTCTTGCCCTCGGCCACCTCTAAACGTTCCACGTCTATGGTCTGGCCCGGGCTTACCCGGTACTGCTTACCGCCGGTTTCGATAATAGCGTAAATTTTACAACCTCCGAAAACAAACAGAATATTCTACCAAGCCCCATGACTGGGTGTCAAGTCAGCCTCTTCCAGAGCCCGGTTATTTTGGCTTTAAGCTCATCGAGGGGGCAATCGGTGTCGATAACCACGTCGGCGCGCTTGAGCCGCGCTTCCGTCGGCATCTGGGAGCGGATGCGGGCTTTCGAGTGCGCCTCCGTGTTACCCGTCTTGTCTTTGAGACGCTTGAGCACGGTGGCCTCCGGGGCGACGGTAACCCAGATTTCGTCCACGTCGTCGGCCAGCGAGGGCCCGTCCGATTCCAGCAGCAGCGGCGCCTCCAGCACCGCCACCTTCTCCCCCCGCCGCCGGTATTCCTCGATACGGGCCTTAACTTCAGCGTAGATGCGGGGGTGGGTTATCTGGTTGAGGCGGGCCAGCTTCTTGGCGTCGCCGAAGACCAGCCGCCCCAGCTTACGGCGGTCAATCTCGCCGCCGGCGTCGAGAATGTCCCTGCCGAAGGCATCCACCACCTCCCGCCAGGCCGGGCTTTCGGGCCGGAATATCTCGTGCCCCACCCGGTCGGCGTCAATGGTCACCGCCCCCAGCTCTTTGAGAAACTGGGCGACGGTGCTCTTGCCGCTGGCGATGCCGCCGGTAAGCCCGATGACCTTCATGACATCAAGTCTAGTCGCTGGCGGGTGGCTAGTCAAGGGATTATTGCTAGCCATATAGAGGGGTTATGCTCAACCCCCGCCAAGTGTTATAATTCCCCTAAAGGAGCATCATGCACGAGGCAATGCTCTACGAAAAGCTGCCCCACTCCAGGGTGAGGTGCGGCATCTGCCAGTGGCACTGTAATATAGCCCCGGGCAAGTTCGGCATCTGTCGCGTTTATCAGAACCGCGACGGCGCCCTCTATAACCTGAACTATGCCCGCGCCTCGTCGGTGGCCGCCGACCCCATCGAAAAGAAGCCTCTCTTTCACTTTTTCCCGGGCACGCTGGCCTTTTCCATCGGGGGATGGGGCTGTAACTTCCACTGCCAGGACTGCCAGAACTGGGAGATTGCCTGCCCCGAAAACGACGAGCCCTGGCTCGGTTGCAACCAGATACCGCCCCAGGCGACGGTGAATTTGGCGCTGCGCTACAACTGCCAGGGCATCGCCTGGACCTACAACGAGCCCAGCATCTGGTTCGAGTACACCCGCGACTGCGCCCGGCTGGCCAAGCGGAACGGCCTCTATACCGTTTATGTGACCAACGGCTTTCTCTCCCCGGAGGCGCTGGACGCCATCGGGCCCTACCTGGACGCCTGGCGGGTGGATATCAAGGGCTTTTCCGACGCCCTCTACAAGAAGCTGGCCAAAATCAAAAACTGGCGGGGCATACTGGAGGTCACCCGGAGAGCCAGGGAAAAGTGGGACATGCACGTCGAGGCGGTGACCAATATCATCCCCACTATGAACGACGACGACAAGCAGCTGGCGGGCATCGCCGGCTGGATAAAAGAGAGCCTGGGCGAGCTGACGCCCTGGCACGTGACCCGCTTCCACCCCCAGCACCACATGCAGGATTTGCCCCCCACCCCGGTGGAAACCCTGGAACGCGCCTGCGAAATCGGGGAAAAAGCGGGGCTAAAGTTCGTCTATGTCGGTAACGTACCCGGCCACGACCGGGAGAACACGGTATGTTATGCCTGCGGCAAGACCGTGGTCAAACGCTTCGGCTACCAGACCGAAATCGTGGGGCTTAACGGCTCCAAGTGCCGTTTCTGCGGGGCGGAGCTCAACATGAGGAGGGTGGCTCCGGAAGGGAGCACCCTGTGATTAGAAACCCCGTCGTCGCCGGCCAGTTCTACCCGGAATCGCCCGCCGAACTGAGGGAGATGATTACCGGCATGGTGGACGTGGGGGCGGCTAAAGAGGACGTCATCGGGCTGGTATCGCCCCACGCCGGCTATGTCTATTCGGGGCCGGTGGCGGGGGCGACCATCTCCCGCGTCAGGTTCAAGGACACCTTTATCATCATGGGGCCCAACCACACCGGCCTGGGCAAGCCGTTGAGCATCATGACCGAGGGCCGCTGGAACACGCCGCTGGGCGGTGTGGCTATCGACTCGGAACTGGCCAGAAAGATAGCTGCTTTAGGTTCCCTGGAAGAGGACGAGCGGGCCCACAGCTACGAGCATTCCATAGAGGTCCAGTTGCCCTTCCTGCAATATTTCAACCCCGACTTCAGGATAGTGCCCATCGTCTTCGGCCACCCCGACGGCGCCATTTACAAGGACATCGGGCGCGCCATCGCCGCCGCCGTCAAAGAGCTGGGGCGGGGGGTAGTCATCATCGCCTCCAGCGACATGAGCCACTACGAGCCGCAGGCTTCGGCGCAAAAGAAGGACGAGCGCGCCATCGAAGCCGTGCTGGCGCTGGACGAGGACGAGCTTTTAAAACGGGTGGTCGAGTTCAACATCACCATGTGCGGCTACGCGCCCGCCATCAGCCTCATCGCCGCCGCCAAGGAGCTGGGCGCCGGCGGCGCCGAGCTGGTCAAATACCAGACCAGCGGCGACGTTATCGGCGATTACTCCAGCGTGGTCGGCTACGCGGGCATTATCATCAAGAGCGGAGGCGAATAGGATGCACCCGCTGGTGAGACTGGCCAAGAAGACGGTGGAAGCCTTCGTCAGGCGGGGTGAAATCTTTATGCCCAAGCGGCTCACCCCCGAGATGAAGCAGCAGGCCGGCGTCTTCGTTTCCATACACAAGGGCGAAGAGCTGCGGGGCTGTATCGGCACCTTCGAGCCCCAGCACCACAACGTGGCCCTGGAGATTGTGGCCAACGCCCTCGGCTCCGCCAGCCACGACCCGCGCTTCTCCCCGGTGACCAAGAACGAGCTTCGGCACCTGAGCTACAGCATCGACGTGCTCAGCCCGCCGCAAAGGGTGACCAGTTTGGACCAGCTCGACCCCAAACGCTACGGGGTCATCGTGGAGGCGGGCTGGCGCAAGGGCCTGCTCCTGCCCGACCTGGAGGGGGTCAACAGCGTCGAGGAGCAGGTGGGCATCTGCCGCCTCAAGGCGGGGCTGGAGCCCGACGAGCCGGTGACGCTCTACCGCTTCGAGGTCAAGCGCTACAGCTAGCCCTAAAACGCGTTCCGGGAGGTTACCATGCTAAAAGACCTGGTCGTTAAAAACCGCAGCTACCGGCGCTTCCAGCAGGAAGCCGCCGTCGATACGAACACGCTCAGGGAGCTGGTCGATTTGGCGCGGCTGACCGCTTCCACCGCCAACAAGCAGCCGCTGAAATACATCCTTTCCAACGAGCCCGACAAGAACGCTTTAATCTTTTCCTGTTTGCGCTGGGCGGGCTACCTCAAGGACTGGCGCGGGCCGCAGGAAGGCGAAAGACCCCCGGCCTATATCATCATCCTCGGCGATAACCAGATAAGCACCTCCCTGCTCTGCGACCACGGCCTGGCGGCGCAGACCATCATGCTCGGCGCCACCGAAAAGGGGCTGGGCGGCTGCATCCTGGCCGCCGTGCAGCGCACCAAGCTGGCCAAGCTGCTCAACATTCCCGAGCGCTACCAGATAATGCTGGTGCTGGCGCTGGGCAAGCCCAGGGAGAAGGTGGTTATCGAGGTGATGGGCGAGGACGGCGACGTGAGGTACTGGCGGGATGAGGAGGGAGTGCACCACGTGCCTAAACGAAAATTGGATGATATCATTGTGGGGTAGCGGGGATTAAAGACAAGGGGGTAAAGGAGGTACAAATGAACAATTTGAAGTCTCCTGACGGCAACGAGAAAGAAGTATCCCTTTTTGAGAAAAAGCTCGCTCACTTTCTTAGGCGAAATAAGGACGCAAAGATTGAAAAGAAGGGGGATCTATACTATATAACCAATGTTTGGAACCAAAAAAACTTATCCATACTATTAGACCCAGCTTCTGAAAGCGAACTGGTCGCTGCCCTAAATAATCTGATTTTACCGCCGCGCTTCGCTGCGATATATCACGTAGATACAAATATAATGGAGTATATATTTACATTTCTGGACAGAAACAGCCCGTATCTTTCTCGCCAGTTTGAGTTCAACATTGAAGATGAAGTCTATCACTGTGCCTTCCAAGAAGCCTCAGAACGCCTGCTCTTAATCAGTAAACTAGCTAGGCCTACGGGAGGGATGGGAGACGATAGAAACCTCATGTTACTAAATATGTATACCAACCCAGACTTTTTGCAGACTTTAGGATTGAAGGAAGATTTGATCGGAGATAGCATACCAGTGTCATTCTTTGTGAGTAAGTTTGAAGCCTTCGATGAAAATAAAATTGTGAGAATCTCAAAGCATCTTAATTTCCTCATGCAATATTATGATAGGAAAACTACTTACATCCTCATTTACCCACCTGAAAGCAGCGAGGTAGAACCGGAGAAACAACTAAGGTTCGTGGAGACGGATTTCCCTAAAAATATCTCTACTAAATATCAAAATCCGGTCTTGTTAGACCTCATGTTAACTGCCAACGAAGCTGCAACTCGACTCAAATTTATATACTACTATCAAATATTAGAGTATGCAGCATTTTATTACATTGAGGACAATATTAAGAGGAATCTATTGCAATTAATCAAAACGCCCGATATTTTCTCAAACCTTGATAAATATCTACCTATGATATTAGACACGGTCAGCGAAAAGAAACAAGACGATGTAGTTAAGATAGAAAAAATAATCAGAGCTAACTGTTTCCCTGAGATTATCTGGAGAGAGATTGAGCATAACATTCCTTATTTCTCTCAAAGACAAGAATTTGAAGGAGGTTTTGCCATTGAACCTATTATCCCTCCAGATACGACTCTTGAGAGCTTCATAGAAGGTTGGCATGCCAGAACAGCTACCACCCTGCGCGTTACACTAAGCAACATTAGAAATGCTTTGGTACACGCTCGGGAAAAAACCTTTGGTGTAGTTATCACTCCGACCTCAGACAATGATCGTAAGATTAGACCATGGATTCCTGTGATTCGTCGTCTCGCAGAACATGTAATAATATTTGGATAAGGAGAAAAGCCTCTATAGTATACATTGTCTTCGTGGCACTTAGAATAGCGACTAAAAAACCGTAAAGGAGGAATAACATGGGCTATCTCTCTCCACTGCTGGCAGTCAGGGACATGAAGAAAACACTCGACTTCTACACCCGGCACCTTGGCTTCGACCTCAAGATGTGCTTTCCCACCCCCGACAACCCCCAATACGCCGACATCATCAAAGACGGCATGGTAATCATGTTCGTGCCGGCAGAAGCCCACGGCCTCGACGCCAAAGAGAAACTGGGCGCGGGCGTCTATTTTTATTTGCACATTGATGGCGACATCGATAAGTATTACAATGAGCTAAAGCAGAAGGGGGTCAGGATAGCCGTCGACATCAAGGACGAGCCTTTCGGCGTCCGGGACTTCACCGTCGAGGACCCCGACGGCTACAAGCTCGTTTTCAACCAGACCCTGAAGCAGGCGTAAATGACGGACCTGTTCGACTACCAGTTCCAGCAGGATAAAAACGCGGAAGCGCCGCTGGCGGCGCGGATGAGGCCCTCGGCGTTGCACCAGTTCGTGGGGCAGGAGCACCTCATGGGCGAGGGGCACGTCCTGAGGAAAGCCATCGAGGCGGGGCAGGTGCCCTCGCTGATACTGTGGGGGCCTACCGGCAGCGGCAAGACCACGCTGGCCAACATCATCGCCAACAGCACCGAATCGCATTTCAGCCCGGTGAGCGCCGTCAGCGCCGGCGTCGCCGATTTGAGAAGAATCATCGAGGAAGCCAGGGAACGGCGTAAGCTCTACAAGAAAAAGACGATACTCTTCATCGACGAGATACACCGCTTCAACAAGGCCCAGCAGGACGCCGTGCTCCCCTACGTCGAGGACGGCACGATTACGCTCGTCGGTGCCACCACCGAAAATCCCTCCTTCGAGGTCATCTCCCCGCTGCTATCGCGCTGCCAGGTGCTCACTCTGGAGCCGCTGGCCGAGGACGAGCTGGGCATCATCATCATGCGCGCCATCAAGGACGAGCTCAACGGGCTGGGCAAGCTCAACGTCGAGCTCGACGAGGACGCCATGCTGCGCCTCATCATGGTATCCAATAAAGACGCGCGGGTGGCCCTCAACGCGCTCGAAATCGCCGCCGTCACCACCCCACCCGACAAGGAAAACAAGCGTAGAATATCGCTGAAGACCATCGAGGATGCCGTGCAACAGCGCTACCTGCCCTATGACAAGGCCGGAGACAGACACTACGACCTCATCTCGGCGCTGCATAAGTCGTTAAGGGGCTCCGACCCCGACGCCGCCTTATATTGGATGGGGCGGATGCTGGAGGCGGGGGAAAGCCCCTTTTATATCGTAAGGCGGCTGGTGCGCTTCGCCTCGGAGGATATCGGCATCGCCGACCCGCAGGCGCTGGTGGTGGCCATGGCCGCCCAGCAGGCGGTGCACTTCATCGGCATGCCCGAAGGCAATTTAGCCATCGCCGAGGCGGTGGTCTATCTGGCCACGGCGCCCAAGAGCAACTCGCTGTATACGGCCTACGCCAGGGTGCAGCAGGAAATCAAGGAAAACCCCGACGCCGAGGTGCCCAAAGAGCTGCGCAACCCGGTGACGCCGCTGATGAAGGGCAAGGGCTACGGCGACGGTTACAAGTACGACCACGACTTCCCCGGGCACTTCGCCGGCCAGCAGCACCTGCCCGACGCCCTGAAGAACAAGCGCTTCTACCAGCCCGGCGACCAGGGCTACGAAAAAGAGGTCGCCGAAAGGCTGAAGGCCTGGTGGGACAGCGTCAAGAAGAAAGCAGGACCAGCCAAGCCCAGAGCGACTAGAAAGCCCAAAGAAAAGAAATCTTGAGAGAACATACCACCATCCCCGCTAACGTTTCCCTGGAAGCCTGCTGGCATTTCCCCGAAAAAAGCGGCCCCTGGCCGGCGGTGGTCGTCTGCCACCCTCACCCCCTCTACGGGGGAAGCATGTCGGCCAACGTCGTCTTCGGCATCTGCCAGGCGCTGGCGGAGACGGGCATCGCCGCGCTGCGCTTCAACTTCCGCGGGGTGGGCCAAAGCCAGGGGAAATACGGCGAGGGCATCGCCGAGCAAGACGACGCCAAAGCGGCGCTTGACTTCGCTTTAGAGAACGAGAGCGTTGACAAAGAGCGCATCGGGCTGGCGGGATACTCCTTCGGGGGCATGGTCGCCCTGCCTGTGGCGCTTAAAGACGAGCGGGTAAAGCGGCTGGCGCTGATTTCGCCGGCGCTGGACGAAAAGGGCCGGGAAGCGCTGAAAAGCTATCAGCAGCCGAAACTGGTCATCGCCGGGGAGGAGGACTTCGTCATCCCGCGGGACTATTTCCGCAAAATGGCCGCCGAAACGCCTCAAGATTATCAGGTGATTCAGGGCGCCGACCACTTCTGGGGCGGCTACGAGGACGAGGTGGCAAAGAGGGTGAGCCGCTTTTTCGGGGAGGGGTGGGGGTAAAGCGAGTGCCTTGACAGCGTTCCCCCCAGCCGTTATACTATGAAGTCCGTCGGTTAAAAAAGACGGTTGCGGCGCGGGGTGGAGCAGTGGCAGCTCGTTGGGCTCATAACCCAAAGGTCGCAGGTTCGAATCCTGCCCCCGCTACCAAAGATTTTTTAAGCACCGCTAAAAGCGGCGCTTTTTTATTTACCCTTTTACTCTAGAGACAGGCCTGGCGATGTGTCATTCAGGCTGTTCAGGATGCCTTGTTGTAGCAGGTTAAGCCCTGCTTCCCCAATGTAATCAAAATCGTCATCCCAATAGAGACGGCTGGAGACGGCGATGTGGGGCAGGGCAACATAGCGGCCTTCCCGGTATGGTGCTATCAGGTCGTGGTACAGCGGGTCGCCGATAATTATGTCGTACGGTTGTTCCGTGGCCAAAGAGGTCAGTTCGGCTTCTTCTCCCAGAACCCGGTCGCCTTCCTCTAGCAGTGTCTGATCCATCCCGAAGAATGAAGCTACGGTTACATCGGGAATTCTCATGTCCAAACGCAGGCAATCCCGGATGGCGTTGCTGGCAACCTGCTCCCCGATGACCAGAGCCTTACGGATCCCGGACAACGGCTGGACTGGCTTTTGAGGAGCCGTTGACCGGCCATTCCTGCCCAGCTGCGCCCGGACGGCGTTGATAAAAGAATGGGTAGGGCCGTCTCCAACGGGCAGGCTTGCCAGATAGGGAATAGCGTATTCCTTCTCCAGATACCGGGCGGCTTCAAGCCCGGAGCGGGATACCACGATGTTCAGGCGGGCCTTGGCGGCCTGGGTGATATCATCGAGTGTAGAGCCCATTGTCCAGCAGGAAACTAGCTGGCACCCAGCGCCGGTCAACAGGCGGATGAGACATTCTATTTGCTCCCGGCTGCCGAAGTCCAAAGGAGTTGCCCCCATGATATTCACGCCGTTGCTGACGCTGCCGGCAGCAGGCTTGACGAAGCGGCGGGCCAGTTCCAAGAAGGCCAGCGAGGCACCACTGTCGTAATAACCGATGCCGTTGCTGTCGAAGGGAAGCACGGGGAGCCCCGTCCTTTTATGAAGGATACGGGCGAGCGCCGGGTAGTCCGTGCCGATGACCATCGGGGCCGGGCTGCCGATAATGGCGATAAAGCCCCGGCCCAAAGTACGGGCGGCGCTTTCCACTCGTTCCAGCAGTCTCTCGTCGTTGCCCAGGACAGCGTCCACCTCTCTCAGATCCGAACTGAAGACGGCGCTAGAGCTGCCGTACCAGCGCGGTTCGTCGTAACAGGTGAAATTGCCGGTACAGCCGCCGCCGTCATGGATTACCGTTATCCCGCCCAGCTCGAACAGTACCGAACAGACCCCGGAGTAGTCGGGGGCGAACGGAGGTAATACTTTGTAAAGTCCTTTCAATTCGGCATCCTCCTTAGATGACCATGCCGGAGGCATACATTTGCTCGCGGTGGTCGGCGGGGTACTCCAGCACGTGGAGCATTTGCTGTAAAAGGTGCGTCACTCCCCGGTAGCCGTAGGGTTGGGTGTCGAGAGTCAGCGGCACCGTCCCTTTCCAGGAACAGAAATACCCGGCGTCGAACCCCACCGCCAGGTCCGCCGTCAGCCCTCGGTTGAGGAAGTCCGTCATGGTCGGGTGAACATTGGTAAACACCTCGGTTTCCGAAGCATGCTGTTTCAGCCATGCGATATGCTCGGCATCATAATCGAGAATCATGTCGGCGAAGATATACGGCACTCGAAAACCGTACTCCGTGAGGGCGCGGGCGAGCTCGAAGGGGCTGGCATTGGCCGTCGACCCCACGGCTATCCGCAATGGCCCCAGCTTGGCCCGGTAGCTTTCGATGGCTTGTTCGGCTTCTTCGCGATACCGCGCGGTGGTCAACTCCACGCCGAGGAATTCCTCCAGGGCCTGATAGGTTCGGGCAATCGTGTCCAGGCCGTAGACGACCGGAGCGAAACAGAACGGGATGCCCAGCTTTGCCTCCATCCGTTGTGCGGCCAGACGACCGTCGGAGTGGATAAGGATATTGTGGGTAGCCCGACTCATCACCTGGAATTGCTCCAGGGTCTGGCAGGCGGCGACGTGCCTGACGGCGCTTATACCGGCCTGCGCCATTACCTCGTGGAATTCGCTTTCGGCATCTATAGGGGCGAAATTCCCGATGATGTTAATCGCCGGCTCTTTCTCCGCCGCCGATGGCCGGAGAAAATCATAAACGGCCTCCTGCACGGTGAAGGTCGGCGGTGTCTTGCCGTCCATGGCAATCGGGTCCATGCGGCAGATACGCACCGGTATCCGGTGTTTGTCTTCCAGTTCCCGGGCGAGGCTGTCGTAGTCAGAAGCGAGCAGGTCGTCGATACAGGTGGCGCAAATAAGCAGCGCCTTGGGGCGCGGCTGCACCGTATCCATAATTTCGGCCACGGCTTCGGGGATTTGCATCATGTACTGGCCGGTAATGATATCCATCTCCTTCAGGTGCAGAAAAAAGAGCCGTTTTTTATAGCCGAGCATGATGCTGACGATAGCCCCGTGGCGGCCGCACGCGGCCGGGGAAACAAACAACATCACCGATTCGGGGACGAGCAGCCCCACGCGGATGATGCCCCAGCCGCCAGCGCTGGGGGGGCAGTAGCGTAGGGTATCGGATGGTGTCACCCGCTGTTGCCAGTTTGTCCCCGTAGCGTCCAGCTCGCCGATAGGCAGGTGAAAAGCAGCGCTACTCATGGCTGCCCGCCTCACCGGCTATTTGTTGGGCTATACCCAGGATGGTTTTTGAGATGAGTAGTTGGGGGTCTCCCTGGATAACCGTTTTGTTTTGATCTTCGTAGAACTGGATGTTACTGTCGCGGGGAATATCGCCGATGATATCGGCGTCGATTTCTCCGGCGAAGCGCCGGACAATCTTATCTTCGTTCTCGATACCGCGCCGGTTAAGAACCAGCCCGCGCAGCCGGGCGTAGTTCCGGTCGGCGAAGTTATCGATGGCCGTCTTGATGTTGCGCGCGGCGAACATGGACATCTTTTCGCCCGAGGTCACGATGATAACTTCCTCGGCGTAACCCTCCCGCATCGGCATGGCGAAACCGCCGCAGACAACGTCGCCGAGCACATCGAAGAAGACGAAGTCCGGCCGGTACACCGAGAAGGCGTCGAGCTCCTCGAGGGTGTTGAAGGTGGCGATGATGCCGCGCCCGGCGCAGCCGAGCCCCGGCGTAGGGCCGCCGGCCTCCACGCAGAGAATGCCTTTATAACCCTCGATGACGATATCCTCCAGCGAGGAGCAGGTGTTATGCTCCCGGAGGTAGGTCATGACGGGGGTCACCATCCGTCCGTTGGTCAGGTTGATGGTGGAATCGGCTTTAGGGTCGCAGCCGATTTGCATCACCCTGTATCCCAGGGTGGCGAGAGCAGCGGATAGCGAACTTGTAATCGTTGATTTGCCGATGCCCCCTTTACCGTAAATCGCAATTTTTCTCATTCGGGTCCTATTGCCTTCTAGCCCAGGCCAGCACGTTGTCCAGGAATCTCTGGGTCTTTTTCACGACGCCATACCCGGCGTGGACATCGGGGTCTAAGGTCGTCGCCAGAATTCTGCCTTTATAGCGTCTGGTATCCAGGTAGATAAGGTCGCCCTTATCGCCGTATTTCAGCAGCACTTCGGCTGTCTTTGGCGCGTGGAACACCCCGTGGAAGTGCCATTGCAGGTCTTCCACCTTCAGGTTCTTCAGCAGGGGGTGCTCCGTATCCAGGATGAGGTACGGGTCGGTTACCAGCTCGCCCTTGCTGGGGCGGCCGGGTTCGCTGTCATAGCGGAAGTCCGGACGGCGGTTTTCCCAGACGCAGTCGGGCAGCCAGGGCAAGGTCACTTCTCCAAAGGACACCAGCGTGCCGCCGTTTTCCAGGAACTTCACGATATTGTCCCTGCCCTGCACCAGCATCTCCTGATTGGACTCGCGCGGCACCAGGATAACGTCGTATTCCGTCAGGGACTTTTCGGGCACCTGGCGTATGGGCACGATTTCATCCACTGAGGGGCGGTATTTATCCGATGTGAACAGGTCGTACTGCCATTTAACTCCCGAATATAATGCACCTAATCTAGCCATCTTTGCGCGCCCCCTTTAGTTTTTTGGCTTCTTGCTTGGCCCAGGCGATAATGTTGTCCAGCAGGGCCTTGGCTCCCGGAATACCGTGGTAGGTATGACAAACGGCATCCAGCTGGCTGGCCGCCAGGATTACCCCCCTGGTGGATTGGCGGTCGATGTACATTATCGGGTCACCGAGGCTGTTGGTCACCAGGACTTCGGCGCCGCCGGCTTCGGTGAAGTGCCCGTGGCAGCACCACCCGGTCGAACCCTTGTGCCAGAAGAGGTCTTCCGGGGTGAGTTTTTCCAGTATCGGGTGCGGCTGTTTTATCACCAGCAGGCCATCGTCCTCGGGCACGACCCCGGCCCAGTGGCAGCCGGGTAGCCATGCTTCGGTAAGCTCGCCGAAGGAAAGGAGGACTTTGCCGGAATCCAGGAACTCCCGGAGCCTGTCCCGCTGGGCGTAGGCCACTTCCTGGTCAGTGCCTCTCGGGAAGATAATGATGTCGTAATCCATCAGATCAATATCGTCCAGGTTGTAGACCGGCAGAATCTCTATCTCCCGGTAGTCCTCTTTATCCAACACCCCGTGTTGATAGCTCAGCCCGGAGTAGACAGCGCCGATTTTTATATCGTCGTTAGCATTTTTACTCATCGTTAACAAACTCCCTTCCTACGTTTCCCGCACGGCCGCCGTGTCGCCGCTTCCGGTATTGTTTCCGTATAGGTACGATGGTCTGTATGTTAATATCCCCCTTGCAATAGGGTAAAATCTTGACCTCGGTCTTGAACACCCTTTGCAGATTTTCCTCGCACAGGATTTCGCTGGTGGTGCCGACCATCTTACCCTTGTTGCCCATGAGCAACACTTTGTCGGAGATGGACATAGCATGGTCTGGGGCGTGGGTGGTCATCACGGCGGCGATGTTTCTATCCCCGGCCAGCCTTTCCAGCACGTCCAAGATAACCATCTGGTTGCGAAAATCCAGGTGAGAGGTCGGCTCGTCCAGGAGCAGCACCTTGGGCTCGGCGGCCAGCGCCCTAGCGATGAGCACCAGCTGGGCTTCGCCGCCGCTGATATTCGTATAGGGCCTGTCCATGAGCTTGGTTATGCCCAGTGTCTCAATGGCCGCTTCGGCTACTTTCTGGTCTTTCTGGGACGGGGAGGAAAAGAAGCTCAGGTGGGGTCCTCTGCCCATCAGCACCATCTCCAGCACCGTGTAGGGGAATGACATATCGTGGCTCTGGGGCACGTAGCCCACGCGTCGCCCAATTTCATTGTTCTTCATCCCGCGGCTGTCTTCGCCGCCGATAATCACACTGCCCTCACGGAGCCTGAAGATGCTGTTGATGCACTTCAACAGCGTGGATTTACCGCAGCCGTTGGGCCCCAGTATGCTCATTATCTCGCCTTCTTCCAGACTGAACCCCACCCCTTCGAACACATTATTGTCGTCGCCATAGCCAAAGGCTGCGTTCTGCATTTCTATTATTGCGCCCATTTGCCTCCCGTCCTCCTCAAGAGATAAGCGAAAAACGGCGCCCCGATGATGGCGGTAAGAATACTGAGGGGTATTTCCTGCGCGGTGGCCGCCCGGGCGACGTCATCGATGACCACCAGCGCCAGGGCCCCCAGGGAAAAGCAGGTTGGCAACAGCACTTTGTGGTTGGGCCCAACCAGCATCCTCCCCATGTGCGGGATTACCAAGCCAATCCAGCCCACCATGCCGCACAGGGCGACCGACGAAGCCGTGATGACGGTTGCCGCTATGATGATTATCCACCGGGTCGCCTTGGTGTTGATGCCGAGCGCCTGCGCCTCTTCATCGCCCAGCGACAGGAGGTTTATCCTCCACCTGAGCATTAAGAGTATGATGGTACCGAGCAGGATGGGGGGAGCGCCCCACAGCAGGTCTGTGTAGGAGGTGCCGGAGAGGCTACCCAGCAGCCAGTAGACGATGGCCGGCAGCTGCTCCTCCGGGTCGGCCACGTATTTGGTGATGCCAATCAGGGCTGTAAAAAAGGCTTGCGCTATCACCCCGGACAGCACCAGCATAAGTATGGATGTCCCCCTCTTTGTACGGCTGACCGTATAGGCCAGCAGGACGGCGAGAAGGCCGGAGGCGAACGCCATGGTCTGAATCAGCAACGACTCGTTGGCGATGAGGATGCCGACGCAGGCGCCGAAACCGGCCCCGGCCGAAACGCCGAGGATATCCGGGCTGACGAGGGGGTTGCGGAACATCCCCTGGAAGGAAGCCCCGGAGATAGCCAGCCCGCCGCCCACCAGCATTCCCAGCAGGATGCGCGGGAACCTCAGGTTGATGATTACGGATTCCTGCACGTCCGTCCAGGTCTGGTCGATCGGGAAGACTTGAGAAAGCATTATCTTGATGCCTTCCCAGGGGGATACCCCGTAGCGTCCCAGGTACAGGGAAATGATGGCGACGATAATCGGCAAAAGAATCAGCCCGGCGACGAGAAGTCTCTTGCGCGTTACGCTGTTTTTAATTGTATTGATCTCTTTTGGCACCACTCACACTCGAAAAGCAGGCTATCAGAACCCGGCTGTAATTTACCGTGTTGAATTCCCGGCTCTCCCCGCGGAATCGGTGACCCCACGGAGAGAGTTCCGGGTTCTATACAGAGTTATTTATTGAGTATTTCGTCGATTTCTGTGTCGGACAGATTGTAGTTGAAGAATTCCGAGTAGAAGTCCTTCATGTCCTGTTCAAGGTCGTAGTTGTAGAATTCGGAGTTCTGGGTCATGGCCGCCCACTTCATCATCAGCGGTGATTCGGCGTTGGGTGCATCCCAGCGGTAGATGCCCAGCGGCACCTTGTAAACACGGCCATTCTGTACGGCATCGATGGAGCTCCAGTCCTGGCCCTCTATCGTGTTGTTGTAAAAATCCTCCGGCTCCAGCGACATGAAGTTACTGACGTAAAGTATCTCCGGGTTCCATTCCAGAACCTGTTCCATGCCGACCGTTACGTTATAGGTGCCTAACGGGCTATCGATAACTCCGGCGACATTGGTGCCACCGGTGGCCTCAATCCAGACATCCTGGTAGGTCCCTCCGGCGGAAGTCTTGATGGTAGCATCGTAGAAGTAAAAACAGGTGGGTTTATCCTCAGCCGGGATTGTGTTGCTTATCGCCAGTACATCTTCCAGCGTATCGTGCTGGTAAGCAAGCAGCCTGGCAGCCTTATCTTCCTTGCCTAGCATCTGGCCGATAATTCTAATCCAGCCTTCGAGGTCTTCCTGGGTACCGTAGTCAACGCTTATTACCGGGATGCCGACGGCTTCCATTTCGGCGATTTCGTCGGTCATCCAGGCCCACTGGATAACGACATCGGGCTCCAGCTTAAGCAGCTCTTCGACATTAACTTCGAAGGTGCTGCTGATGGCATCGGTCGGTACTTCCAGCAGGTCGGGGGCTACCTTGCCCAATATCGAGTTCTGTACGGCGCTCAAAGACGAGGGGTGCATGCCGACAATCATATCGGCCGAGCCGGCCAGCGTGTAAAATACCGAGGGGAAGGGGATGGGAATAGTAACGACCCTTTCGATGTTCC
Source organism: Dehalococcoidia bacterium (assembly GCA_050123275.1). Classification (GTDB taxonomy): domain Bacteria; phylum Chloroflexota; class Dehalococcoidia; order Dehalococcoidales; family BS750m-G39; genus E44-bin88. The sequence goes on from JASFHK010000008.1 coordinate 49,096, forward strand.
TGGGTATCTTGACGACCTTGTCGGCCTGGTCGACAATCGTTATCCATTCCTCTTCGGGTTCCGGGGTTGCCGGGGTGCTGGGTTCAGGAGTCGTCGGGTCGGGGGTCTCAGGGGTGGTTTCGCTGCTGCATCCGACCAGTACTACCGAAAGCAGCAGGACCAGCGCAACGCCGGCGGCTAAAAACCTGTTCATTTTCATTTGCATATGCCTTTTTATCTCCTTAAATAGTTTATCTTTAGTGTAAAATTTAAATCGGCCGTGCCTCACCTCCCTTCGTAGTGTTATCGTTGTATATCATTCGGCTTTCTTCTTGCTTAATACTTGAAATCCCTGGCGGCCTTCACCATAGCGTGGACGTTCAGCGGCGGGGTCCCGACCGGCATGTCGCAGGCCGGCATCAGGATAAACCCGCCCGGCAGCTTCGTGCCCGCTTCCAGGCACTTGTTACAGGCCTCGGTCACTTCCTCGAAGGTGCCGAGAAGCATCGTTTCCGTGGGCACGTTGCCGGCTATGATGTACTCCGGCCCTAAGAACCCGGCGATTTTTTGCAGATCCACCTTCGAATCGACGCTAATGATGGTCCGTGGCGGCAGGGGTATATCCTTCCAGTAGGGAAGGTTGGCATTCTGGTCTCCGCAGAGGTGCAGGAAGAAGCTGCTTATCCCTTTTGAAATCAGGGTTTCGTTGATACGTTTCTGATAGGCGGCGGCAAACTTGCCGAAAATATCCGGGGAGAGGAGCTGGTTGGAATCGAAGGGGGTACTGATGTAAGCCGTGCAGTTGACCGCGCCGAACTCCGTGATGAACCAGTCCGCAACATTCAGGATAAACGTCGTTATTTTTTCCAGCAGGGCGTAGATAGAGTCCGGTTCCCTGATGAACCAGCGCAGCAGCTTAGGCCGGCTGACAATCGAGCTGAGCATCGTCGTCGGCGAGCCGACGCGGACGGTGGGGTTTATTCCCATTTCCCAGCCGATACGGGCGAACTGCATCGTGTTCGGATACTGCCCGGCCGTCTCCGGCGAGGGGACTTTTAAGTTGGCGATGTCCGCCAGCTCGTTAACCGGGTGGCGGATAACCTCGGGGGCGTTGGTAGCTTCCGACCGGGGAAATCTTATCTCGCCGCCGAACTCCCAGCCACCCCAGTCGGCCCAACCGTAACCGGGCGTTTCGTCGTAGCCGTGGAGCGCGGCGGCCCGGAGCTGCACTGCAAAGCTCTTCTCCGGGTCGGTATAGAACTCTCCCAAGGAAAGACCGCCCAGCCTGGCGGCATAACCGCCGGAACTGAAGGTGAATACCGGCACCCTATCGATGGGCTGGTGATTGACCAGAGCACGCATCCGTTCCGGGGGCGACATTTCATAAGTTCGCGAAATATTTGCCATATTAAACATTCAAAGAGAGCGCCGTTAGCGCCCTCTTGACTAAGCCGCACTGGATGCTAAGCATACTATAAAGAATCTTTATTGTCAAGATAAGAAATTTAAAAAGAAGTCGTTAAGACTTTCCTTTTTTGTTTCCCCGAAAGGCCACTAGGCAGCGTGGCGACGGCCGGCCGAGGACGAAGCCCAACACCGCTAAAAGCGGCGCTTCTTTTTATCCCCTTCTTGGCAAAGCGTCCTTTTCGTATTATCATAGACATTAACCGAACGGAGAGGAAAAAGATTCTATGCCGCGCCGAAGACCGCCCGTATTCTATCCTGCCCTGCTCGTCATCGACATGCAAAACGGCTTTTGCATGCCGGGGGGCTCCTACGAAAAGTACGGGGACAGCATCGGCGCCGACTTCGAGGCCTACCGTAAAATCATACCCAACGTGGCGCGGTTGCTAGCCGCCTGCCGCGAGCTGAAGGTGCCCATTTTCTACAGCCAGCAGGTCAGGGAGGCGTCGGGCCTCGACCTCTACACGCGATTGCACCGCATCGTACCCAACCGCCGCGCAGAATTCCTCAAGATACCCTCCTGCGTGCGGGGGACCTGGGACGCCGAGATAATCGACAAACTCCGGCCTGCCGAAACGGACCACATCGTGGTCAAGCGTCGCGACTCCGCCTTCCAGGACACCGAGCTCGACCTCTGGCTGAAGAGCGCCTACGTCGATACGCTGATATTCACCGGCGTCGACACCGGCATCTGCGTGGACAACACCCTGATGGACGCTTTTAATCTGGGCTACGATATCATACTGGTTAAAGACGCCACCGCCTCCTCCTGGCCGGAGCTCGGCACGGCCACCTTCATCAAGGTGCAGGGCTCCTACGGCTGGGTGCTGACCACGGACAAGCTCATCGAGATGATGCGCCAGTACAAACACGGCGACGGCGCCTTCAAGTTCCCGATATAGCTCCCAATTAACAACCCCGTCCGGAGAGCATCCCCGGGGTTAACTTTCCGTATATCCCGACTCCAGGCACCGGTAGCTTCGAGACCGTGGCAGGAAAGCGATGGAAGAGCTTACTTTAGTCAAAGACCTGGCTATTATCATGATGGTGGCCGGCGGGGTCACCCTCCTCTTTCGCTGGCTGCGACAGCCGGTGATACTGGGCTATTTGATTGCCGGGGTGCTCATCGGGCCTTACACCTTTCCGGTGCCGCCCGTCAGCGACGTCCACACCATAAGCTTGTTGGCCGATATCGGCATTATCCTGGTTCTCTTCGCGCTGGGGCTGGAGTTCAGCTGGGACAGAATCCGCGAGGTCGGCTTCTCGGTGGTGATGATAGGCGTCATCGAGATTACCACCATGATTTGCCTGGGCTACTCGCTGGGGCGGCTGATGGGGTGGTCTGCGACGGAGGCTATCTTCCTCGGCGCCGCTTTGCACATAAGCAGCTCGGCCATCATCGTCAAGATACTGCGGGACACGGGGCGGCTGAAAGAAGAGGCCTCACGGCTCATCGTGGGCATACTGGTCGTCGAGGACTTCGCCGCCATTGCCATCATCGCGTTGCTGTCGGGTATGGCCACCACCGGCACCGCCGATTTCGGCGACATCGGCTCGCTGGTGTTGCGGCTGGTCCTCTTCATCGTGGTCTCGCTGGTCTTCGGGGCGATACTGGTGCCCCGCCTTCTTAATTTCACCAGCCGCTTTCGCTCCACCGAGGCGCTGCTCGTCATCAGCCTGGGGCTTTGCTTCGCCATGGCGCTAATCAGCAATTCCCTGGGCCTGTCGGTAGCCGCCGGTGCTTTCCTGATGGGGGCCTTAATCGGCGATACCAAGCAGTCCGGGGCGATTATCGAGATGCTGACCCCGGTCAGGCAGATGTTCGCCGCCCTCTTTTTCGTGACCATCGGCATGCTGGTCAACATCTTCGAGTTCCGCGAGTTCATCGTCCCCGCCCTTGTCGTCTCCGCCGTCTTCATCGTGGGCAAAGTCGTCAGCAACACCGGGGCCACTTTCATCTCCGGGCGCAGCGGGCGGACATCGCTGAAGGTGGGCACGAGCATGCCCCAGATGGGGGAGTTCTCGCTGGTTATCACCAAGATGGGTGTCGACCACGGCGTGGTGATGTCCAGCCTCTACCCGGTGATTGCCCTTTCCACCGCCCTGACCTCGGTGACCACGCCTTATATCATGCGCTCGGTGGATTTCGTCGCCCGCTTCCTCGACCGCCGCTCGCCGGGGTTGCTCAAGATATACGTGTCCCGGCTGGCGGACTGGTTCAAGGCGCTAAGGGCCACCTTTACCCGCCGCACCCCCGTCGCCCTGGCCATCCGCCACGCCCTGAAGAACGTGGCCATCAACCTGCTCATCGTGATGGTTCTTATCAGCGCGGGCACCTTCAGTCTCGGCTTCGTCGACGACCTGGCCCGTCTCACCGGCATTCGCCCCGACGTTATCGGTCTCTTGCTGGGCTTTTTGGTGGTAATGCTGTGCGTGCCCTCGTTCGTGATTATCTGGCGGAATGTCTGCAGCCTGGTGGACGATCTCGTCGACCACATGCTTATTCGCCGCCTTTCGACCAAGCTGTGGAAGACGGAAACGTTGCACGTCCTCCTGCGCGACAGCATCGTGATTTTGCTGGCCATCTTTGCCGGGGTGTGGTTCAGCCCCCTGATTATCGGGGTGCTCAAGTTCGGGGTTTCCGGCTGGGCCATTCCCGTGCTGCTGCTGGCCGTCCTCATTTACCTGGTGGCCCGTTCGCTTTCCGATATCCACGAACAGCTGGAGGGAACCTTCCGGCGCACGCTGCTGGGAGAGGAATACCTGTCCACCTCGCAAACGGCCAACCTGCTCGGCATTCACCGCGACGAGGTGGCCCGGCTGGCCCGCAATAAGAAATTGCCGGCGATAAGAATCGGGCATCGCTGGTATGTCGACAGGGCCGAGGTGGAGAGGTTGAAGAAGTCGCTCAAGTCACCGTCGGCAGCCGGCAGGCCTGCCGACGACGAGGATGAGCCCGGGGAATAAAGGCTAAACAGGTCTTTATGGCGGAGGTTGACCGCGAAACCACCGGGAGCATTTAAAAGAGGAGGCGACGAAATGGAAGAGACGATAACCTATTTCGAGAAGGAGGGGATGGAAAACACCGAAGCCACCTTGCGGCTGGCGGCGGAGCGAGCCGGGGCGCGGGGCATCAAGAAAATGGTGCTGGCCTCGACGACGGGAGAGACCGCCCGCCTGGCTCTGGAGCGTTTTTCGGGAAGCGGGATTAAGATGGTGGTCGTGCCCCACCAGTACGGCTTCGGCCCGGGCCGACAGCGCTTTCCGGCGGAGTTGAAAAAAGAGCTGGAAGAGAAAGGTCACCGCGTCCACTTCGGCACCATGCTCTTCCATACCGACGGCTTCTACGGCACGACCACGCCCACCGTCATGGCAATAATTCTGCGCACCCTTTGCCAGGGGCTGAAGGTCGCCGTCGAGATAATGCTGATGGCAACCGACGGCGGTTGCATCGCCGCCGGGGAAAAGGTCGTCGCCGTCACCGGCACCGGTCGCGGCGCCGATACCGCCGTGGTGGCCACGGCGGCCAACTCCACCAAGCTCAACGAGCTCCACATCACCGAGATTATCTGCAAGCCGCTGCAGACCAAGTCCTGGCCGGCGGGCGTCAGGCCGCCGATGAGGCCCGAGCCGAAGAGCTAACCTATCCCCTCTTTTTTCGTTATATATATTGCTGAAGCCATAACGAGAAAAGAGACGGAGGTACGAGATGAAGAAGAAACTATTTTCGGTCCTGCTCAGCGCACTGATGGTGCTGGTAATGGTGGGGCTGGGGGCCTGCTCGACGGTATCGGCCGGCGAGGTGGTACAGTCGGACGAGCCGCGAGACACGAATCCCGACGTCGCCAGCGTTGATATGGCGACGCTAGTAGAGGGCAACAGCCAGTTCGCCTTCGATTTGTACCAGCAGCTCAAAAGCGAAGAGGGCAATATCTTTTACTCGCCCTACAGCATATCGCTGGCGCTGGCGATGACCTACGCCGGAGCCCGCGGCGAGACCGAAACGCAGATGGCCGACACACTCGATTTCCTGCTCTCGCAGGATGATTTACATCCGGCCTTCAACGCGCTGGCGCTGGAGCTGGCCAGCCGCGGTGAGGGCGCCCAGGGTAAGGACGACGAGGGTTTCCGGCTCAATATCGTCAACGCCATCTGGGGGCAGAAGGACTACGCCTTCCTCAACAGTTTCCTGGACACGCTGGCGGTTAACTACGGCGCTGGGTTACGGTTGCTCGACTTTATCAACGCCACTGAAGAAGCGCGCGTCACCATCAACAACTGGGTGGCCGAGCAGACCGAGGGGCGTATCGAGGACCTGCTCCCGAAGGGGCAGATTGACGCCGCTACCCGCCTCGTGCTTACCAACGCCATCTACTTCAACGCCGCCTGGCTCAATCCCTTCGACGAAGGGGGCACCTACGACGGCACTTTCCACCGGCTCGACGGCAGCGAAGTGACCGTACCCATGATGCGGCAGACGGAGAGCTTCGGCTACGGCGAGGGCGACGGCTACCAAGCAGTAGAGCTGCCCTACGACGGCAATGAGCTTTCCATGGTAATCCTGCTGCCCGACGCCGGGCAGTTCGAGAGCTTCGAAAGCTCGCTGGACGCCGCCACAGTCGAGACTATCATCGAAAACCTGGAATACGGCGGCGTCGCGCTGACCCTGCCCAAGTTCGAGTTCGAAGCCAAATTCAAGCTGGCCGACGAGCTTTCGGCAATGGGTATGCCGCTGGCTTTCTCCGCTGGGGCAGACTTTTCCGGTATGACCGGTAACTACGACCTTTACATCGACGAAGTGATTCACCAGGCCTTCGTCTCGGTGGACGAGGCCGGCACCGAGGCCGCCGCCGCCACTGCGGTGGACATGAAGCTATCGGCGATGCCGGAGTCGACCGAGCTCACCGTTGACCGGCCCTTTATCTTCCTGATCCGGGACATCGAAAGCGGCTCGATACTTTTCGTCGGGCGCACCATGAACCCGGCCTGAAGACCTTAGAGAACAGCTAGAGAGCGCCGCTTGTAGCGGCGCTCTTTTTTTGTGCCGAACTAATCCTAACCAAACCCGTCCTTTTTCGTTATATAATACAAAGGGATAATAAGAACCGAGGGAGGTATGTGATGAAGAAACTATGGCTGACAGTGCTCAGCGCTTTTATGGTGCTGGTAATGGTGGGGCTGGGGGCCTGCTCGACGGTATCGGCCGGCGAGGTGGCACAGTCGGGCGAGCCGCGCGACACGGCGCCCGACGTCGCCAGCGGTGATATGGCGACGCTGGTAGAAGGTAACAGCGCCTTCGCCTTCGATTTGTACCAGCAGCTTAAAAGCGAAGAGGGCAATATCTTTTACTCACCCTATAGCATATCGCTGGCGCTGGCGATGACCTACGCCGGAGCCCGCGGCGAGACCGAAACGCAGATGGCCGACACACTCGATTTCCTGCTCTCGCAGGATGATTTACATCCGGCCTTCAACGCGCTGGCGCTGGAGCTGGCCAGCCGCGGTGAGGGCGCCCAGGGTAAGGACGACGAGGGTTTCCGGCTCAATATCGTCAACGCCATCTGGGGGCAGAAGGACTACGCCTTCCTCAACAGTTTCCTGGACACGCTGGCGGTTAACTACGGCGCTGGGTTACGGTTGCTCGACTTTATCAATGAGACCGAGGCGGCGCGCGTCACCATCAACGATTGGGTGGCCGAGCAGACCGAGGGACGCATCGAGGACCTTATCCCACAGGGGGCCCTCAACGCGTGGACTCGCCTCGTGCTGACCAACGCCATCTACTTCAACGCCGCCTGGCTCAATCCCTTCGATGAAGGGGGCACCTACGACGGCACTTTCCACCGGCTCGACGGCAGCCAGGTGACCGTACCCATGATGCGGCAGACGGAGAGCTTCGGCTACGGCGAGGGCGACGGCTACCAGGCGGTGGCGCTGCCCTACGACGGTAACGAGCTGGACATGGTAATCCTGCTGCCCGACTCCGGGCAGTTCGAGGCCTTCGAGGCGGCGCTAAGCGCCGAAACGGTGGCCGGGATTATCGACGATATCAGCTACCAGAAGGTGGCCCTGACCATGCCCCAGTTCGAGTTCGAATCCGAGTTCAGCCTGAAAGAAGCGCTTGCGGCGCTGGGCATGCCCATCGCCTTCGACGACAGTCAGGCCGATTTCTCCGGGATGGCTGGTAACCAAGAGCTTTACATCAGCGATGTGATACATAAGGCCTTCGTCTCCGTGGACGAGGAGGGCACCGAGGCCGCGGCCGCTACCGCCGTCATCATAGCGGCGTCGGCCGCACCCGCCGAGCCGGTGACGGTCACCATCGACCGGCCCTTTATCTTTTTGATTCGGGATATCGAGAGCGGGGCGATACTCTTCGTCGGGCGCACCATGAACCCGGCCTGAAGACTTTAGAGAACAGATAGAGAGAGCGCTGCTTGAAGCAGCGCTCTCTTTTTGTCTAGTGCATGTAGCCGCCACCGTTGACCAGCAGCGTCTGTCCCGTAATCTTGTCGGCCTCGTCGGAGGCCATGAAAACCACGGCGTTAGCCACGTCCTCCGGCTCCACGCCCTTGTGCAGCTTCTGCTCGCTGGCGATAAGCTCCTCGTGGAAGCCGGGCTCGTAGGTCGAGCGCGACGCCTCGCCCTTGACCAGGCTGGGCGCCACCGCGTTGACATTGATACCGAAGTCGCCCAGCTCCCAGGCCAGGCCGCGGGTGAGGGTGACCACGCCGCCCTTGGAGACGCTGTAGTGAATGAAGTGGGGCAGGCCGGTGAAAGCCACCGAGGAAGCGATATTGACGATTTTGCCCGATTTCTGTTTTTTCATATAAGGTATAACCGCCTTGGAGGCCAGGAAAACGCCCTTGACGTTAACGTTGAGGATGGGGTCCCAGTCCTCGGCCTTGATATCCTCGACGGATTTCTTGAAGTCCTTGACCTCAAGGCTGCCGAAAATGCCGGCGTTATTAACCAGTATATCGATCCGGCCGAAACGCTCCACCGTCTTTTTGGCCATGGCGGCGGTGTCGGCTTCGCTGGTGACGTCGGTCTTGAGCGCCAGCGCCTCGCTGCCCAAGTTTTTAATCTCCTCGGCCACCGGGTTACAGTCGTGGATGTCACAGACGGTCAGTTTGGCGCCTTCTTTGGCGAAGCGCAGGGCGAAAACACGCCCCATGCCGCGGGCGGCGCCGGTAATGATGGCTACCTTGTTCTTCAAACGCATATCTTTAGGCTCCTTAAGCTGTAATCTCTAAGGGGAATATGCCCGCAGTATACAATAAAAGGGCGGGGCTAACAATAGAATTTTCGGCTAAAAACAGCCGAATACGAGCCGGGAAACCGCTTCTCCCCGAAAAACAGCCTCATGCCTTCGGCGAAATTCTCGATTGCTTGCTTTTACATCTAGCCGAAAACCGGCGAGGGCTCGGCCTGGAAGGGGTGCGTCCTCAAGATGAGCGAGAAAAGGAAGGGGTAGTTGGTCTTGAGGTGCTCGACGTAGTCCAGCCACTCGCTGGCCAGGTGGTCGTACATGCGCTGGATATCGACGGCCAGGTGCTCCAGGTCGGCGGCGGGCAGCTTGTCCAGCGCAGCCCGGGCTTCCAGCTCCTCGTCGAGGTGGGTCACCGCCCAGAGCAGGTCGGTGAAGCGGTCGTGCTCGAGCAGGTTGGGGTTCTCCAGCAAGGTGAGCACGAAACCGCGCTTGGAGGCGAGGAACTTCTTCAGGGCCTTGAGGTCGACGTCGCGGCAGTCGAGCTCGATTTCGAGGTGGTAGGCGTAGTCCGCCGCCCGCTTGAACTCCTTATGGTTCCAGTCGGCGCCGACGCTTAAGTTTTTGGTGATTTCGGCGCGGTTACCCATAAAGGGCAGCAGCTCGCCGAGCAGGTGGTTGCCTACCTCGGTGAAGAAGGCGCCGACGACCATGTTCAGCTTTTGCAGCTTGGCCTGCTTCTCGCGGCGGGAGAGCACGCGCTCGATGATGAGCACCACCAGCAGCACTTCCAGAGGCAGAAAGGCGAGGTCGCCGATCATGTAGATGAAGATGTGGTGGACGTCGCCGAAGACGAGGTAGTGGACGAAGTATAAAATGGCGGAAAGCGCCAGGAAAGCCAGCGCCAGGTAGAAAACGAATGAAAAGCGTTTGAACATGGTTTCCCCCCTCGAATAGCCGTTATTACCAATATAGCACATCGGGGAGGGGCAAAGATAAGGGCGGGACTCTTCGGAGTCCCGCCCTCGGTGCTAAAATGCGGGCCGGGGGTTATTCCACGTAGACGTGGACCTTTTCCGGGCCGTTCTCGATGTCGACTTCCAGGTCGTGGAGCGCCGTTATCAGCTCCTCCAGCTCTTCGGGCTTGAGATTGCGCACGTCGAAGTCGATGCCCTTGTCCTTGAGGGCGGCGTTAATCTGGCCGGAGGCGTCCTCGGGAATGAGCGAGGTGAACTTGATGCCGGCGCGGAGCAGGGAGAGGGGAATGCGGATGTTGACCTTCTTCACGTCTTCGTTCTTGGGGGATTCGGGGTCGGGGTGGACGACGACGCGCAGGTATTTGGCATTCTGCGGGGCTTCGCTCGACTTGCCCTCGCCGTCTCCCTCCGTGCCTATCACCGCCAGCAGCTTCTGGGCTTCGTCGGCGCTTATCTTGCCTTCGGCCAGCATGTCCAGAATTCGCTTCTGATTATCACTCATTTCTCTACCTCCTTATCGGAAAGACAGGGTCATGACCCTGCCTTTGCTTTCTATGTTGATTTCCATGCCGTGCAAATGGCAGATGACGTTGCACACCAGCGGGATGAAGAGGAGCACCGACTTGCCGAAGCCGAAGAAGAGCGCAATCAGCGCCACGAAAACGATGAGCGGCAGCAGCGCCAGGAAAATGGCGGCCAGTATAATCCAGGCTAAAAATACGGGCAGCCAGAAGACGTTGTACCCCTTGACGTCGGGGCGGGATATCTCCATACGTAACAGTAAGGGTGGGCAGTTCATTCCGCTAACCTCCTTAGTGCCTCCTCGGCGTCGATGTCGCCGCTTTCGAGCTGGTCGAGCACGTCGTCTTCCTCGGGGAAGTCGAAGGTCTCGACGAACTCCAGCTTCTTGGCCAGCCGGTTAAGGCGGTTCTTGACGGTGGGGTAGCTGACGCCGAAAATGCGTTCGATTTCCTTGATAGAGCCGTGGCAGAGGACGAAAGCCATCACGAAGACCTGGTCTTCGGAAGAGAGCCGCGCTAAGGGGGGCAGCTCGAACTGGCCCTCGATGGCGACGTTGCTTTCCGTGAGGCGCACGCGCTCGACGATGATGGGGGCCCCCTGGGTTAACCCGGTCAGGTCGGACCATTCGTTCGGCATATTCTTTAACCTCCTTGGTCGAAATTTCAGCTTTTTTAAGGCCTGAATTAATTTATTCAAGATTATTATAGCACAATTTTTAATTTTGTCAAGACCCCTGCCGACGAATTTTAAAAAATTCAATTTACGCATTGATTTACTTAAAGTGTGGTAGAATTGGGGGGATATGGAAGAACTGCTCATCGCCCCCTGTGGCATGAACTGCGCGCTCTGCAGCGCTTACCTGGCCTTTGAAAACGAGGTCAGGAGCAAGGGCGTCAAAATGGCCTATTGCGCCGGCTGCCGCCCGCGCGACAAGCAGTGCGCTTTCCTGAAAAAGCGCTGCCAGCTTTTGCTCAACGGCAAGGTGAACTATTGCTACGAGTGCCCCGACTTCCCCTGCCGCAACCTGAAGCACATCGACGAGCGCTACCGGGAACGCTACCGGATGAGCCTGATTGAGAACCTGGAGTTTATCCGGGATAAGGGGATAGAAGAGTTTTTGGAGAAAGAAGCGGAGAAGTGGCAGTGCCCCGAGTGCGGGGGCACGATATGCTGCCACAACGGGATTTGCTTCGAGTGCGGGTTGGAGAAGCTAAAGGCGAAGAAGCAGAAGTACAGGTGGGAAGAGGAGTAGAATAGCCCGCTGGCAACCTATTTATACCTAGACACTTGACATATGAAGTATAATTGCGCATAGACAAAACCCAACACCCGAAACAGTGAAAGGGAGGGGTTACGTAATGCCACAGGGCAGAAATGTAGTAATTGAAACGCCCAAACCCGTTGTTTTCAGGGAGAAGCTCTCAAGAAAAATCCTCAGACCTTTAATGGCTCAGTTCTCCAGTCTTTCAGAAGCCCTTTTAGAATTAGTAGACAACATATTTGACGAATTTGATGGCGTCCATGGGGGAAACCATCTTGATATTGATATTGTAATAACAAAACGCAGTGTAACTGTCGAGAATTTAGGCGGGAAAGGTATGGGGAAAAATGAGCTAAACAAATGGCTCATTTGGGGAGATGCTCATAAGTCTGATGCTATAGGAGAATATGGGCAAGGTGGAAAAGCTGCAATGGGCTATATTGGCAGTTCCTGGATAGCCCAAACTAAACGGTGGGATCAGCCATGGCTATGGGAAATCAAAGAAGATAATTGGGATGATGTATCCAGTAAAACGAAAAGCTACAAAGCTGTACCTAAGAAAGATGAGAACAAAAAGCGGAATAACTTTGGTTACTGTAAATTCGAGATTAGAAAGCTGAAAAAGCGCAGGCAAGACATTAATCGCATCAAAGCAGCACTATCAAACATTTACCGCAAACATCTTGAGGAAGGCAAAGCAAGAATCACTCTCAACTACGAGCCGGTTTCTCCACTTAAGTTACCCATATATGAGGGATTCAAGACAGAGCAATTCAAGAAAAATACCTCTCAGGGATTCAACATTTATGGCTGGATTGGACGCTTGAAACGTGACGTACGCGTGCGAGGCGGGCCAAGGATAACAGGTGGAATGCGCTTGTTAAGAAAAGGGAGACTAATACTCGATGGTGAATACTTCGGGCATCCTGATTATCGAAATAAGGCATCATTGGGAACATTAATTGGTGAAGTTGAACTTACAAAAGTTCCAGTTCTACCTAACAAAACTGGCTTTGATGTTGATTCCACTCAATGGGACGCAGTACATAAGATCATGCACAGCGTTTTAGCGCCTCACATCGATGATTTACTGAAACAAAGAGAAGAAGATACGGTTAGCCGGGAGGAGAGGAAAAGAGTATCACAAGTCAGGGTAATGATGATTGAGGCACTCAAGCGACTAAGCCAGTACGATTTATCCGGAAAGTTCGGGGGAGACAAGGGAAGGAAACAACCGGAAAACCAAGAGGTTGCTCGTGTGGAAAAAGAGAGTGAACCGTCCAGCAAGAAACGAGAGCCTCGCACCCCCCCACCAGAGGGTGCTGTTGGAAGACTAAAAAGGTTAAGCAAAATGCCAGAGTGGGAGCTGCGAGACTTAGAACCTGATATAAGAAGTGACTGGGGGGAGAACCAAGGAAGGCGTTGTCTATTAATAAACAGAAAATACTGCCTATATGAGGAAAGAGAAGGGGATCCACTTTATATAGCAGAATCCGCTGCCCTACAATTGGCAAGACCAGACGAAGATGTCAAATTCTCATTGACAGATTATCTTAATGAAGTCAATTTGCTCATGCGTGCTTTTTGTGAAGTTTACGAATCTGATTAGTGTTGCTCCCCTAAACCCCTAATAAACCTCAACCTCCAAAATCTTAAGCAGCACCAGGTAAGGCACCTTCAGCTTGCCGACCTCGGCCACCACCGAATCGAAAACCTCGCCCTTAACGATAACATCCGTCTTGCCCTCGATACGGCAGCTCCGGCCCGAATCGGCGTCGAAGACCACCGCCGAAAGCCGGGGGTAGTCGCGCAGGTTAGCCATGGTGCGCGAGGAATCGAGGTTAATGAAAGCCAGGCGAGAGTCGTCAACGACATGGAAGGTACCCTTCACCCGGACGCGTGACTTGCCGTTGCGGCTGGCGGTGGAAATCGTGGCCAGCCCGCCTCCGGCGATTATTTTCTTGGCTTCTTCGGTTAATTTAGCCATAATATTGCCTCCTAACTAATCAGGGGGGCTATAACTCACCCCCGTCCGGGGCGATTCCCAGACTTCTATAGCCGTGAGGCTGATTTTATCCCCAGCCAGCTTAGATGTCAACTCCTGGTAGATATTGGCCGCCAGATTCTCCGAGGAAGGGTTGAGCTTATCGAAGGGGGGAACATCGTTGAGGTTAGCGTGGTCGAAGCGGGCGATTACCCGGGCCATCTTGGCCTTAAGCTCGGTGAAGTCGTAGGCCAGCCCGACATCGTCGAGCTCTTCGGCCTGCACCCTGGCGATGACGCGGAAGCGGTGGCCGTGTAACGCCTCGCACTTACCCTTATAGCCCCGCAAAGCATGGGCGGCGTCGAAGTGCTGCTCCACTGAAATATGATACATTTCAGACTCCTTCCCACTTGAAGACGCCCTGGACCTCTTTGGCCGCCTCCAGCATTTCCTTGGCCGTCTTGCCGCTGGCGGGGTGCTTCACGTTGGGGGCAATCTCCACCAGCGGCACCAGGACGAAAGCGCGGCGGTGCATACGGGGGTGGGGGATGGTCAGCTCCGGCGTCTCCAGCACCTCGTCGCCGTAGAGCAGGATGTCGATGTCGATGGTACGCGGCGCGCCGGAGGGTCCGCCCCAGCGTCCCAGCTTGTTCTCGATGCCCTTGCCCAGCGCCAGAAGCGCCATGGGGGGCAGGTTGGTTTCGACCTCGCAGACCAGGTTGAGGAAGCGGGGCTGCTCGATGTTGCCCACCGGCTCGGAGTCGTAGACCGAGGAAATCTTCTTGATGCGCAGCCTCTGGCCCAGGTACTCTAAAGCCCGGTCGAGGTTGGCCTGGCGGTCTCCCAGATTGGAGCCCAGGCCGAGATAGGCGGTTGTCGCTTCAGTTGCCAATTTGCCTCCTTCGCACGATAGCGTCCACCATGCGGCAGACGCGTGTTATCGTCTTAACGTCGTGGACGCGCACCATGTCGGCGCCGCGGGCGATACCCACCGCCACGGCGGCGGCGGTGCCCGGCAGGCGCTCGGCCACCGGCACGTCGAGCACCTTGCCGATGAAGGACTTGCCCGAGGGGCCGAGCAGCATGGGCTTGCCCAGCGGGGCAAGCTCATCGAGGCGGTCGACGATTTCCAGGTCGTGCCGCCAGCTCTTGCCGAAGCCGATGCCGGGGTCGATGATGATGTTCTCCGGGGGCACGCCGCAGCGGGACGCTATCTCCAAGCTCCCTTCCAGAGAGCCGATTATCTCGACGATGGGGTCTGCGTAGTCGGCGGTGTCGCGCTTGAGGATGTCGTCGTAGCCGCCCTTGTCGCGCTGGTTGCTCATCAGCACGATGGGGACTTTCCACTCGGCAGCCAGCTCGGCCAAACGCGGGTCGGCCTTCAGGCCCCACTGGTCGTTGAGCAGCCTCGCCCCCGCTTCCAGCGCCCTTTGCGCCACCTCCGACTTGGTGGTGTCGATGCTCATCGGTACGGAAAGCTCGCCGGCCAGCGTTTCGATGACGGGGATAACTCGGCGCAGCTCTTCTTCAGCCGGAACGGGTTGGGCGTTGGGGCGGGTGGACTCGCCGCCGATATCGATGATGTCGGCGCCCTCTTTGACCATCTGTTTCGCCCGCTTCACCGCCGCCTTGACGTCGTCGGCCAGCCCGTCACCGGAGAAGGAGTCGGGGGTGACGTTGAGGATGCCCATGACGTAGGTGCGCTCGCCCCAGCGCAGCTCCAGCTCGCCGCAGGTGGTGGCTAAAACAGACTGGCTTTCCATAACAAAAACCCTGTCTTTATTTTAGCACTCTTTGGACGGAGTGGCTATATAGTGAGGGGGTTATTTTGAGGGTACCACCCCTCCCCGATTTTTATCTATTCCCGCCCGCCGCCCTTTTAAGGTAAAAGGG